>JBCDEP010000093.1:0-24668 GCA_039179675.1 Cyanobacteria bacterium P01_G01_bin.67
ATCACACTAGTCCCTTGTTTCAAGAGAGTTTCTGCCAAGTGTGAGCCAATAAATCCTGCCACACCAGTGACAATATGAGTACTCATGATAATCAGTTTTATGGTTGAGTTTTAATTATTAATTACGATTAATCTTATATCATTATCAGAATAAAACAATCAGCTTATTTCAGTAATAAAGTTATAGTAAATTTATGGGTAATTGAATTTAATAAAGCTCATGTATGTGAAGACCCTCGTACTTTTTCAAGGGTTAAAACCACAAACAATTATCTTCATCAACTAAGTTAGAAATAGGGATTAAAATTCCATATTGCATGTTTGAGTAGCTAGCAATACATTAACTTGACGATTAGTGGAGCACCAATTGAAGGCAAATGTATCTAATGTTTAAATCAAACTAAATTTGATATTAGCTGCTTTCTCAATAAGCTAGCAGCCATAAAAATCTTCATCGGCAGCTTTAAAGCGCTTTAAATATAAGTTTAGATTAATTGTTTAACACTTCGAGATGTCGTTTTTGATGCCATTGCCAGGCATGAGAAATAATATCTTCTAGATCCGAGTATTGAGGTTTCCAACCCAAAATCTGTTGTGCCTTAGCACCGCTACCTACTAAAGCAGGTGGATCTCCTGGACGGCGATCGCTAACTTCAGCTTTAATCTCTTTTCCTGTAATCTTACGAGCAGTTTCAATTACTTCCTTAACCGAGAAACCGCTAGCATTACCCAAATTAAAAAAGTCAGTTTTACCATCTTGCAGGAGATACTCTAAAGCCAGAATGTGAGCTTGGGCAATGTCCATGACGTGAATATAGTCTCTGACACAACTACCATCAGGGGTATTATAATCGGCGCCATAAATCGAAATTGATTCACGTTGACCTAAAGCAGTTTGCAAGACCAAGGGAATTAAATGCGTTTCGGGATTATGATCCTCCCCCAGCCGTGCTTCGGGATCGGCACCTGCCGCATTAAAATAGCGCAAGCATACTGAACGAAAATTATAAGCCTGATCAAAGTCTTGTAAAATTCGTTCTACCATCAATTTTGTTGCACCATATGGATTAATCGGTTGCTGGGGCTGATCTTCAACGATCGGAACTGATTCAGGCACACCATAGGTAGCGCAGGTCGAAGAGAACACAAAGCGATTAACTCCAGCTTCTCGCATGGCTTCTAATAAGGTAAAAGTTCCAATGACATTATTGTCATAATATTTTGCAGGCTTGGTAACTGATTCCCCCACGTAAGCATATGCAGCGAAATGCATCACAGCTTCAATTTGATGTTCGGCAAATAATTGTCGCAACAGAGAACGATCGCAGGTGTCACCCACAATTAATTCTACCCCCAGCACACCTTCGACCAGGTCTCGATGACCATATACTAAGTTATCTAGTACAATTACTTCGTAACCTGCTTGTTGTAATGCTAAAACTGAGTGGGAGCCAATATATCCTGCTCCTCCTGTTACTAAAATCGCCATGATTAATCAGATAGTCTTGTTATCAAGCCAAATATAGCAGTAAATTAAACGACAATAGTAATTTTATAAGTCACAATTTTATTGCCATCTTTTGGGAATCAACTATGACTAAGCTGCTAATAGTTACGACTATCTCGGGAGCGATCGAAGATTTTATACTCCCTTTTGTCCGCTTTTTTCGTCATCAAGGTTGGCAAGTAGACGGCGTGGCGGTTGATATTACTAGCAATCAGGCTTGTGTAGCAGAATTAGATCGGGTGTGGGATGTCCCCTGGTCTCGCAACCCTCTCGATCCGCGTAATTTAGTCAATGCCGTACCCAAATTCCAGCAAATTGTGATTCAGGGCAACTATGACTTAGTTCATGTCCATACCCCTGTAGCTGCTTTTGTAGCCCGTTATGCCATTAGTAGGTTACCAATTAAACACAAACCAAAAGTTATTTATACTGTTCATGGCTTTCATTTTCACCAACAAGGGAACCCCTTAACCAATTTTATATTTTTGAATTTGGAACGGCTTGCAGGAGGCTGGACAGATTATTTAATTACAATTAATCGTGAAGATGAAGCAGCGGCGAAACGCCATCGTCTCCTACCCGAATCGATGATTTTTTATACTCCTGGCATTGGCTTAGAGCTAGATAAGTATGACCATGATCAAGTCAGCGAGTCGGAAATTGAAGCAATCCATCAAGAATTAAAGCTCAAACCAGCCGACATATTACTACTAACCGTGGCTGAGTTTACACCAAACAAACGTCATCGGGATCAGCTACAGGCTCTCCAACAGCTCAACCGTCCTGAAGTACATCTGGCTTTTGCTGGAGATGGTCAAACTCGTACTGAAATGGAACAGCTAGCCCATCAGCTGGGATTAGGACAACAGGTTCATTTTCTAGGGTTTCGCTACGATATTCCTGCTTTAATTTGTGCCAGCTACGCCATGTTGCTAACTTCTCAGAGAGAAGGCTTACCTCGCAGCATTATGGAGGCTTTTTGCGCAGCTACTCCAGTAATTGGCACCAAGATTCGGGGAATTCAAGATCTGTTAGCCGATAACTGTGGTTTGCTAGTCAATGTTGGCGATATCGACGGGCTGGCACAGGCGATCTCTCAGCTACTCGATCATCCCGATCAAGCTGCTGAGATGGGAGCTAATGGTCGGCAAAAAATGGCGACTTACGATGTTAATCTCATTATTGAGTATTATGCCCGCATCTATGACCAGGCTTTGAGTACATAATGCAGAATCTCCGCCAAGAACCCCTTTTAGGCTACAAAAATAAAATCTAAATAAAATCTAAAATTCAAACTCACTTTTAAACTTAATTTCTACATGAGCAAATTAATCAAAATGATCGCTGATCGCTTAATCGCAGCCTTGGCATTAATTATACTTTCTCCCTTGATTATGATGATTGCGATCGTAATTTATCTTCAGATGGTTACACCAATTTTGTTTACTAGGATCGTCCTGGCAAAGATGGTCAGGTATTTTCCTTTCGCAAGTTTCGCACTATGACAAAAGATATTGACCAAGAAGGCTACAGTACAGAAGGAGGAGAATTTCGCGGCAATAACTAAATATTTGTCAGCCTCAAGTCACTTTAACCATTTTATTTTTCTAGTTTGTCCAAAATATAACCGTCATTAAGTTTAAGCAATAATTTCAAAGATGCTCAGTCAAATAATTAAATCTTTGGTAGATAGATTGCTGTCAGCGATCATGCTACTAATCCTGGCACCATTTATCTTAATCTTGGCGATCGCCATCTACTTTAATATGGGTGGTCCCGTGATTTTTGCTCAACTACGAGGAGGCAAGAATAACTCGACCTTTACTTTTTATAAATTTCGTACCATGACTGATGAAAAGGATAGTCAAGGAAAATTACTTCCTGACATGAAGCGTCTTACTCCCCTGGGGCAATTTTTGCGCCAAACTAGTTTAGATGAACTACCCCAGCTGTGGAATATTCTCAGAGGAGATATGAGCTTTGTAGGACCCCGCCCTTTTATTGCCGTATATTTAGAGCGCTACACTCCAGAGCAAGCACGACGGCACTCGGTAACTCCTGGTATAACTGGCTGGGCGCAAATCAACGGTCGTAATTCAATTACCTGGGAAGAAAAGTTTCAGCTAGATTTATGGTATATCGATCACTGGAGTCTCTGGCTAGATTTAAAGATTCTCGCTCAAACAGTAAGTAAAATCCTGACCAAAGAAGGAGTTGACGAAGATCAAAATACCACTATGACTGAATTCATGGGTACTTCCAAACAATAATTCGATTGAGTCCTTAGAAAGTAGCTTTAGTCAATTTGAAGTGATTATCTGTATTTGAGATATCCTAATCAGATAATAATTGCGATGCTCAAATTACATCTTAAACCTTTAGCGATAAACTACTTCAATGACTATATTTCAGATTTTTGCTTGAGCTTTACATTTTAAATCGTCATTATAAAATTAAGATTCAACCAATGCTAACCACCGCCAAATTCCAAAAACTGCATAGTCAAATTGAGTTTTTACCAGGAATGACCCTGGAACAGTTTTCACAACAAATCTGGACAGAGTTACAAACCAGTAAAATTGTCCAAACTATAGGAGTCGATCAAAGTATCAGCCTCAATGACTTTTGGGATCGAGTATCCGATAATATTGGGGACTGTATGCTCCTCTCAGAAGACCCGATTACAGGGAAAAGAATTGGCAAAAAATGGTTAGAAATTAGATACGACAGCAGTATCCAAAATGCTTATCGCCATAGTAAAAACGCTCAACCGCTGCATACAGATGGCTCCTATGTCGGAGACTCCCCCTATATCAGTTTTTTCTTTTGTATTAATCAGGCGCAGCAAGGAGGAGCAACGGTATTTCTAGACTCCGATCGCTTGATTACCTTATTGAAATCATCAGATCCCTCTCTACTAAACGATCTTTGTCAAACAACAGTCTGTTTTGCAAAGGATCAAGACTTTAAACGCAGACCGATTATTGATTTTGACGAATTTGGTTCTAATTTGAACTTCAATTACTACTGTGTCGATCCCCAGGAAACTGACTTTGCTAAAAAATTAGTGGAACGTTTCCATAACTTCCTGCAAACCAAAGTAGTTACCGCTGGTGAAACTTATCCGATTAAGCTCAAGCCTGGAGAAGCCGTGTTTTTCCACGATGATCGCTTGATTCATGGGCGCAATGCTTTTGAGGCAACCCAAGATAGTGAACGTTTCTTCTGGAAATCAGCCCTCAAGCTCAAACCCTCGTTTGACACTCAACTGTAGAGTTTTAATCATGAACAGCAGAGAATTTGGTCGCTCAGGAATTCATTTGAGTCCTGTTACCTTTGGCTCCATGCGCCTTAATCCCCAAAGAATTGAGTTAGCCACGGCAGTTGATTTAATCACTTATCTCTATCAAAGTGGCGTTAATACTTTTCATAGTTCTCACGAGTATGAAACCGATCCTTTTTTCTGTCAGGTAATACAGCAGTTTAAGGCTCAGCATCCTGGGGCAGAAGTGGTTCATATTGCCAAAATTGGCGTGCCTCATTTTGATGAGATGAAATTTGATAGTGCCAAGCTGGCAGCTTTAATTGAGCAGCGTTTGCGACAGTTGCATACAGAAAGAATCGATCTGGTTCAATGGTTAGTTCGCCATCAACCCAATGATGACCAGCATCGTCTGCCGATTTTAGCCGAATGTCAGTCAGAGTTAGCGGTAACCTGGACCAAGCTACAGCATGAGGGCAAGGTGGGAGCTTTGGCTTCTTTTCCCTACTCTGTCCCTTTTGCTGAAGCAGTTTTGCAATTTCCTATCTGTCAAGGATTAGTTACCTATCTTAATTTATTAGAGCTAGAAATGGCTCCTTTCTTAGATTCAATGGAACAGCAGGGGCAGGGATATGTGGCAATTCGTCCTTTACTCGGCGGAGCAATCACCACGGAAAGTGTTACTAATTCAGCGAATAACAGTACCCATGACCTTGACTTATTGAAATCGATAATGATGGCATTAAATATTCCAGTTTCCGAAGTCACCAAGTTTGCTGTTCAATTTCCCCTACTGCACCCTGCGGTGGCTTCAATGATGATTAGTGTCACCAGCATTGAACATGCAGCAGAGATTATTGAGGCGGCACAGGAGTCAAGCGATCGCCAACGATTTCAGGAAATATTAAAGATGGCTAATTCAGCAATCTCTAATTAATAATTTCTTGGCTTTTTTTACGACAATTTAAGTCAAAATCGATCCTAATTGTCAAGCCATAAACTTTTGCTTGATTAAATGTTTATAGTCTAAATGTTTTATTCTTGGATCTTTTTAAGATTTCAATCTTATCTTTTGTGTACAGTTGATAATACTATGGTAAAGATACATTCTGGGCAGCACCAAGGTTGCTCAAGGTAATTTAAAATACTAAAACTGGGGGTAATTTAATTTATTTTTAATACTTTGTTCAACCTCTTGTTTGTTATTAGTATAGTAATAGCTTAATATAAGCAGTTTAAAAATCGTTTATAAATTTTTCTCAGATTCCCCGAACTAAGTAATGAATATTCTCGAACAAGTTCTTACTCAAGAACAGCAGGCTCTTTTGCCATCAGAAGAGGATGTTTGTTTCTATGAGGAACATGGATGGTACATTTCACCACCTGTAATTGCCGAAGCGGCAATCGATATGGCGATAGCAGGGAGCCAAGCTTTTTATCGAGGAGAAAAAGACGCCGACTTACCTTTTGATAGCGGTTATAGCAATTGGCAGCCAACAGATGGAGATATTATTCGCAATAACGAATTTGTCTCCCTGCAAAAAAAAGAATTAAAACAGCTTGCCCTGCAACCTATTATTGGGGCGATCGCCGCTAGATTAGCCAGGACAAATGAGATTCGCATCCTAGACGATCAGCTTGTATACAAACCCCCAGCTAAGACTGAGGTTCAAGTCAATACTACTGTTGGCTGGCACAGCGATCGTGCTTACTGGGCAACCTGTAGTTCCGATCAGCTGTTGACTGCCTGGATTCCTTTTCATGACTGTGAAGAGGAGAGGGGACCTTTGGTAGTTTTGGATAAAAGCCATCGCTGGTCTGGACTACAAAATATGAGACATTTCAACAACTCTGATTTAAACACCATAACTAATAAGTTTCAGCAAGAAGGCAAAAAAGTAGTCAAAATTCCCATGACCTTGAAAAAGGGTCAGGTGAGTTTTCATCACTGCTGGACAATTCATGGCAGTTACCCCAATCGTAGTCAGCAGTACCGTCAAGCCTTGGCAGTTCACCTTCAAGATCGAGATAATCACTATCGCCCATATCTTAATTCCCAAGGCAGGGAAATTCACATTTTTGATGAACAGCTATGTCGTCGATTACCAAACGGAAATCCTGATTTTAGCGATCCTCAAGTATTTCCTGTCGTCTGGTCGGCTTAATTTTTGTCTAGCTTTGATCAATCCAGTTAAGCCTTGTAAGCTGCCTCAAGTTAGAAGTCCTAAAAATAATTACAACTTTTTAAATTAACCTACTAAGTAACTCTTCACCAGCAATGAAAATCGCTACTTTAGATGTCAATAATTTTTCGTGGTTGGAAACTTTGTCAAAATTGCCCCACGACGTTTATCATCTTCCCGAATATGTTGCTTTAGATGCTCAACGCACTCAAACCATTCCCGAAGCCTTTTTGCTAGAGGATGATGAGAAAATCTTTTTTGCTCCTTATCTATTGCGCTCTTGTTCAGATGTAATCAACTGCTCTGCAAATGAAATTTATGATGTCATTTCCCCCTATGGTTATCCTGGGATCTTGATGAGTGATGCCGCAATCAATAATCCAGAGTTTCCTGACTTTGCACTGCAAAAATTCCGCCAAACTTTACAAGCACGAGGCGTTTGTTCTGCTTTTCTGAGGTTGCATCCCATTTTAGGAGAGCAATTCGCCAAGGTCTTTACTTCAGATCCCCTCAAGGAAAACGGTCAGACTGTCTCCATTGATTTAACATTGGATGAAGACAAAATCTGGGCAAAAACTCGTCGCGGGCATCAGAGTACGATCAATAAATGTATTAGATTGGGACTAACTGCCAGAACTGTCTCTCTTGACGCATACCTAGACGAATTTATAGCGATCTATGAAGAGACGATGAATCGCGTGCAAGCCCAAGATAGCTATTATTTTAGTCGCGATTATTTTACAGGTTTGCTTAAGCTGGGGGATAAAGTTCACCTCGGAGTAGTGGAGTTAGCAGACAAGATAGTATGTGCCTGCATCTTTTTTGAGTCTTGCGGTATTGTTCAGGCTCATTTAGGCGGTACCAGAACAGAATTTTTAAAGCAATCTCCTTTTAATTTGCTATTACACCAGATGCGTTTGTGGGCAAAGGCGAGAGGCAATAAATATTTACATATTGGAGGTGGTGTTGGCGGAAAAAAAGACAATTTATACACCTTCAAGTCTGGCTTTTCTAAGCAAAGACATAATTTCTTTACCTTGCGCTCAGTTATTGATTCTGCAAGATATGATGACCTAGTTCAGTTCAGGGCAAAATCAATCAATAAATCTGTTGAGGAGCTAGAAGAGTCAGAGTTTTTCCCTGCTTACCGCGCTGTTTAGGTTTTAATCAGCAAAACTAAATCCCGTGATTCAAGATAATTTATCGCTCCATTAATCTATCGTGGTCTTCGCAATATCCAACCCTTAAAGCTGGTTAAATAGAACTAATCTTTTAAGATGTGTAGATATGTTTACCAAAAACACTATTTTCTTAAGACTTTCTTTATATTTGAGCTAGTATGATTGTGCAGCTTGAAGTGAGGATGATGATTTTGAATACTACTGTATTGCGAAGAATGTGGCGATTTGTAGAGACTTCAAACCCTTATACTATTGCCAGATTATCTGATGAGGAACTAGTACAAAATCTCATCCGACAAGTAGAAGGAATAGCGCCTCTTTCCCATGAAGATTTAGATATTTTGAGTAGATATATTATGGCTCGCACCCCTTTGATTAGGGATTTAGCGCAGTCAAAATTAGTTGCGAGTTAGAGCAGCTTAATCACAAATCAGGCTTGGTAAATTATTCTATCTATCATCAATTGACAGTTTATTAATGGTTTAAAACTAACTAAGGTTGATTTAAAACCATTGGGCATTTTTAAATTGAGAGCTTTTTTGAGCATTAGCAGCTTCACCGCAACTTCGAGGTGTGGGAAAAATCTTATCTGGATTAGCTAAACCTTTGCTATTGAGTGCAGCGCGAATCAACTGCATGGTTTCTAGGTCGATAGTATTGAACATATAGGGCATGTAGCAATTCTTATCAGCACCAATGCCATGTTCCCCCGATAAACTTCCTCCTGCATCAACACAGAGTTTGAGTATTTCGCCGCCAATTTCTTCTACGGTAGCAAATGCACCTGGAACAGCATTATCGTAAAGAATTAAGGGATGAAGGTTGCCATCGCCAGCATGAAAGACATTGGCAATTTTATAGCCATAGCGATCGCTCAGAGCATTGATTTCTGATAAGACTTCTGCCAGCTTGGTGCGTGGAATTACCCCATCTTGAACAAAATAATCAGGACTTATGTGACCCGCAGCAGCAAAAGCCGCTTTTCGACCTTTCCAGAGTTTGGCACGGGTATCAATATCGTTAGCAGTAGTAATGCCAGTGGCATTGTTTTGACGACAAATTGCCTCAACTTGCTGTTTATAAGATTTAACCTCTACTTTTAAGCCATCTAATTCCACTAATAACACCGCCTCGGCATTGCGGTCATAACAACCGGTGGCGACAATATCCTCCACCGCATTAATGCTCAAGTTATCCATAATTTCCATCCCTGCGGGGATGATCCCTGCACTGATAATATCTGCTACTGCTACCCCAGAATCTTCCACTGTCGGAAAATTTGCCAACACCACACATACTGATTCAGGACGCTTGAGAATACGTAAGGTAATTTCGGTGGCAATCCCCAAAGTTCCTTCTGAACCTACAAATAAACCTGTCAAATCATATCCAGGCATCTCAGGAATCATGCCCCCCACATCGATAATTGAACCGTCGGTGGTGACTATCTTTAAACCCAGAACATGATTAGTTGTCACGCCATATTTAAGACAGTGAACTCCCCCAGAATTTTCCGCCACATTACCCCCAATAGAGCAAATAATCTGACTAGAAGGATCGGGAGCATAATAAAATCCAGCACCACTAACGGCTTGAGTTACCCAGTTATTAATTACTCCTGGCTGAACCGTAATACGGTGATTATCAAAGTCTTGCTGAAGAATTTGATTCATGCGGGCGGTGACAATCAAAACTCCATTCTCATGGGGCAAGGCTCCTCCAGATAAACCAGTTCCCGCACCTCTGGCAACCCAAGGCAGATTGAGATCGTGACACACCTTAACCGTAGCTGCCACCTCTTCTGTTGTGCGTGGTAAGACCACTAGAGCAGGGCGTTGACGATAGCTAGCTAAACCATCACATTCATAGGTAAGAAGTTCTTCCTTTCGTTGCACTACCCCATTTTTACCGACGATCTCGACCAACTGCTTGACGATTGACTGCCACTTATCTTGCTTGGCTGGAAAAAGCTTACCTAATACCATTTCAATTCAGAATTTTGTTAATTGCCCCTAATAGTTATGATATCTAACTCTTAAGTAATTATTTGAATAGCATTTATCTAAAGGTTTTCAAACCGATACTTACCAAGATTCATTTTCCATCGAAAACCTGTATTTCCCTAGTTGGGACATTACTGGCGATCACTGTAAATCTTAAAATTATCTCTGGATTTAATTCGATGAGTTGCTCCTGTCCATAATGATGGATGTCAAATCGATTCATTCTGTAGTTGTTCTAACTAAATCGCAGCGATCGCTGATATTAAAGCTTAAGCTTAAAAGAACAATCTGAGGAATTTGTGAAGAGTACTTATCTAGAACAGTAACTTCTGATTAAGCGATAAACTTCGCCACCAATATCTTTTGCATCTTCAAAAGCTGTCGTGCCAAATTCTGAACGAATATGTGGGTTAGCTCCAGAATTAATTAGGACATTAATAATCTTGAGAGATTGTTGATCAACTGCAATATGTAAAGGAGTTTGACCCATATCACCAATAGCATTGACATCTGCTCCACTCCTCAGTAGGAGCTGGACATTTTCTAACTCATCTCGCCAAACAAATATGTGAAGTGGGGTATCTGTTTCGGGACATCTGCTGTCTACCCTTATGTCAGCCCCATTTTTATCTGGCAAGATAATATGGGCAATTGATTGGAGTGCATTTCTCAGGTCAAGTTGCTCTTTAGTCATTTCTCGTAATGTTAAAAATCAAACTATTATAGTTTTTGCTAAGTAAAATATGCTCTGCTTGAAGCTAACTTTCCGCAATTTGATTCAGTTCCTAAACTAAAAATTTTTTGCATATATTTGAAATAATTATCAGCCATTGCCTTGGTTGACTTTTTATGTAGAAAAAGTTCCATCTACTATTAATCAATAATATATTAAAGATAGATAGTTGCCCCTCGAACTGTGATAGTTAAAGCTCATTGAAGTCATTGACTATCGAGCTACATTCGTAATTGTAGAGAGATAATTTGAGGAAGTTGTGAATCTTTAGTAGCTATTAACCTTAGAAGAATTCTCGAATCCCTGCTACAAAAGACCGACAGCTAACCAACGAATAAATGTCGAAACTTTTCTGCAATAATATGCCTCGGGCGATCGCGATTTTGGCAATGCCGAGTTAATTTAAAGTCAAGCTCAATAGTATTAATTTGATTCGCGCAGAGCATTTTTGTTAGAGGCGCATTGAGAACAAGGGAACTTTGAACGGGCAAATATCTGATAGGACATTCAATCACGAGCAAAGCTAAAGACTGCTAGTGATTAATCAAGCATTTAAGCAAAATTTAGGAGTTAATCATCATGAATACTAACAATACATCAAGAACAATACATTTCTGCATCTTTGATTACTATTTAGATGGAACATATCTCAAATGGGAAGAAGTAGAAGGGGAATGCCCGATCTTAACTATTGGGCAACAGTGGACAGTTAATTTATCAGATGGCACACAAGTTACTGGTGAGATAATTGAAACTGTGATGGTCAGTGAAACCGAACGCAAGATCTTACTTCGTTCCTGCTAAACGCAACTGGAAGCATACAAATTGCCAGCATACAATATATGCTTTCAGCAACAATTTCGTTTAAGTTCTTTCTATTTTGAGAACCAGTCACTCAAGATCATTCTAGACAGGTAAATTAGGTAAATGTTGAGTCAAAAAATCGATAAAAGTTTTAACTCTTAAAGAATGTCGCCGATTTGATAGATAAAGAGCATAAATACCTGTATCCATATCCAGATGAGGATCAAATTGAAAATCTTTTAAGATAGCTTTTAAATTTCCTGCTTGGATATCTCCTCCAATCAACCAAGTAGGCATCAGAATTAAACCCGCACCATCCAAACAAGCTTGACGAAGGACTTCTGAATTATTTGCCACCAGCGAACCATTGACTCTAACTTCACACACTTCCTTACCTCGTTTAAATCGCCAGATTTCATAACCTGTAGAATAGCTAAAGCACAAGCAATTGTGATTGACTAGATCGTTGGGATGTTTGGGAATGCCATACTGCTGTAGATAAAGTGGACTGGCACATACTTTACGTGTGTAAGAAGCAATTTTACGCACCAGCCAACTAGCACCAGAGCGATCTAAATTACCGAAGCGAATTACCAAATCCAGTTCTTCCTCTACGGGATTGGCGAGTGTATCACTCAGGGTCAAATTTAGTTTCATTTCAGGATATTGCTTTAGAAAATCTTGAATTAAAGGCGAGATATACAAACGCCCAAAGGCAACAGGTAAACTAACTCGCAATAAGCCTCGTGGAACTTCATCTTGTTCCGCTACTGAGAGATTGGCTGCTTCAACATCCTGAAGAATCTGGATGACTTTTTCATAATATTTACGCCCTTGGGGAGTAAGAGTCACGCTGCGAGTCGAGCGATTGGTTAGTTGAGTGTGCAGCATTTTTTCTAGGGAGTTTACCTGACGGGTAACAGAAGAAACTGCTACTCCCAACTGCCGAGATGCCTCCGAAAAGCTCCCTGTCTCCACCACTTTGGCAAATGCCTGCATAGCAGCAAACTGATCCATCAGATTTATTTCTAAAAATTTTATTGCATATGACGCAAAAATACTTTGCATAATAGTCATATTAACATCTTATTTGAATAGAGTTAAGCTAAAAATGTGATTCCAGAAAGGAAATAAAAACAATCTCAAATTTGCTCAAGAAAAATTGTTTTTCCTGAGTCATCTCGTTACTTTGCCGAAAGCTAAAATCAAATTTTATTTAATAGTTAAAAAAAGATAATTCTTAGACTTTCATAATTCTTTCAACATAAGTAAGGCAATGATAAATGTTTTTTTCTATTTATCTTGGTATCAAATCACACAAGATCGAACGCTATTTATCAAACAAAAGAAGGTGATGCTTATGGATTATTTGACTTTCGAGAAACTTCCCGCAGAGTTACAAAATATAGCAACTTACAAAGATATTGCTGCTAAACAAATTATCTTTCAACAAGAAGAAACATCCAAATCAATTTATTTTCTGCTAGAAGGTCAGTTAAGACTTGTTAGTTTTACTCAAGAGCGCATTATTAACCATTTATTTATTCGACCAGGAGAAAGCTTTGCTGAAGTAGCTTTATTTGCCGATACCTATTTGTGTACTGCGATCGCCGATCTACCTTCTCGTCTGGCGGTTATTGATAAAGAAGTTTTTCATCAAGCTTTGAGGAACCTTCCTGATTTAGCAACCCTCTACATAAATCAACTAATCTATCGATTTAAAACAATAAAAACTTTGCTGGATTTAAGAAGTATTCGCTCGGCACGGGAGCGCTTGCTCCATTACCTGCTGCTTAAGGTAGAATCGTCAAGCCGAACTCTAGTTTTACAGCATCCTCTCAAAGACATGGCAATTGAATTGGGTCTATCGACAGAAGCTCTTTCCAGAACTCTGGCACGTCTTCAAGAAGAGGGCATGATTACCCGCAAAAAAAGAAGTATTACACTGAATGAAGATTGGTTAATAACCAATAATGACTAATGCAGAATTGATTGTAGTCATGGAAAGCTAAGAGCGAATTCAGTAAGCTGTTGACAAATCAAATTTGTCTTTAAATTGTGAAAAAGATACCCTCGCTTGACAAAGCTGTGGCAGCTAACCACTTGATTAATCACGGTCTTGGAAGCAAGTTTTCCGTTTTTTGATCATGACAATCAAAACAGCTAATGGAGAAACCAGCATTAACAAACTACAAAATCTCAGCAATGTAGGTATGGCAATTTAAGGATGAGATTCAGTGTCATATTTTGGCGCAATCAATTTTAAACAACCCCATTCTTACTTCCAGCTATGAGTAAGTGATCTATCCGTTTGTATCGCCTAAAAATAAAGCCAAGTAGATCCCTCAATCTTCCGAGTTTTAAGCGACTGCTGCTTCTGAAAGAAAAATATTTCCTGTGGATTTCAACCCCTATAAAATCTCAGATAATCAGCTCAATCTTTGATTTTAGTACTTTGTGATTGAGGCAAATATATCCAACGATCACAGTATTTGTTCCCAAGTGCTTAATAGCGCCAGGTATAAGCTTAAGCTTATCTTTGCTTATAGCGCAAAAGTGTTTGGCTAAAAAGCCATATTAACATTTAATGTGAATGGAGTTACAGTAAAACTGTTATCGAGCAATGAGAAGAGAAATCTAACTGTCTTCATTATCCTGGCTCGAATACCAAAAAAAAATGAAACCTAAGACTTTCTGGTTGATGGCAATTATCTGTGGCTTTGCAGTAGCTAACCTTTACTACAATCAGCCTATCCTAGCTCAAATCGCCGAAAGCTTTGATGCTTCTGCCTCAGAAGTAGGCTGGATTCCTACCCTAACTCAAATGGGTTATGCCTCTGGACTACTGCTGTTCGTACCATTGGGCGATCGCCTGGAAAGACGTAGGTTAATTATCGCTATGCTCTGCCTAACGGCGATCGCTTTGTTGATGGCTGCACTGTCACCCAGCTTAAGCTTTCTGATCTTTAGTAGTTACTTAATCGGTGCAGCTACGGTAATGGCTCAAATCCTTTTGCCTTTTGCTACAGACTTAGTTAGCGAACAGATTCAAGGCAAGATTATCGGCAATCTGATGAGTGCTTTATTTGTCGGGACACTGTTTGCTAGACCCCTTGGGGGCTTGCAGAGTGAACAATGGGGGTGGCGGAGTATTTATTGGTTTGCAGGTTTGATGATGCTGTTATTAACGGTAGCTTCAACAAAATTACTTCCCTCAAGTCAGCCCAAATCAAAGTTGAGTTATGGACAACTGATGCGATCGCTTTTAACACTAGTTAAGTCATATCCTGCCTTGCGGTCTGCCAGTTTGAATCAAGCCATGTTGTTTGGTGGGTTTAGCCTCTTCTGGTCAACCTTAGCTTTCTTACTTTCTCGTCCCCCTTATAACTATGGCAGTAACGCCATTGGTTTATTTGGTTTGGTAGGTATCGTAGGAATTATCGCTGCTCCCATGTTAGGAAAGCTGGCGGATAAAGGCAATGCCAAAACATTGCGATCGATGGTCGTCGTTGCTACTACCTTAACGGTTGCTGCCTACTTAATCTTCTGGCAGTTGGGAACGCAACTATGGGGCTTAATTATTGGCAGCATTTTACTCAATTTGGGCAGTCAGGGTGGATTAATTGCCAATCAGGTCAAAATCTATCGTCTAGATAAAGATGCTCGCAGTCGTCTCAATACGGTATTTATGGTGGCGACATTTACAGGTGCATCACTGGGTTCAATTCTAGGGGCATACGGCTGGAGTATTGCCCAATGGACAGGGGTATGCCTAGCGGGACTGCTATTAGGAGCAATTGCTGCGATTCTGCTTTGGTTTCCGATTAAATAGCATCGTCAAGGTTAGTTATATTTCTCTTGCTTATTTTTACATCATCTAGAAATTTATAAACACAACAGAGGTACAAAATATGACAAATACAACCACCAAAACATCGAAATTACTTTCACCTGCAATATTGAACGATCTTGAACTAAACAATCGGATGATTATGGCTCCTTTGACTCGCTGTCGTGCAGGCGATCGCTTTGTGCCACAACCAATGAACGTTATTTATTACGAACAAAGAGCCTCAGCAGGATTAATTATTAGTGAGGCAACTCAGGTAGCAAGAAATGGTCTGGGTTATGCCAATACCCCAGGAATCTACACCCAAGAGCAAATTGAAGGCTGGAAACCAATTACCAAAGCTGTCCACGATCGCGATGGTAAAATATTTCTGCAACTGTGGCACGCTGGAAGGGTGGCACATCCAGACTTATTAGAACCAGGAGAGCTTCCTGTAGCACCTAGTGCGATCGCAGCTGATGATCTGGCAGATCTTCCCAACGGACGATTTCCTCACGTTATTCCTAGAGAATTAACCCTAGAAGAAATACCCAGGATTATCGAGCAGTTTCGACAAGGAGCAAAAAATGCCAAAGAAGCTGGTTTTGATGGGGTAGAACTTCATGCTGCTAATGGCTACTTGCCCGAGCAATTCCTCCAAGATAATTCCAATTATCGCACCGACAAATATGGTGGAACTCTGGAAAATCGGGCACGTTTTATGCTGGAAGTAACTCAAGCACTAATTGATGTTTGGGGTAAAGAAAGGGTTGGAGTACGACTAGCTCCTAGCAGTACTTTTAACGATATGCATGATTCCAATCTTACGGCTACTTTTACCTATGTCGCTCGTGAATTAGACAGTTTGGGCGTAGGTTATCTGCACATTGTCGAACCACGTATCAAAGGCAATGTCACCATTGAAGATGATGGAACTGGTTTAGGGGCAAAGTTTTTTCGTTCTCTTTTTAGTGGTGCGATTATTACCGCAGGGGGATATACCCAGGAAACAGGGGAAGAAGTTCTTGAAAATAAAGATGCCGATTTTGTTACCTATGGTCGTTTGTTTGTAGCTAATCCCGATTTACCCAAACGCTTTGCCCTAGGTGCCGAGTTAAATAAATATGATCGCAGTACCTTTTATACCAGTGGTGAAGAAGGATACATTGATTACCCTTTCTTAGACGCTATCTAAAGCAATTAATCTTGCTCTGGTAATCTAACTAAGAGGATTACAATCTGATTTTTAATCAAAAGATCTTTATGGGAATAACGGTACTTTCCTAGAGTAGATATTACTTAGATTTAAGATCGAGTAGCTAAAAGATTTTGTTCGGAGTAAAAATGTTGGGAAACAGTAGTAAACAATGACTCATCTATTTGAACCATTACAGATCAGAGATGTCACCCTTCGTAACCGAATTGGCGTCTCACCCATGTGTCAATATTGCGCGGAATTGCGCGGAAGATGGTATGGCAAATGATTGGCATCTAGTTCATTTAGGGTCAAGAGCAATTGGTGGAGCGGGGTTAATTGTAATGGAAGATACCGCAGTCTCACCCGAGGGACGAATTAGCCCTGGAGACAATGGTATCTGGTCAGATGCTCATATCAAACCACTTAGACGCATTACTGATTTCATATCTCTTCACGGTGCTGTACCTGGTATCCAACTAGGTCACGCAGGACGCAAAGCCAGTTCTTCTCTTCCTTGGGAGGGAGGTAAGTCAGGGTCAGAAGGTCGTCATCTCAATCTTGATGAAGGCGGTTGGGAGATCCTCGCACCCAGCGCAATTCCTTTTGGTGGCGATCGCCCTAGAACTCCCAAAGAGTTGTCTCTAAAAGAGATTGAAAGGATTAAGGAGGCATTTCGACATGGAGCGCGACGTGCTTACCAGGCTGGATTTAAGTTTTTGATGCTTCACGCTTCTCACGGTTATATTTTTCAAGAATTTTACTCGCCGATTACCAATCATCGCCACGATCAGTATGGAGAAAGTTTTACCAATCGGATTCGTTTTCTGTTAGAAGTTGTTAGATTAGTGCGTCAAGAATGGTCTGAGAACTTGCCTCTGAGTGTAAGACTATCTGCTCAAGATTATATTGAAGGAGGATGGACTCTTGATGAGACAATTGAACTTTCTCGCCAACTCAAATCTGAAGGTGTGGATCTGATTGACAATATGGCATTTGGGGCGAATGCCACTGGGGCAAACGTTCCCTTTAGCCCAGCATTTCTCGCTAAGGATGCTAGCGCCATCAAACAATCAACACAATTGCTAGTGGCAGCTAGTGCGCTTTCTGATCCTGCTAATGGGACATCACCTGAATTTGTTAACGAACAAATAACTAGCAGAAATCTCGATTTGGTTTTCCTCGGACGAGAGTTATTGGTAAATCCTTACTGGTCTCAACAGGCAGCTAAAGCATTGGGACATGCGGACAAAATTAGCCTTCCAGTTCAATATGCTCACTGGCTTTAAACGAATATTTCGATAAGAGCTATCTCTTTTACTAGATTAACAAGATTTACATTCGAGTATATTTGCACAAAACGCAAAAGTGTTTTGCTTATAAACCCAATTAACATTCTTAATGAATGTAATTAAGCTAAAAATATAGTCAACAGTGGAAACTAAGATGACTCTGAAAATTGAAATCACCTCAGACTTTATCTGTCCTTGGTGTTTGGTCGCCGAAACCAGACTTAATAAAGCGATCAAACGACTAAATAGTGATGTTGAGATTGAAAAGATCTGGCATCCTTATGAATTAAATCCCACCATGCCCGAAGCGGGGATGGATCGCCAAGTTTATCGCTCAACCAAGTTTGGTAGTTGGGAATATTCACAGCAGTTAGATCGTCACACCATTGAAGCTACCAAAAATGATGGCATAGATTTTCGTTACGACCTAATGGAGTTTACCCCTAGTACCCTCAAAGCTCACCGTCTAACCTGGTTTGCAGCCCAGCAGGATCAGGGAACTCAAATGGCAGTACGCATCTTTCAAGCCTATTTTACTGAAGAACAAAACATCAGCGAAGTGGAAACCTTAGTTAATTTGGCAGAGGAGATTGGTATTGATGCAGCTACAGCAAGAGAATTTTTGTTGTCTGATGCGGGAATTGATGAAGTAAAAGAACTCGAACAACAAGCAATAGCCAAAGGCGTTGCAGGTGTTCCCAATATCAAAATTGGCAATGAGACTATATCGGGAGCGCAATATACCAAAGAATTTCTGGCTGCTTTAAAAAGAGCTGTCAAACAATCAGCGGAGATTTAATTATGACTTCTATAGATAAACGTGCCATTGTCATCGGTGGTTCTCTGGGCGGATTGTTCACAGGGGTCTTATTAAAATCTATTGGTTGGACTGTAGATATCTACGAGCGATCGCTAAATTCTCTAGCCAGTCGTGGCGGGGGAATCGTTCTTCAACCAGAAATTCTCCAAGCTTTTAATCGGGTGAAGATAACATATGAATTACCTTTTGGAGTAACGGCATATAGGCGATTATTTCTTAAACCAGATGGAAGTATTGCCGAGCAAATGCTGATGCGCCAGACGCAGACATCTTGGAATTTAATCTATGGTGCGCTGAGCCGACACTTTCCAGCAGCGCATTATCATCAGGGCAAACAACTAACTGATGTTCAACAGGATGGAGAAGAGGTAACGGCTATTTTTGACGATGGGACAAATGCTAGTGGGGATTTATTGATCGGTGCTGATGGTGCAGGTTCAATGCTGCGTCAAAAACTACTCCCTGAATATAATCCTAGTTATGCAGGCTATGTGGCATATCGCGGTTTGGTCTCAGAAACAGAACTAGATCGAGAAACTGCCGATCTTTTAACTGAAAGCTTTGTTTTTCAACAAATTCCTAACTCTCACATCCTGCAATACCTAATCCCAGGAGAAAATGAATCTCTTGTGCCAGGGGAACGTCGTTTTAACTGGGTGTGGTACGTAAATTATGACGAAGCGAAAGAATTACCGATACTACTTACTGATAAAAACGGTAAACACCATACCTACTCTATTGCTCCTGGTGCGATCGCTCCTGAAGTAGAACAACAGATGCGGAATTATGCTCAACGAGTTCTTGCCCCACCGCTACAGAAATTAATTGCTGCGACTAAGGGACCATTTATTCAATCAGTATTGGATTTGAGCGTGCCACAAATGGCATTTAATCGTATTGCACTGGTGGGAGATGCGGCTTTTATTCCTCGTCCTCATACCGCATCAGGGGTTTCTAAAGGCGCCGTAAATGCGATCGCCCTTGCTGATGCTTTAGTCGCTCACGATCATTATGTTTTTGAGGCTTTGAAAGCTTGGGAAACAGATCAATTAAAATTTGGCATGTATCTCAAAGATATGGGACAAGCTTTGGGAAATCGATCTCAATTTACTTATGGTAAGCAGCGTATCGAAAATTTAGCCGATTCAGCAGTTTAAGCCCAGATTTTTTACCATAACCCAGCTTGAGAATTGGCTCATGGCAGACTCAGTTGCTACAGTTCATTGATTTGAAATTATAAGTAGCTCCAGCTAAAAAAACGCAGAATAAATATTGCTCCTAAAAGTTTATCTTCTCTGACCCTATCCCCAGAGGTATACCACAAGGGTACAATGTCCTTTAGGGCTGACCTTTGACCTCTGCCTTAACTATTTCATGTTTAATCAAGGGGAAATACTTATCATCAGCGCCTCACTATCCTCACAAGTTAATCAAACTATTTTGCTAAATTGAAACTGAGCAAAACTTGACCGCGCAAGTCTTCGTTGGGCTTAGACAAGAGGTGAACAGACATGAAGAAAAGCTTTTTTCGGTCGGGTCTTAATTTATGGAATTAGTGCGATCGCCGCATTGACTATTAGCGATTCCTGGAGAGGGTTTAATCCCGCTTTAGCTACTCAGACTTTGGATAATACGATCGCCTTGAAAATCGATAACCTTAAGCAGTCAGACAGACAATGGATTGAAGTCGATCTTTCTCAGCAACATTTATTTGCCTGGTCAGGGGAAAACCAAATATTTTCCGTCGTTATTTCTAGTGGAAAAGCACAAACTCCTACCCATCCAGGAATATATACAATTCAGCGGAAATATCCCCTAGATAGAATGCGCGGGACAGATTATGATCTCCCCAATATACCTCATGTGCTTTATTTTGATCGTGGTTATGCTTTTCATGGTGCATATTGGCACAACAATTTTGGTAACCCCATGAGTCATGGCTGCGTTAATCTTCCTCTAGGTAATGCCAAATGGTTATTTGATTGGGCAAAGATTGGAACTGTAGTAATTATTCATCATTAACCAAGATATGCAACTAATAAATCTAAGACTTGGCATCACTATGGGAGCAAGTAGGAATTGTCAATGCTCCATAATCAAACTAAATTTCAATAATCATTAATAGAACAAATGTAACTAGACTTTTTTCCTATTTGAATCTTAAGTATCAAAAAATAGTCTGTAAAGTATCTAACTCCAAATCCAATTCTAATATCAAATAACAGAAAATATTCTCATGATAAACACCAGTTAATTCTTATTATCTGCTAATTAATTTTGTAATCAAACATCTGTAGTAAATATTCAGATATCTCAGCTCAAACCCTTGCTCTAGTTATACGATCGCTTACCTCAGCTTGAAGACAGGCAGAGAATTTATGGGCTGGCTTGATCCATTATCGAGCAGAAACTAAAAAAATTAAGCTTCCCAATATTTATCTATTTTTTAATCATTACTAAGCGCCAGAATCTACTCGGTCGATAACATAGCAAATTATTAGCCAGATACCCGCACTTATAAATATCGTCAACAATAGCCTTAAGATAAATAATCTTATATTAGATAGATCTTGACTAAAATTATAGATTAAAGTAGCATCAATTGCTGCTGTGAAAAATCCAAGACCTTGTTTTAAATTTTTATTAGAGAGTTTATTATTAGTCATAGTAAATTGGTGATATAAATAGCATTTCCAATTGTAAAGACTAGTTTGATATCTGCCCACTATCAACAGGAATGTTTGAATTTATGCTACTGACAAATCGATCATTTTAAATCTCTACACATAACTTTTATGAGGAAACAAGGACAAATGAGCACACTATTTGCCCAAGAGAAAAACTAGTTGGCTTTACACTTATAAAGCTCATATAAGAGCAAACTTCCTGCAACTCCTAAATTAAGAGAATCTACCTTGCCCGTCATCGGAATCCGAACGAGGTGATGACAGAGATTGATTTGACTTTTAGTTAACCCTTTCCTTTCGTCACCAAGAAATAAGATGCTTGAGCAAGGATATTTAAAGCGATGAAAATCAACTTGACCATCGGGAGATGCACCTATTACTCGACAACTATGACGGCGTATCCAATGCTGGAGAGAACTATAATTCGTGCGAATTATATGGAGAACCCATTTACCAATCCCACAATGGTAACTATTTGTCAGGAGTTTTCTGTTTGCTGCTTAATTTACGGGAGTTAAACCGATTGATATCATTTTCAAGCTGCCAGCGATCCAAAATATCCTTGACTAATACCTCTTTTAGCCATACTTGAGCGACCACAGTTATCGGCAAAGCTAAAAACAATCCTAAAATTCCAAAGAACACCGCAAATGCAACTTGTGCCAAGAGGGTAATAGCAGGTAATAATGATACTTGTTTTTCCATCACGATGGGAGTGAGAATGTTGCTTTCAACCTGCTGAATTAGAATATAAAGCACAATCACCGCAAATGCTTTCCAGGGATTATCTAACAGTGCCATCGCTGCGGGGGGGACTACGCTCAAAACAGGGCCTAAATTGGGGATGAAAGTTAAAATCCCAGCCAGTAAGGAATTAGCTAGAGGAAGTCTGACTCCTAGAATGAGTAAGCCAATCCCGCTTAAAATCGCGATCACTGCCATATTAAACAAGATTCCAATTGCCCAACCACCTAAATTACGCTCGCATTTTTTCAAAATAGTTTGCACTCGCTGTCGATAGAAAGCAGGAAACATGAGCAAAAACATCTGTCTATAGGGAGTAGGATTGGACAAAAGCATGATTGTCACCACAATTACTAAGAGAGAATTGAGGACGATCCCCAGAGTGCTAGAAAATAGGTCAAAGAAATTACCAATTATTCTGTCCATAAAGGACTGAATATTTTGAGTCAGCGACTCTAACCCTCTCACTTCGTCAATTAAGTTATCTGGTAACAAATTATGTAGCCATTCATTCCAACTACTGAGCTGCTCTAAGCCAAGAGGAACCAGCGTTACTAACTCTTGAAATTGCTCAATAAACGGCGGGATAACTAGGGCAATAAAGCCGATGATAAAAGTTAAAACTCCCGTAACGGCGATCGCGATCGCTGGTTTGCGTTTCAGTTTTAATTGTCCTTGCAAAAGCTTAACCAACTGATTCATGGCTGTGGCGAAGACAACCGCGGCAAAAGCTAACAATAATACCTGTTTGATTTGCCACAGGATATATAGGGCAATAATCACAGCTAGAAATCCAATTAATGTCCCCAGGCGCACGATTGTTCTCTCCGATGTTGATTGTTTCAATTTAGTAGTTTATGGTTCTGGCGTTATATTTCTCAAGCATGTTGATTAATGGACAAATGCTGGTTAACCGCAGATAATTCATTTATTTGTATGCCTTGCTGATCAGGGAAGTCCTAAAGGATAGGAACAGTTTAGATACTGCTTGTCACCTTGAACATTACCTAGAAGATAGAGATTAGTTAACTAATGAACTTTGATTTCTTAGCAATAGAGTTTTTAAATAACAGATTATATGACTATTCAATAGCTTTGATCATCTTGATCTGCTGTGTCGGATTAATTAAAATACTAAGGCGTTCAGCGATTAAAAATCTCAGAAAATGGACCGCAAAAACCGAAAATATGTACGACGATGCGGTCGTCGGTATTCTGGAAAGAGACTTAGTGCCGATCGTATATGTAGCTAGTTTTTATCTGGCTGTTGGCAATTTAGCTTTACATCACATACTTGACCGAGTGATTGACGTCGTGGTGGTAATTCTCTCTACAGTTCTTGCCATTAGACTAATTACAGCTGGGATAGAATATGTCGTCAAGCTCTATTGGTTTACCTATCATCGAGATAATAGCAATCTTGAGCAGAGTATAAATGCACTACTACCAGCGACTAGAATCCTAGTTTGGTTAATTGGAGTCGTTTTTTTATTGGACAACCTCGGGTTTGATATTTCCGCTGTGGTCGCTAGTTTAGGAATTGGGGGAGTAGCGATCGCTCTGGCATCCCAAGGAGTTTTACAGGACTTGTTTAGTTATTTTGCGATCCTGCTAGATCGTCCGTTTGAACTAGGAGATTTTATTATTGTGGGGGATTATCTGGGTACGGTGGAGTATGTTGGAATTAAAACAACTAGACTAAGAAGTATCAATGGCGAAGAAATTATTATCGCTAATACAGATTTAGTTGGCTCACGAATTCGTAACTATAAAAGAATGCGTCAACGTCGGATTGTGTTTAAATTTGGCGTAATATATCAAACAACCTCCGAACAGTTAGCTCAGATTCCCATCTTGATCCAAGAAATTATCGACCATACCGAAAATGCCGCTTGCGATCGCGCTCACTTCTCAGGCTACGGTGAATATAGCTTGGACTTTGAGGTAGTTTATTTGATCAATACTAATGACTACAATACCTATATGAATGCCCAGCAGGAAATCAATTTAGCAGTTAAGACTAGCTTTGCTCAACATGGTATCGAGTTTGCCTATCCGACACAGATTAATTATTTCCCTAATTTACTCGATAATCTGGCACACGCTAAGAATGATCTGATTGCAGAAACCAGTTTTTAATCTTGAAGAACTTGTTTTTTCTAGGAACTATTGGCGATTATTGACGCGGCTTTAACGTTCACAAACTAATACTGTTTTCTCATAGAGAAAGATCCAGCCACAAGTTATTATTAGAGCAGAGAAAATATCCCATTTCTCTGCATCGCAATCACACCCTAGTACTTCATGACAATAATCAATATAATAGGCAAAATCAGCTAATACTGAGGGGACGATCAGGTTAGTAAACCTACTAGTTACTTCAATGAATGGTAACTGATAATTGGATGAATTTGGTTGCTCAAATCTGC
>JBCDEP010000077.1:0-26855 GCA_039179675.1 Cyanobacteria bacterium P01_G01_bin.67
ATGAACTTATCCCACAGCACAAACGCCATCGGAGCAGCCCCCATAGGCAATCCTGGGTGTCCAGAACTAGCTTTTTCTATGGCATCTATTGCTAAAAAACGAATCGAATTAATACAAAGTTCTTCAACTGATTTAGTTGATTGGGTGGCAACTACCATATTCGTTATATAAATAAACTACGATAAAACAAAAATTTGAGCTTGCTGGAGGCATCAAATAAGGAGCTTGGCTCTAAGAGCTTGATCTAAAAAAATGTTGTCTCAACTCTTTTTCTTATCTTCTCATCCCATTGGAACGGCTAGCAAGTTTAAACCCCTTTTAAGCAGCGATAAACTGTATCGAATCTGACATCGAACCAATAAGTTAACTTATAATCTACTAATTTAGGGCTAGTTTGGAGCAAGTTTTAAATATAGATTTTGCTTGAAGAATTTAATCCCAATGACTCTCATTAGAAAAGTCTCCCCACAATTAATTTGGCGTCAACGATATTTTTTAAAAGCTAGAGTAACATTATGACCACCAAAACCAAAAGAATTAGATAAAGCTGCGTTCACTTGATGCTGCCGACTAGAATTAGCAATGTAGTCCAAATCACACTCAGGGTCTGGGTGCACTAGGTTAATTGTCGGCGGAACTTGATCGTTGGAGATCGCCATTACCGTTGCGACCGCTTCAATTCCTCCTGACCCCCCTAGCAAATGACCAGTCATCGATTTGGTAGAGCTAATCACGATTTCCTTGGCTCGCTCACCTAAAGCTTTCTTGATCGCCTTCGTCTCATTAGAATCATTAGCCTGGGTACTGGTACCATGAGCATTGATATAGTCGATATCGTCTGAAGTTAAGTTACCATCAGCTAAAGCTAGCTCAATTGCTTTTGCCGCACCTTGTCCTCCTGGGACGGGGGAAGTCATGTGATAGGCATCACAGGTCATACCATAACCCGCAACCTCGGCGTATATTTTCGCCCCTCTTGCCAAAGCGTGTTCCAGTTCTTCAATCAACAGTATCCCTGAACCTTCTCCCATCACGAACCCATCGCGATCACGATCAAATGGTCTACTAGCATGTAGCGGATCGTCATTACGAGTAGAGAGAGCTTTCGCTGAACAAAACCCAGCAAAAGATAGGGGAGTTACCGCCGCCTCAGCACCGCCACAAATCATAGCTTTAGCATAGCCCCCTTGAACAATACGGAAAGCATCTCCAATCGCGTGAGAACCCGCCGCACAAGCTGTTACCGTACAAGAATTAGGTCCTTTAGCTCCTGTATGAATTGCAGTCAATCCCGCTGCCATATTGGCGATCATCATGGGAATCGTAAACGGACTAACTTTTCTCGGTCCTTTAGTAATCAGGTTTTCATTTTGAGTTTCCATAACTCTCAACCCACCAACCCCAGTTCCAATCAAAACTCCGACTTGATCGGCATTCAGTTCATTAATCTCAAAATTGGCATCGGCGAGTGCCTGTTTGCTAGCACACACGCCAAACTGGGCGAATCGATCCATCCGCTTGGCATCTTTTTTATCTAAATACTCGTGAGGGTCAAAATTTTTCACTTCCGCCGCAATTTGACAGGCATGTTGAGAGGCATCAAATAGAGTTATTGAACCTACTCCATTACGTCCCTGCAATAAACCATCCCAATAATCTGCCAAATTGTTGCCGATGGGAGTAATTGCACCCAAGCCCGTGATTACAACTCGCTTGTTTTGCCTATTTGTCATTTTTGCTCTTTTTACCCTTTTCGATACGGCACAGTTTGTCTCGAAGCTGCTAAGTGGCTTTGGTCTCTTTACTATTAGACCCTAGTTAATCAGACAGTAAAGCGAATCAATCATTAATTAACTTGGTTTGATAACGATTGATTCACCATAATTACCTAAAATATATAGCAGCCATCATCAACCCTTACTTAAGATTTAAAAACTGAGCTAAGCAGCGGCAGTTTCTTTACTGATGTGCTCAACTGCTTTGCCCACAGTATCTATTTGTTCTGCTGCTTCATCGGGAATCTCAATATCAAACTCTTCTTCCAAAGCCATAACCAATTCTACTGTGTCTAAAGAATCGGCACCCAAATCATTGGCAAAACTTGCTTCTGGCGTAACTCGATCAGCTTCCACTTCTAGTTGGTCGATGACAATACCTTTAACCTTTTCAAAGATTTCTTGATTCATTAATTCTTTCCTACTAAGTAACCCGTTTTAACAAAAATAAATATATGTTTAGGAAAATTAGACGGGATTTTTCCCTAATCAAACTAAACTCTGGCTTAAATAAAAAAGCGGCAATTCCCATCTTATCTGAAAGGGGGACAAAGTTAATCGCCAATATATAGTCATTCTCACAAGAAACTGCGTTCAAAATACTAGTTACTGAGATGGGTTTCAATCACTAATACTTCGTTGAGAGTGTCTGCCAGGAAAACCTGAGATAATATAGGTCAAATTACTCTTGGCATTCACCATGAGTTACCTAGAGTAGATATCCATACATATGCTTAACCCCGAATCAAATTTGAATTTAGCTTTGAAATTATAAACTAAAAAAACGAAGACGGAAGTCTACCTTTGTGAAGGTAATCCTTCCGTCTACATAACAATGCTCAATTGCTTAGGATTAGTTTCCTAAACTCTCAAGGTTAATTCAACCAGGTATCTAACCTTTGGGAGTCTTCGCTTGTTTAGCCATGTCTTTGAATTTGTTCAAACTGCCACCAGGACGACGACGATACTTAGTGACTGTGGGCATTAGGTTGTCTGTAGCAAAGGTCTCGGCTGCAATCATACCGTTACTATTAGTAGGGCTATTGTTGTTATACATTGCAGCAACCCAAAATGGGGGATCGAAGGAAGATGCACCAGAATTTTTTAGAGTTGGTTGCGCCTTCTGCGGTGTTTCATTAACTCCAGCAGCTTTCCCGTTTTGCTTTGCTTTTGCTTTGGCAGACTTGTTCTTATTGACAGGCTTGCTTTCAACAGGGGTTTCATCTGGGAGAGCAGCCGCTAAATTTTCTTGGGCAGCGGTGGTTACTGTTGAACTTGCTTCGGAAACTGTCTCAACTACTTGTTGTACAGGCTGAGATTGGGCTAGTTCTGTCGCTTTTTCTTTGACGACACCAGCAGCTTTACTGGCAGCTTTGACGACATCAGATTTTTGGGATTCCTCTAACTCCAGATAATATTTTTTATCTGAGCCAAACATATTTTTCAGCATTTGCATAGCTTAATTGTTACTCCTATTTATAAAAATTAAAAGATTAATGCTAGATGAAGATAATTATTCTTGAATGTTCTCATTCAGACTGGCAACAATCAATCTTATGAGGATTGAAGTTTGACTCCTCGATCGCTGAGTAAGTTGTCCTAAACACATTCAAGAGTACGCAAGATGACCTTAACCACAGGTATCTAGCGTTTAAGGGGACATGTCCTTCATTTTAAAGACGGAACTGTTTGAGGTAAGAGCAAGAACATCTCCGACTGAAACTAACTTTTCATCCAACACTTTAAGGCAGCGATTAAATTTTATTTATCTTTTGCCCCTTATGGCTAGCAGGAGATATAAAACACGACCTGTAATCTTGACTATTCTTATCAAGCCAGAAAAATAAAGCAGTTGCAATTATACTTTACAAAAATTAATCAAGATTGTTGTCGATGAGACTGCCGATTAGTAATTTTAATATTGATTATTTGCGAAGATGATCTCATTTAATCCAAACTGTCTTGATATTGACAAATTCATGGATGCCTTCTTTACTTAATTCTCTTCCATAACCAGATCGCTTGATTCCACCAAAGGGCAAACGAGGATCGGACTTAACCATACCGTTAATAAACACGGCTCCCGCTTCAATCTCGGAGATGAGTCGATTAGCTTCTTCAGTAATAGTCGTCCAGGCACTAGCACCTAAGCCGAAAGGAATCTGATTTGCCAAAGCGATCGCCTGATCGAGATCTTTAACGGTAAATAGTAAAGCTACAGGACCGAAAAACTCTGTTTGGGCTGTAGGAGAATCCAGAGGAATATCCCTCAAGATTGTGGGGGGATAGTAGTTTCCTGGGCGATCGCTAATAGGGTTGCCACCTAAAATAATCTTGGCACCATCTTTAACAGCAGTCTGCACTTGTTCGTCTAATTCAGCGCGAATACTATCGGTTGCTAAGGGACCAATATCTGTATCTGGCAACAGCGGATCGCCAATCTTGAGAGCTTTAAATTGAGTAAGTAATTGCTGCTGAAACTGCTCGGCAATACTTTCTGCCACAATAAACCTTTTCGCAGCAATACAAGATTGCCCATTGTTGAGCATTCTCGCTTTAACCGCTGTAGATACTGCTTCTTCTAAGTTGGCACTCGGCAAGACAATAAAAGGATCGCTACCACCTAATTCCAAGACAACCTTTTTGATCTGTTGTCCCGCTGCTGAAGCTAATGCCGCCCCCGCAGGTTCACTTCCCGTCAGAGTTGCTGCCTTAACACGCTCGTCTTCAATGATTGATTTAACCTGACTGGCACCAATTAATAAGGTTTGAAATGCCCCTCCAGGAAAACCTGCCTGGGTAAGAATATCCGCGATCGCCAAAGCACACTGAGGCACATTAGAAGCATGTTTCAGAATGCCGACATTTCCTGCCATCAAAGCAGGGGCAGCAAAGCGGAATACCTGCCAAAAAGGAAAATTCCAGGGCATTACTGCCAGAATCGTACCCAGAGGCTGATAAGCAATATAACTTTGGCTAGCATCACTAGGGACTGCGACATTTGCTAAAAATTCAGGAGCTTTTTCAGCATAAAAACGACAAACTTTAGCGCATTTTTCTACTTCGGAGATCGCGCTTTGCAGCGTCTTGCCCATTTCTGTCGTCATAATTTGGGCAAATTTGACCTTATCTTGTTCTAAAATAGCTGCCGCCTGGTTTAACCATTGGCTACGCTGGGTGAAAGTTGTTTGACGATACTGCTTAAAAGTTGACTCTGCCAATGCCAGTTTAGTTTCGATCTCAGCAGCGGTTAGAGGAGTAAAAGTTTTTACTGTTTTCCCTGTTGCGGGGTTGATAGTCGCGATCGCCATAAGTCCTGCCCTCGCTATTTATATTTGGGTTCTATATAACTCAATTTAGTTTACGAGCTGCCAAACTAGTAACGATCATCGAGGTTGTTGGTACAAATTGTTACCTCAGACCTAATTCTAAATGCAGTTATCAAGCTTAATTATTTAGGGAGCAGGTGGGGCAGGAGAATTATTCAAGGGGTCGATGCTGTTAGGGAAGCCTGGTAGGGCAGGATTTACTCCTGGAATTGCGGGAGTTGAGGCTGGTTGAGAACCTTCCGGCAAAGTAGCAAGTGCCACACGGTTGCCGCCCACTTCCCTGAGAATATCCAATACCTCGACCACCTCTCGGTAAGTGGAGTTTTTAGAGGCATACAGAGTCATCAAGCCATCGGGATTCGCCTGCTTATATTTCTTGATCTCCCAAGTTAAATCACTACGGCTGACTAGATTTTGATCGACATACAGTTGACCAATATCATCAATAGTCACAATCAAAATATTTTGCATCTGAGGCGCGCCAGTTTTTGCCTGGGGAAGATCGAGGCTAATTGCTTGCTGACGAGAGAAATTGACTGCTGCTAGGATGAAAAAGGTCAGAATGCAGAAAATAACATCAATCAAGGGTAAAATTTCAATATTGGCACCGCTAGATTGGCTATCATCCTGCCAGAGATTTAAGGGTTTAATCGGCTTTGGTTGGTACTTTCTTTTAGAATTCATTTAACAACTTTATATAACAAGGCTGATTACTAAACTTAATGGTGGGCATTATTCAAATGGTTGATTTTTGATCGCTATTAATCACAATACCCACCCTACGTTGTATTGCTGATAATTGTTGACTGTTGACTGTTGACTGTTGACTGATTATTGTGTTGGCGGCTTAATTTCCACAAAAGAATAATCATCTTTATTAGCAACAGCACCAGAGGTTTCTTCTGTGGACTGCATCCAGCGATCGCGATACATTACTTCTAAACGGCTACCAGTGCGGCGTAAAATTCTGATTTGATTTGACCAAAAAGCTTGAAATAGACGATAAAAACTCAAACTAATTATTGCTACCAATAATCCTACTGCGGTGGAGATTAAAGATTCACCAATACCCAAGGTTACCCCAGAGGAGTCGGCGGTACCCAGATCGCTAATTTTAATCGAACTTAAAGCTTGGATTAGCCCCCAAACAGTACCAAATAAGCCTAATAAAGGAGAAAGAGCAATAATTGCCTCTAAAACCTTGTCTCCCTTACGCATGCGAGCCAGCTGTTCTTCTGCTGCCGATTCTAATGCCAGATGAAACATATCTGGATCAGGTTGGGATAATTTGAAGGGAGAATAAACGAAGTTTCCTAAAGGATGCTTGATATGTTCTTGGGCAATTTTACCGACCAAATCCCAGTTGCGATCGGCAGCTTCCATAATCTGATTAAAGATTTTTTTCTCTTTAAAAACTACTTGCGACCAAAACCAAAGTCGTTCCAAGATAGTTGAGATAGATAATATTGAAAGAAATAACAGCGGATACATGGCAATGCCGCCCTTTTCAATAATTTCGATCAGATTCATTTTAGCTAATTACCTCTAAATATTATTTTGCTTAAAATCAGTTCTCGAACAGTTTAAGTTATTTCAGTCTATGTCCATAAATATAAATACCATAGGTTCTCGAAAAAACCTGGATCATAAAATTTTTCTAACATGGGTTTCCTTTGATGTCTAGAAGCAAGTGATTTAATGATTATAAGAACGAAACCTGGGGCAGATTTTGTGCGTCATGAAATTATCGAGCGGTTAGCGTGCATGCGGGCAAGCCCTTTGCGAGGAAACCTAGGCGTGCTTCCTAGTTCAAAACTACGCTCGTTCAACTACCATAACCTGCACCTATTATTTTTGTAGCTAATGAACCGTAATACTGTTTTGGGAACTTGTGCTGTGGGGGTACTTTTAGTCTTGGGGTTATTAGTATCTCAACAGGAAGCTGTCGTTTTGGATTCAACTAGGGTCAAATCTGAAACTGCTAAACCACTCCACTTGCAAATGACTATTTTTGATCGTGTTACATCGCATAATTTAATGGCAAGTTCTCCAGAGGCAAAGACCAATATTAATCAGCTAGTAAATGCCAATAATCGTTTAGGGTTTGATTTATTGACTCAAATTGAGGCACGTTCAGCACAAAATCAAAATATGATGATTTCTCCTCAGAGTGTGGCGATCGCTCTGGCAATAGTGCGTAATGGTACTGCGGGAGAGACTTTAGCTGAAGTTGATCGGGTTTTAAGTTTGGATTCTATTGATACTCAGCATATTGATCCTAGTTATGCCCAACTAATCAAAACTTTAACTGCTTCTGATAATGATGTAGAGTTAGCGATCGCTAATTCTTTATGGGTCAATCAGAATATTGCTTTAAAAGAGGAGTATCTTAATAATGCTCGGGAATTCTATCAGGCAAAAGTAAGCAACCTCGATTTTGCTAATGCTGCGGTCAAAAATACGATTAATCAATGGGTAGCGGACAACACTAACAATAAGATTACAGAAATTGTTGATACGGTTGCTCCTGAAGATGCCATGTATTTAGTTAACGCTATTTACTTTAAAGGTAGCTGGAGTCAGAAATTTGCTGCCACTGCTACTAGCCAAAAGCCTTTTTATCGAATGCCTGAAAGTAGTAAACAGGTAGCCATGATGAGTCAAACAGGAGACTATCGCTACTATGAGAATGAGCAATTTCAAGCGGTACGTTTACCCTACGGTGAAGGCGAACTGGGAATGTATATTTTTTTACCCCAGACAAGCAGTAGTTTAGAACAATTCCAGCAACAGCTAAACCTTGATAACTGGCAAGAATGGCTCGGACAAATGCGATCGCAACCAGGCAATATTTCTCTGCCGAAGTTCAAGCTAGAATACGATCTTGAACTCAATAATGTCCTGCAAACTTTAGGAATGCAGCAGGTATTTAACCCTTCCCAGGCAGATTTCTTCCCTATGACTGATAATTCAGTGGCAATAGATACGGTCAAGCATAAAACTTTTATTGAAGTGAACGAAGAAGGAAGCGAAGCAGCAGGGGTAACTTCGGTCGGGGTTCGTATTACCTCAGCCATGCCCGAAACACAGCCTTTTGATTTTAATGTTAATCGACCGTTCTTTTTTGCGATCCGCAATGATCATAGGGAATCTATTCTCTTTATGGGCAAAGTGAGGGATCCTCAGTAAGCTCAGATTTTTTGAGCCAGATTAGCTTTAGCTTAACTATGAAGTCTAATGCGGATCAAGAATCTGAAAAGAAGATCAATTGCCCATACATTTCCCTGCTACTAACATTGGTGAGTATCATGCAAAATTTTTGTAGTGAATTAGTTAATTTCAAGTTAATTTAAAGTGAAATAGTAGAGTATCAACGTTTTCATCTTGAATGCCCTGATTGCCAGTTGATAACAGATTGTAATTGGTCGCCTCAAATGATTGCTGGGCAAGACTTAGGAGTCAGATTACAAGGGTTATTAGGGTGGCTGGGAAATTACGGACATTTAGCATCCGAAAAACAGCAAGAATTATTATGGGAATTGGGGAGAATCAAAATCGGCGTGGGAACATTAGTTGCTACTAACCAGAGAATATCTCAAGCTATAAATCAAAGCGTCAATCATCTCCAAGACTGGATTAATTCATCACATCCAGCATTGAATATAGATGAAACTCCTTGGTCAGTAAAAGGAATAAAAGAGTGGATGTGGGTATTTGCTAATCCAGGATTTTGCTGGTTCAAAGCAGGAGATACAAGAGGGAGAGTGGAAATCGAAAATCATCTAGGAACAGAATATCAGGGAGTAGTTATCTCTGATGATTTCAGTGTCTACAATAGTTATAGAGCTAGCGGGCAACAAAAATGTCTGGCACATCTACGTCGTCATGCCAAAAAATTAATTAAGACACCTGGGTTAAATAACCAATCAATTGGATTAGCATTGACGAGTTTGATTGATCAAGCTTTTAAACAGCATCGCCTTTTCCGAGAAACTTTCGATGCCATTGATTATTTGAATTGGGCAGAAAAATTTAAAATCAAGGTAAAACAGACTTTGAGTCGATGGCAAAATCAAGCGGGTTATGAAGCGGGCAAACTATTACGAAATCTCAAACTCAAAGCAGACCAATGGTGGTATTTTCTCGATCATCCAGAAATTCCTCCTGATAATAATTTAGCGGAAAGGGCTTTGGGATTAGCCGTCACTAAAAGAAAAGTTAGTGGTGGTTAGCGTTCGATGGAGCGATTTCAAGATACTGCCAATAATTTGAGCGTTATACAAACCTGTCGTTTTCAAGGTCGCTCTGTCGTCGATTTTTTTACCTCTGCTCTCCAGGCTCATGCTGGAATTGGCGAGCAACCTTCTTTAATTCCTCATACCTGAATTCTTACTTAGGAACAATAATCCTGTCGGTACCACAAGCTTCAATATCTGCTGCTGCTTTAATACTATAGTCATAATTGATTTCAGGATGAAAATATGAACTATAGTAGAAAATATGTTGAATTGCGGCAGATTTTTTAGTTATACAATTAGTCTCATTGGGAGTAATTTGCCCTAAGATCTCCAAATTTACAATTTTGTGCAAATAAACTTCAAGGCTACGAAAGTCTGGTTTGAGATAAAAGTGTTCAATTCTAATACAAACTACTATAAAAAACAATAAGTATATTAGTTTAAAATTTCTAAGTTTAATCCACTTTAATACTAAATTTTGTAATGAAAAAATTAGATGTAAATTTAAAGACACCAGAGTAATCATCCAAAACATTAAATATCGCAACTCATGAGATTGAGGAAAGTTGGCAGTATATAATGAAGCCAAGAGGATCGTAACTAGAGCAATAGCAGCATGGCTCGAATTATGTGACTCGAAAACTTTATGTTCATATTTTTCGGTAATAGTTAAAAATATTAGTAGTAAAAAATTGAAAATAACATAAGCTCCAAAAAAACCTCCTGCTCGATCTAAATATTTCTTTTCATAAGTACGATTTGACTGATCGATAGACCATTCAGGAGTATTAATTTCCAGAATTGATCGTAGCCATTTTCGAGGACGGTTTCCTTCACTATAAGTCTGGGGCGTCATTTCATGATTAAGAACAATTCCTGCTACTTCAATTTTGATCGGATAGAAAGGATTGCCATAAAGAGCTACGTTTTTGATCGGTGTAGCAAAGATTACAGCTGTAGCGATTGCACTCAGCGGTACTATTAGCCATAATTGACGTTGGCTAGGACTTGTGTGTTGCCAATATAGCCACACAATCCTAATACCTACTACCCAAAAGAGGATAAAAACTAAAGGTTGAAGTTGCGGTTTGATATTGGCGGCAGTAGCCGCTCCCAAAAAAGCAATCAATAGTTCTGGTTTACCTGGTAACCGCGATTGCCGAAAGAAGCAATAAGTCATCATCATCAATACTGAAGCGCCGACATTTCCTGGCAAATCAACAAAACTGCTGGGGGCATGGGTTAATACAGCAGGAATAGTAAAAATCGCAATTATTGATATGTACCAAGGAATTTTAAGATAGCTTCTTAGAAAGAGGATATAAATTATGAGACTCAAATAACCGACTAAATTTGCTGCTTGCACTCTTCCTGTAAGTTTCCATAGCAGACCTTGAAAAAAATGTGCTAGTAAAGGGAAACCATCGTAACGATACTCAACCTTTGCTCCCGATGTAAAGGATTCAGCTGGAATAATATTCCAAATTCTGGCAGCAAAAGGTAAATGATACCAACCCACATCATAATTAGTATCCATGTCCAAAATTGCTTTAAGAAATATTGACATAGCAATAGTCAAGGCAATTAGACTTAAGATAATTTCTAAGACTCCATCTTTTTTCTGCATTATAGGTTTAGACTTTTTAGTCTGTTTTGGAATATTGAAGCGTAATAAGGTCAAGTCTGAGAAAATATAATCATTTCCATCAAGTAATATTATTTCGCCAGATTAAAGGTTGTTGGCATTAAGATTTTTCTGCACTTAAAATTTACTATCATGTGAGTTACTAGTTCAACAAACTGTTAGACAATAAGTGATTCCTCGCCTTCATCCCGATACCATCGAAGAAGTACAGCAGAGAGTTGATATCGTTGATGTCATTTCCGAGCATATTGTGTTACGCAAACGAGGCAAAGATTTTTTAGGTTTGTGTCCTTTTCACAATGAAAAATCTCCCAGCTTTAGTGTGAGTCAGGATAAGCAACTTTACTATTGCTTTGGTTGTGGGCAGGGAGGTAACACCTATAAGTTTCTGATGGAAATTGGCAAGCAGTCTTTTGCTGAAGTTGTGCTCGATTTGGCTCGTCGCTATCAAGTGGAAATTAAGACGGTTGAACCAGAGCAAAGACAGGAAATTCAGCGTCAGCTAACCTTAAAAGAACAGCTCTACGAAGTTGTTGCTTTGGCTGCGAGCTTTTTTCAGCATGCTCTCCATCAGTCTCAGGGAGAAACAGCCTTAACTTATCTCCGTCAACAAAGAAACATCGAAGAAACAACGATCAGTAATTTCCAGCTTGGTTATGCTCCTGCGGGGTGGGATACGCTTTATCGTTACCTTGTAGAGCAGAAACGTTATCCTGTTAATTTAATCGAACAGGCGGGATTAATTAAATCACGGAAGACAGGCAGCGGCTATTATGATGTATTTCGCGATCGCCTGATCATTCCCATTATGGATCTCAAGGGCAGGATTATTGGCTTTGGAAGTCGCAGCCTTAGAGATGAGGATCAGCCGAAGTATCTCAACTCCCCTGAAACTCCTCTATTCAATAAAAGTAAAACTCTCTTTGCTCTGGATAAAGCTCGCAGTGAGATCGGTAAGGCAGACTGTGCAGTAGTGGTAGAAGGCTACTTTGATGCGATCGCTCTCCATGAGGCAGGAATTGCTAATGTAGTGGCTTCTTTGGGTACGGCATTTACTCCAGATCAGCTCAAGCAGCTACTCCGCTTTACATCTTCTAAGCAGGTAATTCTGAATTTTGATGCCGACAATGCTGGTAAGAAAGCCACAGAAAGAGCAATTAAAGAAGTTGAGAATCTAGTTTATAGTGGTCACGTTCAGCTTAGAATTCTCAATCTACCTGATGGCAAGGATGCTGATGAATTTATCAAAAGCCGCGAGGATGGAGTCGTACTTTATTATCAGGCTTTGTCAACTGCACCATTATGGCTGGATTGGTTGATTAATCGTCTGTTAGCCGACAAAAATTTAAAAGCTGCGGATGAATTTCAACAAGTAGCCGCAGGAATGGTTAAGCTGCTAAACAAACTTCAGGATGCTAACCAACGCAATCATTATCTAACTAACTGTGCCGAATTGTTGAGCTTGGGAGATGCCAGATTAGTCTTACAAAATCTTGCTACCCTCAAATCGCAAATTAAGTCAGCGCGTCCGAGATATCAAAACAACTATACTCAACAAAAACAAAGCAAGTCTGTTGCTAAACCTGCTTTTGTCATTGCTACCGATCCTGAAAGTGAACTACTAGAGCAAGCCGAAGCCTTACTATTAAGAATCTATATCCACTACCATCGTTACCGCGAGCAAATTATCGAGCAGCTAGAGTCCAAAGATTTGTTGTTTAATATGGCGCATCATCGCTTTCTCTGGCAGCAAATTATCGCAGTTGAGGAACAGCTTTCTCCTCCTTCAGCTGGCGATCGCAACCCCCTGCTGAGTGAACTCCATAATCTAAGTCCTAATTTTCCTGAAGCTATGACAACAGTAACTAAGCTGTTTCATCTTGATGAGAAAACCCAGGAAGATGTCTTTCGGGCAGAAGTACGAATTGCTGAGGCGATCGCTTCTTTAGAGCAGGTTAACTACCAAAAACGTCAGATCTACTGCTCTCAACAGCTAGAAAATCTTAACCCAGCACAGGATCTCAAACTGATGGAATATTATTATCAGGAGATTCAAACTGCTGTAGAAAAAATCAGGCAGCTAGAACAAATACGTTTAAACTATGCTCAAGATCCGATTATTCAATCAGAATTGTGAGCATTAAATTAAAAAAGAGTTTTTTATTACTTAATTACTTAGGTTAATTACTTAAAAATGTAGCTGCCTCATAAATTCAAGTTTATTGAGATTTAAAGTTGTAGCTTGATTCTATTTTGTCAAGATAACTCCAGCAATTTAATAATTGGGAGCGGTGAAAATATTAGACAAAGGTCAACCATAATCAGCAAAATATCTCTTCCCCAGAATTAAGCACTTGAGTAATATGCTTTCAGAAGAGGGTAAATGGAAACGACGACGCCTCAGATCAAATGTAATCTAAATTACCAAAATAATTAAATGTTACCAATGCTTAAGCTAAGCACTCTGAGCCTGATTACCTCGATAAAGAAATTACTGTAGACTAATATAATTATCTCCATTATCAGAGATGGCAATAAATCGAGAAGTGTTTTGAGCAAGAGCTTAAAAACATATATTCAAAATAATTAAATATGACAACTATCGGGATAGAGCAGGCTTTAGCAATTGTAGATAAGGCGATCGCTCCTAAACGTCTCAGTACATTACAAGAACTAATACTAAGGGAATGTTGGCTCGGAAAAAATTATCAAGAAATTGCCCAAAACTCTGGTTATGACTCAGATTATGTGAGAGTTGTCGGTTCTCGCCTGTGGCTAATGCTATCTCAGGTTTTTGCCGAAAAAGTGACTAAAAATAACTTCAAAGTTATTCTAAGACAGCAAGAACAAATAGGTAATTTTACTGATAGTAAAGTCGAGTCACCTTACGGACAGGTTCCTCTATCTTCAAAGTTCTATATCGAACGTCCTCCACAAGAAGCTGTGACTTATGATGAAATTCTCAATCCAGCGGCTTTGATTAGAATTAAATCCCCTTTAAACATGGGCAAGACTTCCTTGGCAGCTCGGATCTTAGCCCAAGCTAGATCTCATGGATATCATACGGTGATGCTCAATTTGCAGTTAGCCGAAGCCCCTGTCCTCTCGGATTTAGATAAGTTTTTGCGTTGGTTGATGGCAAATATCACCTTTCAGCTGGGTATCGAATCCCAGCTAGATGACTATTGGGATCAAGATTTGGGGTCAAAAGTTAGCTGTAGTGCCTATTTACAGGGCTATATTCTCCAGCAGTTGTCTGAGCCTATAGTTTTAGCTTTAGATGAAGTAAACCACTTGTTTGAATATCCAGAAATAGCTCAGGAATTTCTCCCCCTGCTTCGATTTTGGCATGAAGAAGCGAATAATTTTTCCATTTGGCAAAATTTACGATTGGTCGTAGTTCACTCCACGGATGTCTATATTCCCCTCGATATTAATCAATCTCCCTTCAATGTTGGTTTGTCGATTGACCTACCTACATTTGATTTAGACCAGATCAAAACATTGGCAAATCTTCACCAATTTAAGTTGAAGATCGCTGATTTAGACCAAAGTTTAAACTCTTTAATGAAAATGATCAGTGGCTATCCCTATCTAGCACGACTGGCACTGTATGCTTTAGCGACTCAACCAATTACTATGGAGGAATTACTGGCAGAAGCCCCCACCGCATCGGGTATTTATCGACATCATCTACAACGACACTTAGTAACTCTTCAAGAATATCCCGAATTAGCAAGTGCTTATAAGCAGGTCGTATCTGCTGAGACTCCTGTAAAGTTATCGGTAATATCTGCCTATAAATTAGAAAGCATTGGTTTGGTCAAGCTAACCAAAGATTTAGTAGCTCCAAGCTGTCAGCTTTATCGGCTTTATTTCCGCGATCGCCTCTAAACTAAACTTCCTCAAAGAGCATTACATGACATGAATAGCTATCACCAGGTTGGAGGAAGTTTAAACGTAACTGATCCCAGTTATGTAACTAGAAAAGCTGACAATGAATTATATCAAGCTCTTTTGAGGGGAGAGTTTTGCTATGTATTTAACTGCCGCCAGATGGGAAAATCCAGTCTCCGAGTAAGAGTCAAAAACCGTCTTGAACATCAAGGGGCGGCATGCGTTGCCCTCGATATGACCAATATTGGGAGTCAGAGAATCTCAGCCTTGCAATGGTATAAAAGCATTGCCTCAGAATTGTGGCGTGGGTTCAATTTAATGGGCAAGATTAAGTTCAAAGCTTGGTGGGAATCACAACAGGGGTTGTCTCCCATACAGCAGTTGAGTCGATTTATCAGCGATATTATCTTGTCTGAAATCAAGGCAGAGCAGATTTTTATTTTTATTGATGAAATCGATAGCGTGATTAGTCTCGACTTTTCTACAGACGACTTTTTTGCCCTAATTCGCTATTTTTATAATCAAAGAGCTGAAAACACAGAATTTAAGCGTCTTAGCTTTGCCCTCTTTGGTGTAGCTACTCCTAGTGACTTAATCAGAGACCCCAATCGTACCCCGTTTAATATTGGCACGGCGATTGAGCTGCGAGGATTTACCCTCGAAGAAGCAATGCCTTTAATTGATGGATTTCAAAGTGGTTTTGAAAATTCCTCAGCTATTTTAGAGGAGATTTTGAACTGGACTGGGGGACAACCCTTTTTAACTCAAAAACTATGCAGATTAGTAGTTCAGCATTGCCAAGAATCTAACGACTGTCTGTTACCAGGGACAGAGGGGTTGTGGGTAAAAAAATTAGTTACGGAAAAAGTTATTGATAATTGGGAAGCACAAGACGAACCCGAACATCTCAAAACCATCCGCGATCGCCTGTTAAGAAACGAACAGCAAGCTAGTCGGCTGCTGAGTTTAGGAACACAAATTTTACGCTACGGCGCAATTCCTGTGGATGACAGTGCTGAGCAAAGATATTTATTGTTATCAAATCTGGTTATCAAACAAAATAGCCAATTAAATTATCGCAATCTAATCTATCAACAAATCTTCAATTTAGATTGGATTCGACAGCAACAATCACGTTTGCACCCTTTTAGCAAAGAAGTTGAGTTTTGGCTGGCATCAGATTGTCGAGATCAATCTCGTCTGTTGAGGGGAAAGGCTCTACAAGAAGCTCAAGCATGGGCAAATACCCATAATATTTCTCAATCCGAATATCAGTTTTTAACAGCATCTCAAGAACTTGAAGTCAAACAGGCTCTAGAAACTACCCGATTACAAGAAGTAGAGACGAGGCTAGTCGCAGAACAGCAGAACAGCGAACAACAAAAAATTCTGATTGCAGCCCTTAGTGTGGCATTGGGACTAGCAACGGGACTAGGTTTATTAGCGCAAAGACAAAGTTATCGGGCCGCACAAAGTGAGCAAAAAACTGTAGCGACGGTAATTGATAGTTTGGCAACGTCTTCAGAAGCTTTGTATGTCTCGGAACAAAGACTTGAAGCCTTAACTCAGGCGATCAAAGCCAAAGTAGAACTCCAAAAATTAGATTGGACAGAACCCAGCCTAACCACCAAAGTAGAACGTTATCTGCGTCGTGCTACCTATGGTATCCAAGAAGTAAATCGTCTTTCAGGACACACTGGTCCTATCTGGGAAATTGATTTTAGTCCCGACAGGCAATTAATTTTGTCTGCTAGCGAAGATAGCACCGCCAAGTTGTGGCAACTCGATGGAACTTTGGTGACAACCTACCAAGGACATACAGGTGGGGTCTGGGCAGTAGATTTTAGCCAGGATCAAACAAAGGTAATTACGGCTAGCTGGGATCGAACTCTAAAACTATGGGATCTTGATGGCAAACTTTTGCAAACCCTCAAAGGACATCAAGATCGGGTCTGGGAAGTAACCTACAACCCAGACGACACCATGATTGCTTCTGCTAGTTGGGATCAAACTATCAAACTGTGGACTGCCGACGGTGAATTAATTACTACTCTGACGGGACATCAAGACCGAGTTTGGGGAATTGATTTTAGCCGAGATGGCAAAATTTTAGCCTCTGCTAGTTGGGATAAAACGATCAAATTATGGGATGTTGAACAGTCGATTAAGCTCAACCAACCAGTAATCATAGCTACGTTGAAAGGACATCAGGAAGAGGTCAACAACGTTGATTTTAGTGCAGACAGTCAGGATTTAGTTAGTGCTTCCAATGATGGAACCTTGATTTTGTGGGACGTTAGTAACCCCCAACAACCCCAATTTAAAAAAACTTTAGTCGGACATCAAGATCGAGTAAATTCAGTAGCCTATAATAAACAAACTGGCGAAATTGTTTCCACCTCTGATGATAAAACGATTAAGATATGGAGTCCCGAGGGTACTTTAATCACTACTTTTAAAGGTCACCGCGATCGCATTGTGGGTTTGGGAGTCCGCACTGATGGCGAGATGATTGCTTCGGGAGGATATGATAAAACAATTCGCTTATGGCAACCTCGCAACAATTTACTGACAACTTTAGAAGGACATAACGCAGGTGTCTGGCACGTTGCTTTTAGCCCAGACGGAAAACTAATTGCCTCGGGAAGTCGAGACTCGCAAATCAAACTGTGGACTGCTGAAGGAGAATTCGTCACAACTTTAACTGGACATAGAAATCGAGTTCATGATGTTGTATTTCATCCTTCTCAGCAGGTATTAGCATCTGGTTCAGATGACAATACCGTCAAGATTTGGAATCTTCAAGGTGAATTACTACAAACTCTTAAAGGTCATAACGCATCTGTATTTACCGTAGCATTTAGTCCCGATGGCAATTATTTAGCTAGTGCAGGGGAGGATCATGAAGTAAAAATCTGGAATCTCCAAGGAGAATTGATCAAAAGTATTATTTTCCATCAAGGGGCAATTATTGAATTGGCGTTTAGTCCCGATAGCAAGACTTTGGCTACTGCCTCAAGAGATAAAACTGTTAAGCTTTGGGACTGGACTGATGATTCTCCCCGAGAACATATTATTACCCTCAAAGGGCATCAAAATGTAGTTTATAGTGTTACTCACAGCCCCAATGGTCAAGTCTGGGCAACTGCTTCTTGGGACGGAACGATCAAGCTTTGGAACCAACAAGGTCAGCCATTAGCTACATTTCGCGGACACCAGGGAGAAGTTAACCAAATTCGTTTTAGCCCTAACGGTCAAACCATTGCCTCGGCTAGTGCCGATCGCACTATTAAACTATGGAACCTAGAGGGAAAAGAATTATTTACCCTGGAAAGACATACTGCGAAAGTCTGGTCAGTTGGCTTTAGTCCTGACGGCAAAACTCTTGTTTCAGCTAGCGACGATCGCCATATTATTCTCTGGGATCTAGAACGGATTCTCAAGCTTGATTATTTCTCTGCTGCTTGTAATTGGATTAAAGACTATCTTAAAACTAATCCCAACGTGAATCAAAGCGATCGCAATTTGTGCCACGATCAGTAAGATCAAATACAGATCAGGACAAATTGAGCAATTTTAGCCTGATTGATTTAAAATTTTGATATATTCCGCCACAGTTTGGGCAAAACCCATCTCTAAGGCTTCGGCAGTTAAAGCATGTCCAATAGAAACTTCTAAAATACCAGGAATCTCACAAAATTTAGGCAGATTTTCTAAGTTAAGGTCGTGTCCCGCGTTGACTCCCAATCCTAATGCTTGAGCTTTGGTCGCAGCATCAGCAAATTTTTGCCATGTAGCTTCTAAATTCTGATTTTCTCGAAAAGCCGTGGCGTAGGGTTCAGTATAAAGTTCAATTCGTTCGGCACCAGTAGCAGGTACTAAGTCAATCTGTTTCGTATCTGCATCCATGAACAAACTGACCCGACTACCAAGACTATGCAACTCTTCAATAATTGGGATTAAACGTTCGTGATCTTGGGTCAGATCCCAACCACTATCTGAGGTAAAGGTATCGGGGGCATCAGGAACTAACGTACATTGAGTGGGCTTTACCTGGCGAACAATGTCCATAAAAGATGCTTCTAAAGGATTCCCCTCAATATTAAATTCTACTGAGGTTACTATATCTACCAAATCATAAACGTCCCCTGGTCTAATATGTCTTTGATCGGGACGAGGATGAACCGTAATTCCCTTGGCACCAGCATCAATACATATCTGTGCCATTTTGGTAATACTGGGGATACCAATATTGCGTGTGTTTCTGATTAGTGCCACTTTATTCAGATTGACGCTGAGATTTGTCATAGAGTTGATGGTCGATGATTGATTACTAAATATCCTAGATTTACCACCATATAATAAATCACAAGGAGTTTCTTAGATATTTTACTGAAAGAGAGAGAAATTCTTTAAAGGGCGAGCTTGGCTTCACCAGCGCCTATTTTTCATAGAAGTTTAATTTTATTTTGCAATTATAAAAAAGCGATCGCCTGAAGCAAATTCACTAGAGTAATCTAACTCTTGACAACTCTAGATCGAGAGGGCGATTGGCATTGAGAGAAAAAACTTAATTGTATATTGGCGATCGCTAGCATCCACCACCAATCGAGCCGATAAACTCGATTCTTGATTGTTTTGACTTCTTAAGTTTACTCCTGTAATGCTTTGGTTATCATCATCTAGTAATAATCCAGTCGCCTGATGTACTTCTAAAAACTCTAAGTTGTGATTCTTACTAAGTCTTTGACGGATACAACTCTCCAGTAAATTTCTGCTACAGGTAATCATTGTGATTCCCGAATGGAGTTTAGGTGCCCAACCGTCGGCAAACAAATATCGCCAATCTTCTCCTACATCTGTCTCTAAAGCGCCATTTGCAATTAGCTCGCTACTCAAGCTTGGGAATAGTTGTTCTAAAATTTCTCTACCCTTAGCCAGCAAAGCATGAACATGAAGTGATTGGGGCACGCCTTGGCGAAATTCTGGGTGTTCAGGCAGGCGGTCGCGTTCTAGAATTGTTACCTTGTCAAAATGTTCTACTAAAATTCTGGCAGCTACTAATCCAGTAATACTGCCACCGATTACAACTGCCGAGTTGCTATCTTCTATCGAAACATTTGTCGTTTGGTACATAATTTGTGATCGCTTGATAGACTCCTGCTTTGATCTTATCTTCAGTCTAGTTAGACAATTCTTTAAACAACCTACAAAAGTCTAGAAATCTGAACTGGATTAACTCTAATGACTAGAACTGCGATCGCAATACAGAAAAAGCCATGATTAACTCTAAAAAAATATAGCGACTAGCAAATGAATGTATAAAAGCCTGGTGCAATAAACATAATGTCTGCCCTGATAATGTTTTGAGAGAGTGTAGCGTATATTTAAAACCTAAAAAGCCTAAAGATAAGATTTCCAAACCTTTGAAATATATAGCTTCCGATCTATGGTCACGCCGTATCGATTTGGAACATCGTTTAGTGTATAAAGTAAAAGACAATCGAGTTTATTTTTTACAGGCTCGTTATCATTATCAAAAAGATTAAATCGATTCGATTTGTGATGGCAGTTACAGTCACCAATGTCTAAATTATTCCTAATTAGGAACAATAGTAACTTCTACCACTGAATTCTCTCAAGGTTTATGTCAATGGAGGAACCAATTTTATATCTGACATTAAAATTCAGCCAGCAAGGGGCGTAGTTGTCACGGAATCTGGAGCGATAATTTTGACTGCTTATCGAACAAATAGCTCAGGCGATCGCCTTTCTCAAAATGCCGTTAATTGTGGTTATCTCAAAAACTATCTTGATCGAATTAAGGTCATAACATTCACTCAATGGCTATATTGTGATTAGAGGCAGATTGAAGTTAGATTAAGCAAATTCCTAATTACCCTAACGGAATTAATCCCAGATATGAAACGGCTTTATCCATCCATATTCAGTTCAGTGGCAATTATTGCAGGCTTGTGGCTAATTTTTGAATTTTCGTCACGCTTGTTTGCGGAAATACTTTGGTTCAAGGAAGTAGATTATCTGACTGTATTTCTGATTCGCCGCGTTAGCCAATATGGTTTATGGTTAATCATTACGCTCATTTCAGGACTATTTATTGGAGTTAATCTATGGCTAGCACATCGCTGGCAATGGCAATGGCAATGGTTATCTAAAGGAAAATGGTATGAAGTGGGAGTGCCGACCATGCCTGACACAAAGCAATTACCTTCACCCAATATAACTAACAAGATAACGAAAAGCCTCGGGCAAAATCAATCATTAAGTAGAAGGTATAGCGATCGCCGAAATTATGGTCAAAATTATGGTCAAAACTATACTCAAAATTATTCTCCTCGTTTAAAATTACCGCTGCTGTTGTTAGCAGTGATCGCAATTTCCGTAGGGATTACCTGCATTCTTTTGATCTATACCTCAGAGGCATTAGCTGTCTGGCAAACTAGCTATCAATTACCAAAAATTGCCACCGCTTTTAGACCACCCTTAGATGTATTTGATCTTTCAAACCTGACGGGTTTCCTCTTAAGCTATCTGCGTCAGTTAGGCTTAGTGGTAATTATTGTCGGGTTGCTGTTATGGAAACCCCAAGTAAGCTTACGAGCGATCGCAATTTTAATTAGTCTCATGTTTGGTTTAATTGCCGCAGGTAACTGGAGCATCATTATGCGGTTTTTAAATCCTTCTGATTTTGATGTAGTCGATCCTCAGTTTCATAAAAATGTTGGTTTTTATATTTTTCGGTTTCCCTTCTGGCATTTACTGGAATCATGGTTACTTGGTTTGAGCTGTTGCGCTTTACTAAGCTGTACTTTGTTTTATTTGCTGTCAGGAAAGAGCCTATCGGAGGGACAATTTCCTGGTTTTACGAAAACACAACTCCGCCACCTATCCTGGTTGGGGGCGATAGTTATGGTTGCTTTAGCTTGTCAGCATTGGCTAAATCGATTCGATTTACTTTATAGTTCGCGGGGTGTGGTTTATGGCGCAAGTTATACCAATATTAAGGTGCAGTTACCATTAGAAATTGGTTTAACTATAGTTTCTATTATTAGTGCGTTCTGGCTTCTTTTTAAAGGCTTTAGGGGATATCAAAATCTGCAAATCCAAAAGCGCAAGGTTAAGCGAATTATCTGGTTAATCTTTCCCTTTGCAGTTTATTTATCGGTTTTATTATTGAGCCATCTTGCCAGTGCAACAGTTCAGCGTTTGATTGTTCAGCCTAATGAATTAGCCAAGGAAAGCCCTTATATTCAACGTAGTATCAAGATGACGCGACGGGCGTTTAATCTCGACAATATTGAAGTACAAACTTTTAATCCTCAAGGAAAATTAACGGCTTCAGACATCGGTAATAACGATTCAACCATAAGAAATATTCGCCTGTGGGATACTCGCCCGATTCTGCAAACCAACCGTCAACTTCAGCAGATTCGTCCTTACTATCAGTTTCATGATGCAGATATAGATCGCTATCGTCTGAGTAAGCAGGCTAATCTTGCCGATGCCGACAAGCAACAGGTAATTATTGCTGCCAGGGAACTAGACTATGCCCAAGTCCAAGATATTGCTAAAACCTGGGTTAACGAACATTTAATTTATACTCATGGCTACGGTTTTACTCTCTCTCCCGTAAACCGAGTTGCGGAAGGAGGTTTACCCTACTATTACATTAAAGATATTGGCACAGGCGGTCGAGAATCAGGCTCATTAACCATCTCTGATGAGGTAATTCGTCAGAGTATACCCATTGGCAAACCCCGAATTTATTTTGGTGAGTTGACTAATCCTTACATCATGACTTCTACCAGGGTGCGGGAGCTAGATTTTCCCAGTGGAGAAGAGAATGTTTATACCGTTTATGATGGTACAGGTGGGATTAAAATTGGTAATTACTTGCGCCGCGTACTATTTGCCGAATACCTTAAAGACTGGCAAATGCTGTTTGCTCAAAACTTTACAGCTGATACTAAACTAATATTTAGACGCAATATCAAACAACGAGTAAAAGAAATCGCACCTTTCCTCAATTACGATCAAGACCCTTATTTGGTAGCAGCGAAAACTAATAATCGACCCGATAATCCCAATAATCTCTACTGGATCATTGATGCCTATACTACCAGCGATCGCTATCCCTATTCAGATCCAGGAAATAATACTTTTAACTATCTCCGAAACTCCGTCAAGGTTGTAGTTGATGCCTATAACGGCAAGGTGGATTTTTATATTGCCGATCAGTCAGATCCGATGATTCGTACCTGGGATAAGATCTTTCCCCAATTATTTCAGCCGCTGACGGCAATGCCTTTAGATTTGCGCCGCCATATTCGCTATCCCGAAGATTTGTTTAGCGTTCAGTCGGAAAGTTTATTAACCTATCATATGAGAGATCCCCAGGTATTTTATAATCGTGAGGATCAGTGGCAAATCCCCAAAGAGATCTATGGCAACGAGTCCCAGGCGGTAGCACCCTATTATCTGATTATGAAGCTACCTACCGCCAGAGAAGAAGAATTTATTCTGCTGCATCCCTATACTCCCACCAGCCGTCCTAATCTGATTGCTTGGTTAGCCGCTAGATCTGATGGTGCGGAATACGGCAAACTATTGCTATATAAATTTCCCAAACAAAAGTTGATTTTTGGTCCCAATCAAATCGAAGCCCTAATCAACCAAGATCCCGTAATTTCTCAGCAAATCTCCCTCTGGAATCGAGAAGGATCGCGGGCAATCCAGGGCAACTTATTGATTATTCCGATTGAACAATCCTTACTCTACGTTGAACCTTTGTATATTGAAGCGGAAGAAAATAGCCTTCCTGCTTTAGCCAGAGTGATCGTCATCTATGAAAATCAAATTGTGATGGCGGAAACCTTAGATGAAGGTATTCAGGCAATTTTTCAACCCCAGAAAAGTTCTGAAACCATTATTCGTCCTGTGGAAGATGTCTCTCCTGAGAATTAATGCTTATGACCAGAAACACCAGCGGTAATCGCGCCTCGATCTAAAATAAGTGAAGCGGTATTAATTTCAATTAGATTGTATTTAGTTTTGAGTTGCGATTTTTTTTGAGCGATCGCAATTATCAAATACTCAATCCACAGATGAACGCAGATGAACTCTGATAGATGGATCTGTTGTTGTCTATGCTGACAGAAATTCTTGTAAATAAAGATCTTGGCGCGATCTCGTTCCCCCAGGATTGGGGGTTAGGGGGAAAAACCCAGAAGTCGATTGCTAATAATTAATTTGGCAAAAATTCTTGTAAACATAGATCTTGGCACGATCGCAATTCTGTGGGAGAACCTTGCACCTTTATTACCCCATCTTGCATCAGGATAATCCAGTCAGCGCGGGCGATAACGTTGGGACGATGAGTGATGGTAATTGTCGTTTTGCCGCGACGATGAGCAAGCAGTGATGATAGTACTTGGGTTTCGCTCACGGGGTCTAAGGCTCCTGTGGATTCGTCTAGAATAAGGATTGGTGGATCGCTGACGATGGCACGGGCGATCGCTAGCCTTTGTCTTTGTCCTCCAGACATATTAGTCCCAAACTCCCCTAAAACCGTATGGTAGCCGTCAGGGAAGCGAGTGATGAATTCATCAGCGCCAGTAATTTGACAGGCAGTAACAATTTGCTCAAAGCTGATGTAGGGATAGCTAAAGCGGAAGTTATCTAAAATTGAGCGACTCCAAAAGTGAGCCTCTTGCGGAATCAGGACGATTTGCTGACGAAGAGATTCTAAAGCTAAATCCCGTTGATGATATTTACCAAAGCGAATGCTTCCAGAATCTACGGGGTAAAGATTAGCGATGATTTTGGCTACCGTACTTTTACCACAGCCTGACTGTCCGATCAGTGCCGTAAATTTACCTCCAGGAATAGTTACAGAAAAGTTTTCTAAGAGATCGACTCGTCCAGGATAATGAAAGTTGAGCTTTTCGCAAACGATATCAGCAGTTGCATTGAGTCTGACCCATTCTTTCTGGATGTTATTGGTTTCGGGAGTAGCATCAATAATTTCATCCAATCTTTGGATCGCGGTTTGAGCTACGGCAAATTCATCGACCAAGCCGATGATCGTGGCAACTAACCCTACAAGATTAGCGTTCATGCTGTTAAACGCCATCAATTGTCCAATACTAAGCTGTTGGGAAATGACCAAACTACTGCCAAACCAGAGTAAGATGACTGAACTAATAGCAGAGATAAATTGGGAAATTAAACTATTGGCGATCGCAATTTGATTGGTACGAAAGTTAACGCTGGCTAAGCGACCAAAACGGCTTTGTAGTTCTGACCAAGCTTGAGGTGAGGCATTGCTAGTTTTAAGAGTCATAGCACCCTTAAAGGTTTCCACCAAAAACCCTTGGTTTTCTGCATCTAGCACTAAAGCGGTGCGAGTTTTATGTTGCAGGGTGGGTAAAAAGAGCATCACGGGGATAAACATCAACCCTGTCATCACTGCTGCAATTAGAGTCAATTTGCTGCTGTAGGTCAACATTAAGCCTAAAGAGATTAAGCCGATAAAAATTTGACTCGGTAAACTAGTAACCGTCTGAGTTAGAAGGTTATTGATTTGTCTAATATCCCGCAGGCGACTGACAATTTCCCCACTACGTCGGGTTTCATAATAAGTTAGAGGTAACTGCAAGATTTGCCTGCCAAATTCCAGAATAAACCCTAGCTGTAACCGTTGGGCAAAGTGAGCAATTAGATTGGACTGCACTAGGCGACAGCAACTAGCAAATAGGTTCATGGCAATCACGCCAATGGCTACCACTGTCAATAACTGCCTGTCTCCCCTGACCAAAACATCGTCAGTAAGTATCTGTAATAGAAACGGGAAAGCCAACGATAATAAGCCAATGACAAAGTTAATCAAAACTGCCTGGATTAAAATCTGACGGTAGGGCAAAACCCGCCGCCAAAAGCGACCCCAGTTATTAACCTGATCATCATCCAATGCCGCCAACCGCACCTCGTCAGGCATCAGCAACAGCATAATGCCGTTGGTCCAACCTGCATCTAGTTCACTACGAGATAGACGATGTACCCCCACTCCAGGATCGGCAACAATATATTTATTCCCCTGGCGACCGTAAATAACGACCCAGTGATAACCCTTCCAGTGAATTATCCCAGGCAAAGGAGCCTCATTCAGGCGATCGACTAGCTGAGTATTAACCCGTATCTGCCGCGCATTAAACCCTAATGCCTCCGCACCCCGACGCAAACCTAACAAAGTAGTCCCCAGTTGTCCCGTCCCCACCGCCTCACGGATACGATGAAAGGAAAAGGTGCGTCCATAATATTTGACCACCGTAGCCAAACAAGCCGCACCACAATTTTCTTCCGAGCGTTGTAGGATTAAGGGATATTTTTTATCCTGGCGAATAGATATCATTCAAGCTGATATTGGTTTAGTTTTGTGCTTTACCGCTTTGATCCTTTGCAGCTTTTGCCCCTGCCGTTTGTTGTTGAAAAGCTATTTGCTGCCCAAGAAGACTTTGGTAAAGAGCGTTAGACTGATCCACCAGACTCGATCCACCATTTACTTGAACTGCATCGCAGTCATTTAATTCTTCAGCTTGATTGAGCCAGTCTGATTGTTGATTATTGAATTCTGGTTGCATGGTTTAATTCCTAATAAGAATTTGATGTGTTTCTGTATACAAACTTCGCTATGTTGCCATTAGCATTGTGAAAATATTAATCAACAATTTTGATTACTTGGACTCTAAATTTAGAAAACTTTATATCTAGTTTAATTGCAACCATTTTCAAAATATTTTGTAGAAATATTAATTACTTTATAGTTGATACAATGATATCAGTAAAACCTTTTTTTCTATTTAAATTCATCTTGATCTAAATCAATTGATCATAAAGCTTATATTTTTTTTAGGTTTAGAGCAAGAAAACTATGCTTTATTTTAGATATGGA
>JBCDEP010000273.1:0-3397 GCA_039179675.1 Cyanobacteria bacterium P01_G01_bin.67
ACAAAGTTTGCTTTAAACTTTGCTTATATATCCCTAAAAATAACTGTATTTACAAAACTCTTCTACAGTAATATATCTATGTCAACTCCTGTTACCTTAAGTAGTTTTAATAAAGCAAAGCTAAATTTTCTTCATTCGGTTAATGGCTTAATCTTTAATTAGGACTACTGTCTTGGTATAAAATCAGTAAATTTGCAATTAAATTATTTAGTCATTAGTTGTTACTAATCATACATTATTTTGCAAGTTTATTGCCTTTGAGAAAACAATTAGTACAGAAGGTAAAAGCTCATGTCCAAGCCAGTCCTGCTAGTAGTAGACTATAGCGATCGAGTCATCCAAACTGTCACCAAAAATCTAGTTGATGAATACGGCGATCGCTTCCAGGTAATGCACACTGATTCTTGTCAGGCAGCTCTGGAAAAACTCAAAATCTTGAAAATACAAGATCAAGAATTAGCATTAATTTTAGTCAATCAGCAAATGCCAGAAATGTCTGGGGAAGAACTACTCGAACATTCGATCGATATTTTCCCAGATGCGAAGCGAGTTCTGGTAACGGTCAATGGAAACATTAAACCCGTTAGTACTGCCAAGGTTGACTACTATTTACCTGAAATAGACAGTGCCCCTAAAGAAGAGCTTTATCCTGCACTTAATGATCTGTTGGAAATGTGGCATGAAGAGTTAATGCCAAGTATTGAAGGGATTAGACTGATTGGCAATCGCTGGTCGCCCAAACTTTATCAGATTAGAGACTTCCTGGCTCGCAACTGGGTTTCCTACCGTTGGATTAATATCGAGTCGAAAGAAGCTGGCTGTCTAATTAAATGGTTTTTTGCTGACGATGATACTAAAGCTAAGCCACTAGTCTTATTTCCCGATGGCTCTAAACTAATCAATCCTACTTTGGAAGAGATTGGGGAAAAAATTGGTCTTCAGATGCGTGCGGAGAAACCTTTTTACGACTTAATTGTCGTTGGTGGTGGACCTAGTGGCTTAGCCGCTGCCATCTACGGCGGAGCTGAGGGACTGCGAACCCTATTGGTTGAACGTGAAGCATTGGGTGGTCAAGCTGGTACGGCACCGCAAATCGATAATTACTTGGGTTTTCCTATGGGCTTAAGTGGTGATGATTTAACCAGACGTGCAGTGGCGCAAACCAAGAAATTTGGAGTAGAAATTCTGATTCCGCAAGAAGTCAAAAGTATTCGTGTCGATGGTCCTTATCGCTTCATAACTTTGGGAGATGGGACAGAAATTGGGGCATATTCAATTCTGATTGCTACAGGGGTTTCCTACCGTAAACTCGGTGTTCCTAGTGTCGATCAATTAACAGGAGCGGGGGTCTATTATGGTGTCGGCAAAAAGCCCGCCACCTGTAGTAATGAAGATATCTTTCTGATCGGAGCTGGTAACTCAGCTGGGGAAGCGGCACTATACTTTGCTGAACGGGCTCGCAGCGTCAATATTATTGTTAGGGGCAATACCCTAGACGATAAGATGTCTCAATATCTAATTGATTTAATTGGGGCAACGGAGAATATCAAAGTTTGGTTTAACACCACCGTTATTGAGGCTAAAGGGCAAGATCGATTGGAAGCATTAACTCTAGATAACCAACTATCTGGAGAGCGAATCACTCTCGATGCTGATATGCTATTTATCTTAATTGGTTCCACACCACGTTCTGATTGTCTGAGCAGGCTTTTGGGTCAAAGCTCACAAGGATTTGTCTTAACTGGAACTGATACAGCTAAAGGCAAAGACGATCGCTCCTGGAAGTTAGACCGAGATCCTTTCTTGCTTGAATCTAGTGTTCCTGGAATTTTTGTTGCGGGAGATATTCGCGAAGGCTCAATTAAACGGGTGGCTTCGGCTGTAGGAGAAGGCTCTGTTGCTGTTCAACTAATCCAACAATATCTCAAATTGGTTTAGATTGAGCTGCAATTATCCCACAGGTCATTGCTGTGGCAAAAGCCTTAATCTCGATTTTGCCCAATATTCAGGCTTGATTTGACGCGAGAAGCTACATTTTAGTGATTAGATCATTCTTCCGACTAAATTTCCATCCTATCTAAGCAAAACCAATATGTCTGAGCAAATTATCATCGAACCTTCTCTCTTATCCGCAGATTTTGCCAGCTTAGGAGCAGCAGCCAGAGAAGCTGAAGCAGCAGGAGTTAAAGCCATTCAGATTGATGTCATGGATGGACACTTTGTGCCGAATCTATGTTTTGGTCCAGGAATAATAGCAGCCATCCGCCCTTTGGTTAAGTTGAAATTAGATATCCATCTGATGATTTCCGAACCAGAGCGTTATCTAGAAAATTTTGCCCAAGCGGGGGCAGATCGATTGATTGTGCATCAAGAAGCCTGTACTCACCTGCATCGCACATTAGCGAAAATAGCTGCTTTAGGTGTGGAAGTCGGAGTCACGATCAATCCAGGTACTTCCATTGAAGCCATTGAAGAGGTATTAGACCTGGTGGATTTAGTGCAAATTATGACCGTCAATCCTGGTTTTGGCGGTCAATCATTTATCTACTCCCAGCTCAAGAAGATACGCCGTCTGCAAGAAAAACTACGTCAAAGAGGCAAGGATATTCCGATTGCTGTGGATGGCGGAATCAATGCCGAAACGGCTCCCTTAGTTGTGGAGGCGGGAGCAACAGTGCTAGTTGCTGGTTCGAGCGCTTACAACTCCAAACGTTCTCTGGCTGAGAATCTCAAGATTTTACATCAGGAGATTGCCCGTCGCCACTCGGTCAAAGAACCAATAAATTCATATGCCTAGGAGCGTTGAATAGCTACTGACAATTTATTTATAGTGTAACTAATAGCGTCAGTGATTTTTGACTACAATCATGAGCTTGAGGAAGGTTGTTCCATTGGCAGCTTGCCCGCTGATGCTGTTTTTGATTTGCGCCTAAATAAATGGTACTAGTAGCTCTTGTTGTTACTGGTACAAAACAGGTATGAAGCTAGGAATAATATTATTCATTATTCTTTTGGCTTCAGTTGTTAACTTGCGCTCAAATGCTCAAAAATAATGGTTTAAGCTAATATATTTCGATTCACTAACGCCTTATAATTACTCCCTGAGCATTTTCTTCTTCCTCAACGCAGACATTAAAGTGTGATTGACGATGCCACTGTAATTTGCAGTGCATTGTTATTCTGGTGATTTTTTCGACCAATCTAGCTAACATAGCAAAAATATTATGGTTACTACTCCTCAAATCACAACGACCCCATCAACTAAATCAGTTGAAGAACTTTGTATTAATTCGATTCGTTTTTTAGCAATAGATGCCATAGAAAAAGCTAGTTCTGGACACCCAGGATTGCCTATGGGGGCTGCTCCGATGGCGTTTGTGCTGTGGGATAAGTTCAT
>JBCDEP010000124.1:0-19599 GCA_039179675.1 Cyanobacteria bacterium P01_G01_bin.67
CGCAGTCAAGAATTAAATAGTCTCAAACAGTCAATTTTAGAAACTAAGTGTCGCTTAGTTGGTATTTTTGGCATTGGTGGAGTTGGGAAGTCGTCATTAGCAATTCATTTAGCCCAGGAAATTGAAACGGAGTTCGATTTTATTTTTTGGCGTAGTCTTCGTAATGCTCCTGCTGTTGAATCAATGCTAATTGATATTATTAAATTGGTTTCTGGACAACAGATTACGGAATTAAATCTATCTCAGGATTTGAAGGAAATAGTTGAGCAATTGCTTAATTATCTGCGCCAATATCGTTGCTTATTAGTATTAGATAATTTAGAAACAATCCTACAAACTAATGCAGTTAATTATGAGCTAAAAGAAAGTGATTATATTCAAGAACATCAAGGCTATGGTCAACTAATAGAAATCTTTGCCGATACTCATCATCAAAGTTGCTTGTTGCTTACGGGAAGAGAAGTTCCTAGTAACTTTATTGATCGCACTAGAAATAATTCTCTAGTTTACTCATTACAATTATCAGGCTTAGATATTAGTGAAGCTAAAAAAATTATTCATGATCGCGGATTGATTAAGGAGAGCGATCGCCAACAAGAGAAATTAATTAATTACTATGCAGGTAATCCTTTAGCTCTGAAGATTATTACTACTAGTATCAAAGATTTATTTTGTGGTAATTTAACAGAATTTTGGCAAGCAGCAGTCGGCGTGTTTGGAGATATAAATGACTTGCTGAATCAGCAGTGGCAGCGTCTTTCTAGGTTGGAACAAGATGTTCTGTACTGGTTAGCGAGAGAGAGAGAAGCTATTTCATTAAATAACTTAGAAAGCCATATTTTATCAATTAGTTCTATTGCTCAGTTATTAACTTTATTGCAGTCTTTAAAGCGACGTAGTTTTATCGAAAGAACCAGTACAGGATTTACTCTACAACCTGTAGTTATGGAGTTTGTTACTGAGAAATTTATAGAAAATATTTATCAAGATATTATTACTCAAGACCTAAATCTATTAATTAGTCATAGCCTGATTAATGTTCAGACCAAAGAATATATTAGAACCACTCAAACTAAATTAATTATCAAACCTTTAATTAACAGATTATTTCAGCGATTTGTTACTAAAGAAAAAATTCAATCTCAATTCAATAATATTCTCAATTTACTTCATGATTTAGACTCAACTTCAGGATATGGTGCAGGAAATCTGATTAATCTCCTCAATTATCTTGATACTGACCTAACAGGTTATGATTTTTCTGGTTTGAATATTTGGCAAGCAGATTTACGTGGAGTCAATTTACATCAAGTTAACTTTTCCTCAACAGACCTAAGTAACTCCATGTTTTCAGAAACTATCGGTACTATCTTTGCTGTTGATTTTAGTCCTGATGGAAGATTTCTCGCTACGGCTGATACTAAATGTGAAATTCAAATCTGGCAAATTCCTGAATTGATACAGATAAAAACTCTATTCAGACATGAAGCCTCCCCAATTTGGTCAGTTGCATTTAGTGAGGACGGTAATTTTTTAGCTAGTGGTAGTAATGATAAATTAGTTAAACTTTGGAATTTCCAGACGGGAGCATGTATTCAGACCCTAAAAGGTCATGCTGGTAATGTTTTTGCCGTTGCTTGGAGTCCTGAGACATATTTCAACCTTGTAGGAATCAATCTTGTTGCTAGCGGTAGTGAAGATAATACAGTAAAACTTTGGAATGTGGCTACGGGAGAATGTATCGCCACCCTAGAAAATAATTATACTCAAATAAGATCCTTGAGCTTTCATCCCAATGGTTTCCTTCTAGCCGTAGGTGTTGATAATGGCATGGTAGACATCTGGAATCTAACCACCCAAACAGTTACTCAATCCTTACCGCAACAAGGGAGTCAATATATCCCTATAGTCTTTAATCCGCGAAATGGACTTTTAGCTGTTGGTTATCAAGATGGTTCAATTAAACTATGGGATTGCCAAAAACAAATATTTGTTAAAACCCTGCATTGCGATCGCTCTCAGGTATTTTCTTTATGCTTTAGTGATGATGGACAAACTTTAATTAATAGTTACCTCAATTTGGGGATCAGAATTTGGCATCTGGAGACAGGTCAATGCGTGTATTTTCTGGGGGGTCATACTTCGCGAATTTCGTCCATCGCTTTAACTCCCAATGGCAAGTATTTAGCTAGTGCCAGTGAAGATGGTACAGTCAGACTTTGGGATGCTGATCAAGGTCAATTCCTCAAACTGATCAAAGGTCAGAATGCCAGAATGTGGTCGTTTGTATTTATTCCTGATGGTAATCAACTAGTTTCAGGCAGCGAAGATAGTATTGTTAGATATTGGCAGATAGATTCTGGTAGATGTCACAGAACTCTGACCGATTTCTGTGATCGAGTCAAGTCTCTTTTCCTTAGTCCCGATGGGAAGTTACTGGCTATTGCCACTTACAGTTATCAAATTGCGATCGTAAATTTTGCTACTGGCAAATTAATTAAAACCCTTCCCGCCTCTGATACTTGGTGTTGGAGTGTAAATTTTAGCCCCGATTCTCAGTTTTTAGCAGTTTGTGGTGGTCACAATTATGTCAATATCTGGCATGTTGAATCTGGACAACTAATTAAACAGCTACAAGGGCATCAAGCTGTAACGCTGGAAACTGCATTTATCGATAATCAAACCCTGGTATCTAGTAGTGGAGATGGCACGATTAAAATTTGGAATCTTGCCACTGAAGAATGTATCAGAACGATTTCCGCCGATGGTGGTTGGATTTGGTCTGTTGATGCTAGCCCGATTAATAATTTATTGGTAACTGGTAATAATGCTAATCGGGTTCAACTATGGGATCTAGAGACTGGAACCAATAGACATACTCTAGTTGGTCATCATCAATACATTATGTCAGTATGCTTTAGTCCTGATGGTAAATTAATTGCTAGTGCTAGCACCGATTGTACTATTAGAGTTTGGGACACTGCAACAGGTGATTGTTTGCATGTCATGGAAGATTATACTGATGCTGTGATGACAGTAATATTTAGTCCTGATAGTCAAATAGTTGCTGGTGGCGGTCATGACGAAACCATTAAACTTTGGTCTGTGACCACTGGCAAACACCTAAAAACTTTTAGACCAACCCGACTCTACGAAGGATTAAATATCGCAGGCGCAACGGGTTTAAACTCAACTCAAACAGCTACAGTTAAAGCATTAGGAGCAGTTGGTTAAACTTCATTTTGATAATTTTTTGAGTATCTTAATCTTCTGGTTAGAATGTTCTCAATTTTTATTGACACACAGTAGATATTGATAATTCCCATTAATCTATTTCGCAAATTATCACCTATCTAAATATCTTATGAATTCGTGGATAATTTTGAGTGTTTGATTAATTATTTTGCTCATCCACTTATCTACTCACTAGATTAAGCTTTAATCAATAAATCAATATATATATCGTGAGGAAATATTTTAGTGCGGTTAAATTTAACTTTAAACTCAATCTTGATTGCTTTAATGCTAATGGTTAGTAGTTGCACTACAAATGGCAACAATAATTCAGAAAGTGGTACAAAGCAAGCTAGTAATAATTCAAGTCGCCTCAGCACAGTCAAAAATAGAGGAAGTCTCGTTTGTGGCGTGAATGGTCAGCTTCCTGGGTTTAGCTTTGTCGATCAAAACGGAGAATATTCGGGTCTGGATGTCGATTTTTGTCGTGCAATAGCTGCCGCTTTATTTGACGATCCTAACCAAGTTGAATTCCGTGATCTGGGAGCGCAGGAGCGATTTGTGGCGGTGCAGTCAGGAGAAGTCGATCTTCTCAGTCGCAACACTACTTGGACTTTAAGCCGCGATACTTCAGTGGGTATGGAATTTGCGCCGACAACCTTTTATGATGGTCAAGGTTTGTTGGTTACCAATGCCAGTAAGATCAGTGACCTCAATGACTTGGATGGTAAATCAGTTTGTGTTCTCTCAGGGACTACCAACGAACAAAATTTAGCCGATCGCATGCGAAAGTTGGGCTTAAGCTACTCTCCCGTAGTGTTTGAAGATGTAGATTTGATGTACGCTGCCTATGAACAGGGACGTTGTGAAGTCGCAACCAGCGATCGCTCTCAGTTGACTGCTCGTCGGGCGGTATTAGCTAAACCTGAAGCTCATCAAGTGTTAGAAGTAGTATTGTCTAAAGAGCCTTTAGGACCCCTGACAGCCAATGGTGATGCTAACTGGTTTGATGTGGTCAAATGGGTTACCTATGCCATGATTCAAGGAGAAGAATTGGGGATAAATTCGCAAAATGTTGCCAGTTTTGCCCAGACAGAAGACCCTGAAATCAGGCGTTTTTTGGGAACAGAGGGCAATTTAGGAGAAGATATGGGATTGCCTAACGATTTCGCCCAAAATATTATCAAGCATGTAGGCAATTACGGCGAAGTTTATCAGCGTAATATTGGCGAACCCTTTGGGTTGAAAAGAGGCTTAAACGCCTTATGGACGGATGGTGGCTTGATGTATTCTCCTCCCTTTAGATAGCTTGATGATTACTAAAATTTACTACTCGTATTGGATAATGACTAACAATGCAGCAATCGGATAAAGTTCCTTGGTGGCGCGATCGCCGAATATTCAAGATTTTGGGACAGGGATTAGTATTAGGAATAGTCATAGCGACGATCTCCTGGATGGGTCAAAATTTAATCACTAATCTCCAGCGACTTAACTTGGGCTTTGGGTTTGATTTTTTATCCCGTTCGGCTTCTTTTGGCATTGCTAATCCCCCCATCAAATTTCTGCCCACCGATTCTTATCTCCGTGCCCTAGTGGTTGGTTTGTTGAACTCTCTCAGGGTGTCATTTTTTGGCATTATTATCGCCACTATTTTAGGTGTAACGATTGGCATTAGTAAACTGTCTGATAACTGGTTAGTTTCTAAGTTAGCCAGTGCTTATGTGGAAGTTTTACGCAATACACCACTACTATTGCAGCTATTTTTTTGGTACTTTGCGGTTTTTCTCCGTTTACCCAAAACTGAAGCTCCTTTAGTTACAGGCGATCGTTTATGCGGTTCACCGTGTTTTTTTCTGACCAACAGAGGTTTGAATGTTCCTTGGTTTGAGTTAGACATCCGAACCTTGTGGGTTTTGGGGGCGATCTTTGGCTGTCTGGTTTTGGCTATTGTTGCCTGGAATTATCGGCAGCGGGTTGTTAGCGTCAATTCCCAGGTATGGTGGGGGTTGATTGGGTTCAGCGCGATCGCCAGCATCTTGCTCTTCTGGTGGGGAATTGATTGGATTATACCTGAACAAATTAATAACTCAATTAAAGGTGGGTTATATTTATCTCCAGAATTTGCGACGCTTTTAATTGGGTTAAGCATCTATACCTCAGCCTTTATTGCTGAAGTAGTACGAGCAGGAATTCAATCAGTTGATCGGGGACAATGGGAGGCGGCACGGGCATTAGGTCTAAATTCTACGGCAGTCATGCAATTAGTAATTCTACCTCAAGCTTTGCGGGTAATGATTCCCCCCCTTACCAGTGAATATCTCAACCTAATCAAAAATTCCAGTTTAGCGATCGCCATTGGCTATAGCGATCTTTATGCGATCGGTAACACCATTTTCAATCAGACAGGAAAACCAATTGAAATTGTGTTGATCGTCATGCTAATTTATTTGACGATTAATTTAATTATTTCATTGATCATGAATCGTTTGAATCGTTTGGTTCAGCTCAAATAAAGGTAAAAGCTGATTGGGTTTCAGTCGGTTTGGCTGCCAAAATTTTATAAACTTCATGTTCTGGAAAAAGTATAGCTCTAGCCCAATCAACTACTCTCAAAAAAGCATTAAGCTGAAATTTTACTCAACCACCGTATTGCCAATTAGTGTCGGATAGCAACAGTTGATTTCCTTCACGGTGAACTCCTGAAGCAATCACTTCCCCAACATATACCGTATGATCCCCTTCTTCAACTGTGCCAACTACTTTACATTCGATGTAACCCAAAGAGTCTTTAATAATGGGGCATCCCGTGGCTTCTCCTTGATAAAATTCTACGTCCTCAAACTTATTTCCAACACGGGTTTTGGGTTTAAAAAAAGATTCTGCCAGATCTTTTTGCTCTGTTTCGAGAAAGCTGATGGCAAATACCTGAGTATTTTTGATCATTTCATGGGAAGTTGTCCCTTTTTTGACGCAGTTAACCACCAAAGGAGGAGTAAAAGATGATTGCATCAACCAACTTACGGTAAAACCATTCATCTCATCTCCTTCTTTCACCCCACAGATATAAAGTCCATGAGGAATTTTACGTAGCATTGTTTTTTTTGCTTTTTGATCTAACAAAAGTCTTGCTCCTTAATTTAGATATATTTCGCCACAGTTTATCAAGCTGAGGAAATTAAAAAAACTTTCTTGAGATATAAAAAAAGAGTCTTTGATCAGCAGATAAATTCTATAAATGCTTAGTAACCACCGTCATCAAAGCCAACTAGAGCAAAAATATACTTCTTAGCAAATTACGCAATCTGAATTGTGAACTATTGTGAACTATCACTTATATTTTGTATGATCTGATTCAGAACGAGAAATGTTAAAAATATATCAATCCTGTGGTTATCAACTCAATATCTAAAAACGATCGCCTAGCAGAGCTAGATTGGCAGTGGCAAGGTCATAAAATTCGCTATACCGTTGCGGGACAAGGTAAACCATTATTATTAATTCATGGTTTTGGTGCCTCCATTGGTCATTGGCAAAAGAACATTCCTGTGTTAGCCGATTCAGGGTATAAGGTATTTGCTCTAGATTTATTGGGTTTTGGCGGTTCAGATAAAGCTCCACTTAATTACACTCTGGAACTTTGGCAATCACAAATCGCAGATTTTTGGGTGGAAAAGATCAACGAACCGACGATTTTTGTGGGTAATTCTATTGGCGCCCTCTTATCATTAATGCTAATTACAGAACATCCTGAGATGGCAGCGGGAGGTATTTTAATCAACTGTGCAGGAGGATTAAATCATCGTCCAGGAGATCTAAATCCGATTTTGGGATTAGTGATGAGTGGGTTTGCTAAATTGGTTAGCTCTCCCCTAACTGGTAAGTTGATTTTCAATAGTATCCGACGTAAAAGCCAAATTCGACGCACTCTTTATCAAGTTTATCGCGATCGCCAGGCGGTGACAGACGAATTAGTGGAAATGCTCCATCAACCATCTTGTGAACCAGGGGCACAGCAAGTTTTTGCTTCGGTTTTAACTGCTCCCGCAGGGAAAACTCCAGATCAGCTGTTGCCTAATTTAAAACATCCTCTGCTGGTCATTTGGGGTGAAAAAGATCCCTGGACACCTGTCACAGGAGCAAAAATATACCAAGACTTAGCAGTTAATAATTCTGCGGTTGAGTTTCAAGTTATTCCTGACGCTGGGCATTGTCCTCACGACGAAAACCCCGCAGCGGTTAACGCTCAGATTATCCAATGGTTATCGAGCTTCGAATAAAGGGGTAATTAAAGTCAGGGGGAACAAATTCTCCTGGCTTTTAGACTTGCTCCATATGCTTTGACCAATCAAAACTGGCAACTAATCATGTCAACCAGCTGAAGTTGTTTTCCCCTAATTACACAGATTTTAATCTTCGTGATCTTCAAAAGGATCGCCCAAATCGGAAGATGGTGGACCAAAAGCGGTATAAATTGAATATCCAGTGATAGCGACTAATACAGCACCGATACTGATGCTAAGAACTATTGCAGGTTCCATAAGTAAATATAAATTATGATGACTCTTCCTCTATAATATTACAGAAGATTACGAAAAATTTGATATTACATCTCTATTGGACTTATGTCACAACAAACTCGTTTGGGAAATATTCTCAGGCCTCTCAACTCCGAATATGGTAAGGTTGCTCCTGGTTGGGGAACTACTGTATTAATGGGCGTATTTATGGCTTTATTTCTAGTTTTTCTCTTGATTATTCTGCAACTTTATAATTCTTCCCTAATCCTTGAAGGGATTGATGTAGACTGGAGAACTTTGAGTCGTTAGACTCTCAGCCACGCATTTCTAATTACTAAATTGGCTAATTGTATAGTTTGATCCTCTGCTCAATGAGGATCAGACTATTATTTATTTAATCTATTAAATTTAAAGGAACTTAAGACCATGAACATTTTTGGCATTGGTTTACCAGAAATGGCTTTAATTACCATTGTGGCTTTATTAGTATTTGGTCCCAAAAAGTTGCCTGAGATCGGGCGCAGTGTTGCCAAAACTATTCGTAGCTTTCAAGATGCCTCTAAGGAATTTGAAGAGGAATTTAAGAAAGAAGCTGCCACTATTGAAAAGTCTATTAGTATGAACGCCAAGTTAGAAGCTGCTGGTGAACAAAAGCCATCGGAAGTAGCCGAGTCTGTAACTGCGGAATCAGAAAAGAGTTAAGAATTTGCCTTCTGAAGTAGTTTAAATTTAATTGCGATCGCTTTAGCTACTAAACGCGGCAAGTGGCAATGGTTAGGTTGTCGTCTTTATCGCTGTGGTGGTCGTGGTGAAGAGTTTTTGCCTTGAACATTCTTGGCTTGGGCATTCTTAGATTGGGGATTGTTGTTCTGGTATTGCTGCGAAACTAAACCTTTTAGCAAATATAGTAAATGTCCTTCAAGCTGTGGAGGTAGTTTAATCGGCATGTCTTGCGCCTTAAGATTAATGTCTCTTTGGGGGAAGGGAATTACGATTTGTTGTTCGTTAAACAGTTCTTCGATCCGAAAACAAAGATCGCTTTTCAATGGTGCCTGACGGCTAGGGTCTGATGTCCAAATCAGTAATTCAAAGTTCAGAGAACTATCGCCAAACTCAGTAAAAAAAACTTGAGGTGGTGGATTACGCAGCACCTCAACATGTTCCGCAGCGGCTTGTAATAAAGCTGATTTAACCTTCTTGACATCAGAACCATAGGCTACTCCAACAGGTAAGTGAATGCGACTTACGCTACGGCGATGATTCCAGTTGATTACCTCTTCACTTAAAAAGCGTGAATTAGGCACAATAATTGAGATGCGATCCAAGGTTTTGAGGACAATACTGCGAGTTCTGACCTCTTCAACGACCCCTAAATGTTCTCCGATCTGAATAAAGTCTCCTACCTGAATTGAACGCTCAAACAGCAAGACAATCCCGCTGGCAAAGTTGCGGGCAATATCCTGAAATCCAAAACCGATACCAACACCTAGGGCACTACCGATTAATGCCAGGGAACTAAGATTTAAGCCGTAAGCCTGAAGTAAAACTACCGTGGAGATGGCAATCAAGCCATATTTGGTAATAATCGAGATAATCTCCTGGGAACCTCGCGTCATTCTGGTGGCTTGTAAAAGGTTAGTACGCAAGAGATTAGTAATGTAACTACTAATGACGATTGAAACAATAAATAAACCGACCAAGAATAGGAGGTTAATAATTGAAAAGTCATTTCCGCCCAAGCTCAGAACGGATTTATTAAAAGTGTTGACGAGAATACTGAATAGAAAATATAGCCAATGTCTAGTAGAAGGGAAAAGACGGAAAATTACAAAGATAGTGGCAGTCCAAAGCAGAAACTGAGCAAACCCTAGCTTAAGGCGAAATAGGGTAGTCAGGTTAGAAGGCTGGGAACTAGTGTTGCTGGGTAACCAGGGAATAACTCTTTGAATAGCTCGTCGGAGGGGATAAGTCTGCAATTGGGTTAAGAGCCTGGTTAAAAATAAAGCCAGCAATAGCAAGCTACAGGTGATGATGCCTTGTCGTTGCAGATAGGCAGAACTGCGCTCTTTTTTGGCTTGAGCGATCGCCAGTTCTATTTCCTGTTTGAGGTCAATGGCAGTATCACGATTAGACTTTCTGCCAATGGTGTCTTCTTTGGTGACAGTAAATAAATAGCGGCGGTCTTCTTGCAGATTGGCGGAGTCTGGAGCTGAATCTGTCGCTGCTGGTCGATTGTAGACTAAATAGAACACAGGAAGTCCACCTTGTTCCTCAATTACTACCTCAGCAAAACTACTGTCGCGAATTGCCTGTAGCAATTCTGAGCGAATTAAAGCAACTCTATCTCCCGCTGCCGTACCGCCAATTTTACCCACAGAAAAAATTTCTCGACCATCGATTACCACTGGGGCTTTGGGAACAGTCGGATCGCTGTAGATTTGGAGATCTTCAAACTGAACGTTATACGTGAAGGGATTATAGATAGCTTGAGTCTGTCCTGCTTGAGGATTGATCATTACGATCAGGAACGTCGTTAAAATAGTTGAGACTATTGTCAAGAATTTTTGAGTCACATCAAATGATTTAGTATGCTTGTCCTGTTATCGATTTGAAGCTATTCAACTTTTAGTGAATCTACTCCTGAACTTACTCCAATGAGTCATTGATCAATTAACTATGATTTTATGGGACTAGAATCATCATTTTCATAGTGAACTCTAGTTCCTGCCCATTGAAGTTTTTCCCTTAAAGTCTGATAAAAAGAGTAGCTCTCCCGCAGAATAATAAAATGAGCTTGGCAGTTCGCCATTTTGATTACCACTTTTTGACCTGGCCAGATAGTGGTGCCCAAGGAACCATCTGTCCATAGTTTAGTATTTACTTCATAATCACTGAGAGGCTGGACGCTGACAATGCTCCCAGGAGGCAGAACTAAAGGACGCCCCGAAAGACTCAATGGACAGATCGGCGTAACGGCGATCGCCCACATTCCAGGATGCAGAATAGGACCACTAGCAGAAACTGTGTAGCCTGTAGATCCTGTAGGGGTTGAGACTAATAATCCATCACCACTATATTGGTCTACTATCTGACCGTCTGCTTCTAATTCTAAAACCGAAGTGGGCATGCGATCAATGCTGGCAGGTTTGATACACATTTCATTGAGACAGTAAAACTTCTCGCTAGCAGGTTCTAGCTGATGCTTTTCTCCTTGGTAAAGCTGTGCCTGGAGCATCATTCGCTTTTGTACTGCATAACGATCTGATTGTAGGCGATCCCAAATGACTGCGGTATTTTGAAAGAGTTCAAATGGTTCGGTTAAAAATCCCAAATGTCCGCCAACATTCACTGCCAGGATCGGAATATCTTCTGGTGCCAGCTGTCTTGCCGCAGCTAAAATTGTGCCATCACCACCTAAAATAATCGCTAAATCGATCTTAGCCGTTGATGAAGCCAAGAATACGGGATAGGGATTATCTTTGATGCCGCTGGGACCAATCATGACCTTACATTGTCGTTCTTCCAATTCTTTGGCACATTTTTCCGCCCATTCTTTGCTAGTTTGGTGTCCTGCTTTGTAGGCGATAATTACGTACTTTAAATCCACAATGTTTACCAGCCAAAAATAATAGAACTCCACCTCATCCTATCGTTACGATCAAGTTTTCTGATTGAAATATTGTTACAAGAATCTTGTGCTCAATGCTTATGCACAGTGCCTAATGCTCAATGCTCAATGCTCAATGAAATTTCCTCTTGCTAAATTTGAAAAACTTACTATTATGGATAAAGTACCACTACCGCGTTGGTGACTACCTCACAAGTTTATTGATCTATGCTTGATTTATGAGGGAATAGCATTAGTTATCGTGAAAGTATACCGAGCTTGTACTCGGAAATGGAAACGGAAACAGCCAGTTCCCACCCTGGAGTTCCAGGTCATAAACTAAGGTAAAACGGCGCGGCGGTGGGCTATTTTTTTATTAGTGCGTATCGGTAAGTGCTTAATTTTGGCTAAATTTCTGTTAAAAATGTAACAAGAGAGACGCTCCTTCAAGAGTTATGATGAGCTATATTGTCAAGAATGTAGCTACTTGATGACAAAATTATCAGAATCCTTATCGCAAACTAAGTTCAATGCTCATACTTTTCAATTGAGCAACGGATTAACTATTATTCATCAGCATTTACCAGCAACTTCCGTAGTCGTGGCAGATGTTTGGGTCAAGGCAGGTGCGACTTCAGAACCAGAAGCCTGGTCTGGCATGGCTCATTTTTTAGAACATATGATTTTTAAGGGTTCTCCCAATGTGATGGTGGGTGAATTTGACTGGTTAATTGAGAATACTGGAGGAGTGGCTAATGCTGCTACTAGTTATGATTATGCTCATTTTTATCTGACAACTACAGCAACACATCTAAAGCAAACTTTGCCCTGTTTAGCTGATATTTTATTGAGAGCCAATATTCCTGATGAAGAGTTTATTCGCGAACGGGAAGTCGTAATTGAAGAAATCCACTCCAGCAATGACGATCCCGACTTTTTAGGATTTCAGGCCTTATGCCAAAATACGTATCAACATCATCCTTACCGACGCTCGATTCTAGGGGAAAAGGAGTTATTGTTAGAGCATACTCCTAATCAGATGCGCTGTTTCCACCGCACTCACTACCAACCTGAAAACATGACGGTAGTAATTGTGGGTGATATTGAACAAGAAGCGACTTTGGCTTTAGTCAACCAAAATTTTAGTGATTTTGGTGTCCGTTCGGAATGCCCTCCCCTGGCGGTCAAGTCGGAACCTTCCTCTACTGCCATTAGACGACAAGAACTACAGCTTCCTAGGCTTGAACAAGCTCGGCTATTAATGGCTTGGATCTGTCCAGGTTCCGAGTCTTTAGAGTCGGCGATCGCCTTGGATTTAGTAGCATTGATTTTAACAGGGGGTCGTAGTTCAGGCTTAGTCAGGGAGTTGCGAGAAGAAAGGCAGTTAGTGATCGATATTGACTGTAATCTATCGTTGCAAAAGGATTCTAGTATGTTTGCTGTGGGGGCATTACTTGCGGCAGAGCATATTCCTCTGGTGGAACAGATCATTTGCGATCGCCTATATCAACTGCAACATCGTTTGCTCCCTGAAGTAGAAATTAACCGCGCTAAACGTCAGCTGATTAATGATTATATTTTTGGGACGGAAACCCCTAGTCAGTTAGCCAATGTCTATGGTTTTTATAATGTTGTGGCAACTGCCGCTCACTCGGCACTATATCCTCAAATAATAAGTCGCCTTCAGCCTGAAGAGTTACAGGCGATCGCTCAACGTTATCTTTCTCCTCAGCGTTATGCGGTTACTATCTTAAAGCCTGATTGAGTTATGCTTGCCAGTTATTTGGTCATGATGAATAATTTTCTCTATAGTCGTTTTAATTAACTTCCGTATTCCATAAGCTATCTTTTTTAGGGAACAGGGAACAGGGAACAGGGAACAGGGAACAGCGCGAAGTTGCACCCAAAATGGCGGGCATAAACGTTGCGGGGGTTACCCCCGTTGAGCCCTAAACAAAGGCTTAAGCCGCATGTATTAGCTTCGCGTCATGTTATGCCCTTGTGGTACAAACTTCGTAAGAAGGGGACAGGGAACAGGATCTCTTTATATGATTTCTATTTGGAATGACTATAAGTATCAGAGAATTTACATATTTTCATGGCTAAAGCTCTTACAACTGCGATCGTTACTTTTGCTTTAATACTACTTTTTGTCCCTTCTCTATTAGCAGACGTCATAATTGAACCTCCCAGCGATCTCACTTTAGAAATACTGCAAACAAAAACTACTAGCTTAATTCAACAAGCAGGAAGAGCAACCATCGATCTGAGCAACCATACTATTGATCTTTCTGCTGCCGAAAGTGAATTTAATCAGCAATTTTATCAAGAAATTAATAATGTAATTAGTCATGCTAATAATGCTATAAATATTAATTTTGATAATTCTACTATTAAAGGGTATTTTCAACTTAGTCAATTAGGTATTACTAGTTCTTTAGGAGAAGGTATCTTACCCTCTTTATTTACTGATGCTGAAAAAACGCAAATTAATCAATATTATCCAGTTACTAATGCTAATAATAGACTCAGACCAAAAATAAATATTTTTCGCGGTAGTTTATTCTTGAACAATACTATTTTTACGGGTAAAGTAGATGCTGAAAACAGTATGTTCTTACAATCGATTAGTGCTGTTGATGCCAAATTTCAGGGAGATACTAATTTTAAGCAAGTATTTTTTGGTAGAAATATAGACTTTAGTAACGTTACTTTTGAGCAGAATGCTAACTTTTCCGAGAGCCATTTTTTTGCACAAGTCAGCCTAAAACAAGCCCAATTCAAAGGGATTGCCGATTTTAGCCATAGTCAATTTGAAGCCTTGACGGTATTTAATGAAGCTCTATTTGCTCAAATTGCTGATTTTACCCGCTGTGTATTTCTACAGTTAGTTGATTTTAGTCAAGCTAGATTTAGCGATCGCCTTATATTTGCCAAGTGTAAGTTTCTTGATTCAATCAGCTTAATTAATAGCAGCTTAGAAAAAACTGTTACTTTCCGCGATATTTATCTCAACTCAAGGCTGAATTTGGAAGATGCACACATCTTAAATCGGCTAGACTTTAGCAACGCCTTTTTTACGGCAAACGCAGATCTTAACGTTTCAAAATTGGCATTTGAGGGAACAGAAGCCAACATCATCGGACAACCAGGGGTTATTGGCAAACTGCTACATGTCAATCGTTTGACAGGTAATGAGACAATCTTGCGTAATTTGATTCGTAATTTTCGCAGTTTGGAGCAAATAGTTGATGCTAATTCTCTTGAATATCAACAACAACAGTTAAGAGTCACTCAGATAAGCGATCGCTTATCTAAAACTTCTTGGCGCAAGATTTTTACTTGGTCTTGGATTAGTCTAATTCCTCAGTGGATTTGCCTCAATTTGTTGTTACTTCTCGGAGATTATGGCACTAATATCAATTTGCTCTTTAGCATTGGTCTAATTAACACTGCTTGGTTTAGTATTTTATTTTGGCTAATCGATCGCTATCGTCCTCACATTTCTCAGCCGATAATTCCTAACCAGCTAGAGATTATATGGATGCTATCTAGCTATATTTCTTTGACGCTGATTAGCATCTTCAATATATTTATTGCCACCAATAGACCCTGGCAGACTCTAGTTACAATTGCTATCTTTATCATTCCTGTCCCTATCTTAATCGCGTTCAGAATTTATCAGCGAGGAAGATATCATCAGTTATTAAATCAAAGTTACTTTGTGGAAAACGGAGCATTAAGAGAATTTAGGCTGTTATTGGGACGATTGCCAATTATGCCACGATTTGACTTTTTTCGCGATCGCTATCTGCCGATTCTGTGGACAAAACGTTGGAATTGGCTTAATTACTATAATTTAAGTCTCAATAATACATTTAAAATCGGATTTATTGACATTCGGATACGCGATCGCCACTTACCAGGCTTAATTGCCACCTTAGTTTGGTATCAATGGTCTTTGGGGGTGTTATACGTTATTTTGCTGCTATGGACTCTTTCTCGCACAATCCCTGGTTTAAACCTCTTGATTTATTTTTAAGTATGACCGTGACCACAATGATTTCAGCTCAAGTGATCACGACCATGCTGTAGTTAGTTTTTGAGGTTCGACTCATCTAACGCGCTTTGATATACCTGCTTGATTTTCTGAGATATTGCCGACCAAGTGTAGTTTTCCTTGACATATGATAAGCAAGCGTCACTACTAGGTAAAATGCGATCGCCTGATAATGCCTCAATCATGCCTTGAGCAAGCTGCTGGGGATCACTTCCTGCCAAAACCAAATCTTGAGAGAAGGGTCGTAGGATTTCAGGAATTCCACCCACAGGAGTTCCTAATACTGGAGTTCCCGCAGCCAGAGATTCCACCACAATTAAGCCAAAACCTTCTAATGCCATGGTAGGCACAATGGAAAAATTTGCTCCTCGGTAACATAAAGGTAAATCTTGATCCGAAACATACCCCAATAGTTTGATGTTCTGTTCCAGTCCTAGTTCGACAATTTGAGTTTGCAGAGTATTTACCAACTCACCCTTTCCCGCAATGTAAAGTAAAACATCTGGAACTGCGGCACGAACTTCAGTCATTGCCGTAACTAAATTTTCTAACCCCATGCGCTTTGCCAGCCGCCGAATACAGAATATTGTCGGTCTTGTTGCTTCCCAGCCTAATTTACTGCGAGCATCTTGAGAAGAAACTTTAATATCAAACCGTTCTAGATCTACTCCTCCTGGAATAACATTGATCCGCTCCAGAGGAACCTGATATTCTTGATGCAAAATATCACGAAAAGTTTCAGATAGGACAATAAACTGTTGCGATCGCTGATAAACCGATTCTTCTAACCTTTTTTTGATCTTAATTGCCAGACTTTTGTTAGCCTCAACACCACTTTCCAATGCCCAAGGACCGTGAAAATGAGTCACTAAAGGAATATTATTCAGCAGATCAAGTAGCGGAAATGTATAAAAAGCAAAGTGAGATACAATCAAATCATAATCTTGGTGTGTAGTTGATTCTTTAAAGTGCTTTCTCGCGCCTGACCAGCGGTTAATCAAGGAAGAATTGGAAGGTGCAAAAGATTTAACTTTACCATTTGAGTCAAATTTGACTTTTTCGGTTCCTGCTACTAGACCATCAAATTGAAGATTAGCCGAGGGAAAATAATTTGCACAATCATAATAATAGCGATTTAATCCTCCAGCGCGATCGGGAAACCATCCCATTCCAACTTGTAAAGTTTTCACAAAATTAAACTTTCCCTAAACATTAATTTAACAAAACAAAAATATACTTCATAAGTATGAGAAACATAATAAAATATATCTAATTTATAAGTTAAGATTCAATTAATTCTAAAATTATTGGATAATCTCTAACGTTAATAGAGATTGATTTTTTATTAGTAAATTTCAAAGCCGATCTAACTGATCTTAGAGGATTATAGAGGTTACCTTCTTTGATTGCCCGATTTAGTACAATTTTGACAGTTTGCCTTCTCACAGGAATTTCTACTTTTTCACGAGGATTATAGCTCTTAAAATCTTGCCAAATAATTAGATAGTAATTACCGTTATTCTTCTGTAAAACAGTATGATGAATGTTGATAGTATCGCCTAGCAATTTGCAATTAAGTTGAGATAGTTTTTGAGGACGTGAGTTGAGGCTAGACTCATCTTTGAGTAAATCAATAGTATTTCTGATTGCAATAAAATCTGGTTTAGGTGAACCATCATTACGTAATAGACCGAAATGGCGTTGATAGTTGTCAAGTGCAGAATTTGACATGTAATCAATTAGCTCATAAGTATAGGTATGTTCAATACCTCGATTAAAAAACTCAAAAAATAATCTGAGTAAATATTTAGCTGCTACTGTTTCTGGAAGTCCTTGAGATTTAGTTTTTTGATCTTTAAGAGCATTATGATATCCAGTTTCGGTGGTAATAAATTTATTGGTACCACACATATTCTTAACTTGGGCAATAAATCTGGTATCTAATTTTCTTTCATACTTATTTTTCGCTGTTGGAGTTTGAGGTCCTGGATAGAAATGAAGGTTTCCTGCATCACAAGAAACTTTTCCTAACAAAGGAATATTATCCATCAGTGCTATTGCTGGTGCTAATACTGTCAAGTGAGAAGTTTGAGGATCTCTTTTGATAGCTGCATAAAGTTCAGATTGATACTTCTGTAAACCAACAGGAAAATTCTTACCCTTATATGTGTGATTGGGTTTTAAGTCCCACTCATTAGGTCCTTCTACTGCTTCTAACCCAGGAGCAAGTGCCTGTGCAACTTCTACGGCTTTTTGAGGACTTACTCGCTTGGGCTCCATTATTATTGTAGATTTAATTCCCACACTAGCTAGATCGTTGAATTTGTTTTGAGTTTTGATATCTTTAGGAGTTGGACCATCACCTCTTATATGTTTAATTCCTAATTCTATCAATCTAGGCTTAATTATCTCCTCATATTTACCATAAGCTGTATCAGTATAACTGAGATGTACTGCTACACCAATTGAATTAATAAAAGAACTAGCGCTACGAGTTGGTAGAGATTGAGTTGTTGCTAATGAAGGAAAAGAAACAACACAGATCATAATTGACCAAGAAATTAAAAAAAGTTTAGGATAAATTCTATTGAGCATTGTTTTGTAAACAATTATAATTTGTTATTACAATACAAAAACTAACTCAAAAAGCCATGTAAAATAACAGTAAAACCACATAATGCTATGTAAATTTAGCGGAGCAGCTGGTATGAATTTAAAAAATAGCACCATCACTGACTTATTATGTTAGCTCAGATTGTAACCTAATTTGTTTTTCGTTATACTTTTGGCTTGCTAAACCTAACCCTAGAAAACCCCAAAAAAATACTCCCATTGCACCTACAAATAAATAGGAAAAAGCAATTTGAGCGAAAAGACCAAAAACAATTGAGCGACATCTGATAGTAAATGAATCTGAAATACCCGCCGCTTTTGTCTGGAATAAATTTGCTAAGAGTAAAAATAATCCACTAAAGTAGGGAATTATTCCTATCCAACCAAAAATTAGCAGCATAGGTAATAGTGTTCCGTCAAAAGAACCAATACTTCGATCAACTATCTGAAAGCCTGAACCTCTACCTATAATTTCAGAAAGAGCTGTACTTACCCATCTGTTATAACCATCTAATCTAGCATTTAAACTTCCATCGTTATTTATATTAGTAAAAGTATCAAATCGCTCTAAAATAATACCTGAAAACGGTTCCATAGTAATTAATGGAATAACTAATAAAGATAGAATTCCTAACCCTATTAAAGCCCTAATTTGTAAGTTTGGTTTTAGAGATAAGATAAGAATCATACCCCCAATGATTAATCCTAGCCATACTCCTCTGGCTTGAGTTAGTAATAGTGCTAATAATGCAATTACCATAACTGGATAACGCCATATATTTTGGCGATCTCCAAATAATATAAACAGCCCCGTAGTCAAAGCATAGCCGAAAGAGTGTGCCGACTCCATTGTACTAGAAGTTCTAATCCCGAATGGCTCTGGTTTTCCAAAGGAACCTTTATCAATGTTGATAATCCAAAATCGATCCCATTCAGGTGCTATACAAAACTGGATAACGCCATAAATTCCCATAAGTAATAATCCCCAGAAAAATGTTCTCTGAATTACCTGTCGATACTGAGGATAATATCGCCAATTTACATAGAGATGAAATCCAAAAAGTAAAGATGATAGCCAACCTAAAGAGTTTAAGACGTAAACCAGAGGATTTTGAATTAGCCCCAGACTTAAACCATAGGTAACAGTTCCAAAACAAAGAAAAAAGGGGAGGTTTCCTTTTCGAAATAATTGAGGTAAATGTTTATAGAAAGTAAATAAAGTAACTACTGTAACCAAAAAAGGCGTAAACGTAAAAGGACCAAGCGTTAAATAACCGACACGATAGTCTATCAAACGTCTAATTAAAGGACCAATAAACCACATCCAAAAAACAAAACCTACATAAAAAGGTGGGTCTTTGAAATACAAATAAATTCCAACGATAAATGAGCAAGCTGGGAAAGCTAAAAACACTAATCCTGGACTAAGTAATATTCCTAGAGATAAGAAGCAAATCAACATTAAGATAGCTATCCAAGATTGAGTACTTTTCTTCTTATTATCAGCTAATTTCGGTGATGGTTTAAGTAACATTAGAAAATAAGTATGAATATAATAATGTAAA
>JBCDEP010000263.1:0-4216 GCA_039179675.1 Cyanobacteria bacterium P01_G01_bin.67
AGATTGGAAGTACTCCCGATTCATCTGTGCCAAATCTTCTTTGCTTAGTCTAGCCATGATTTAAAGCATACATCAATCACCCTTCTCTAAATCACTTTCTCTATTTACAGTTCTTTTAAGAGGGGGGAGTGAATGGTTACGCAGCAGGAGTTAATCCTTTAATTCACTATATTCAGTTTGGCTGGAGAGAAAGCCTCCCAGAAAATCCCTTTGGAACTAATCCCAATCGAGATCCCAATCCTTTATTTGATACTAGTTTTTATTACGAAACTCATACAGATGTTAAAGATGAGATCTTACAAGATGAAGAATTTTTTGAAGCTGCTACTAATTACTCCAGTGCCAATGCACTCCAGCATTACATAGAATTTGGTGATGAGGGCAAGTTTGCTGTCGAAGAGCGAATTACTTTTTCAATTTACGAAGCAGAGAATCAATTTGCATTCTCAAGTTTTATTGATGCAGAGTCGGAAGGATTTGAATTTGCTCAAAGAGCATTTAGAGACATAGGTTATGAATTAACTGCTGGAGAGCAAGGTGAAATACTAGTTGCAAGTCCAACTCTATTGCTTAATCCTGTTGTTATAAGTGGAATAAAATACACTATTTTCCTTGGAGGGACATATATAGCAGCAGATCAATTAGATGTTCCAGAAGGGGTCTTAACTCTATATGAATCTATTACACAAACAACCTTATACGAATCACTCTCTATAGCTCTCGATAATTTATCTACTGGTACACCTCCTTTCCCTGGTGACGTAATTGAGTCTACTATTCAAGTTGAAACTTTTCCTAAGGGTAATACAGTTGAAAATCTACTCGATCTAGACAGTAGATTTTATACTCCTTTAGATCCTATTGATGAGCTTGCTGAAAATGTCGAAAGCTTTCCTCAAAGAGACGAAATTCTCGATGGATTGCTGAATGAACCTTTTATTTTTCCTGATGTAGTTGAAATACCACAACAGATTTATTTAATTGATGGAGGATCTGCCAATCCTTTTCCTATTGGTAGCTCAAGTAGTATGGGCATACAGGAAGTAGATGATTTTATTTCGACTATAGCTCCTAGAAGAACTCCCACAAATAGCTCCGCAAATTTGTTTGAAATAGAGCAAACAGGACTTTTAAATTATAGAATTTTGACAGGCCAAATAAATGACCAAGGTAGAGCAGAAACTTTTGATATAGATGGATTTAGAGGTAGAACAATATTAGACACTAAATATATTGGCAATCCTACAAGAAGTCCTTATATCAATAACTCTCAAGCACCTCAGTTTCTTAAAGATAATGTACTAAGACAAGAGCGAGATCAATTTAGAAGAACAGCAGATATAATAAATAATCCATCAATACCTTTCACTCAATTAGAAGTTCTTGTTAATGATGCTCAAGCAGTCGAATATTTTGAGTCTCTACTAGAAGAGTTCAATATTCCAGGGCAAGTTAGAATTGTTCCAACCGTAGTTCAATAGAGAGATTGCAATATGTCACATTTTTTAATGATATATATTGACGACAATATTAATTTTGATTCTGATGCAATCAAGCAAGCTATTCACAGGATGAGTAATGCTGAATTGAGTATTTCAAAAAATAAATACAGTGAAGGACTTATTATATACAGGCTTGAAGAGGATGAAATCAACATCAATATTGGAGAAGATTGGAGGTTTTTGGCAATTGAAAATTCAACAGACACTGCACTAGACTTTGCAATTCAATTAAATAAAGTAATAGATAAAAATTTGTCATTAACTGATTCTACATATGGCTTTTTATGCAAATTAGATGAAGTTCATTCTTTAGAAAATTTAAAAAAAATTATAGCTAAGGGTATTTACATGAATGAATGATACTTGTTGCCTTATAGCTCTATCTCTCTAATACCAATCAATAAAAAAACAATTTAGAGAGATAAAAAATGACTGCATATACTGAACCAGGAAACATACTTGCTCAAGCACGCGATTTAGGAATTTTTAATAATAGTTTGTTAATTTCTGAATGGGTAGGTTCTTCGGATACGCGAGATATCTATAGTTTTACTACCCATCAATCAGGAGAGCTATTTTTCGGGATTAGAGAACTCTCAAATAATGCCAATATTCAATTATTAGATAGTGAAGGAAATATCATTTCTGGTTCTTACGATCCTGGGACTACACCCGATCTTGGGACTGTAAAACTTAGACGAGGAGATTACTTTGTTAAAGTTTACAGTCACAGTCCAGGTACTAATTACAATCTGCATCTAAGTCTTAAGACATCTAGTGGTTATAACAACAATTATTACAATGATGTTGATTTGTCTATTATATCCGAGCATTTGGGTGTAATTACAGAAGAAAAGGAGATTGTCGGTCAAGTAGGTGTGTACAATGTTAGGGATACATATCGTATTACTACTCATCAACCTGGAGATTTGGATTTTTCGCTTACAAAACTATACTACGATGCCAATATTCAACTTCTGGATAGTAATGAAAATCTGATTTCTGGTTCTTATAATCCTGGAAAACAAGACGAGTTCAATACTTATGAAGATTTAGCACCAGGAGATTACTATTTTAAGATTTACAGCGGTAGTCCTAATACCTACTACGAACTAAATTTTGAACTTCGTCCAGATGATGCGGGAGACTATATTGGTCAAGCACAAAACGTCGGGGTTGTTTTGGAGGATAAACATCTTTTTGGTTGGGTAGGTTCGACCGATGTACGAGATTTCTATCGTTTTAGCACCGAACAGGTAGGAAGCTTGGACTTCTCTTTGTCTGAATTATCAAACAACGCCAATATTCAATTGCTAGATAGCGATGGCAATCTAATTTCGGGTTCTTACAATAGTGGAACGCAGGACGAGTTTAATATTTATGAGAACCTCGCACCAGGAGATTATTATTTTAAAGTTTATAGCAATAGTCCTGGCACGAACTACAAGCTAGATTTTGAATTTCTACCTAACTCTTATACGATCGATGGCACTAACGGCGACGATTTTCTTGAAGGTATCAAGGTAGGCGACTTAATTAGAGGTCATAACGGAAACGACACCATAATCGGACACGATGGAGATGATACTTTATATGGTGGTGCGGGTAATGACAGCATTCAGGGATATGCGGGAGACAATATTCTCTATGGTCAAAGTGGGAATGATACTTTAATAGGTCATTACGGTAATGATATCTTGTATGGCAGTGTGGGTGATGACAGTCTTCATGGTCTTGCTGGCAACGATCTTCTAATTGCGGGAGAAGGGGAAGATAAGTTATTCGGTCATGCTGGAGACGATACTCTAAAAGGTGGCAATGGTCAAAACAGATTATACGGTGGGACTGGCAACGATTTATTAATTGGCGGTAAAGATAAGGATAGTATACGTTCGGATTTGGGTAATGATACGGTTTATGGTCATGGTGGTCAAGACCATTTAAGTGGTTGGTATGGTGACGACAAAATTTATGGTGGTGATGACCACGACCAAATGTATGGAGACGAGGGTAATGATACTCTTTTTGGAGAAGACGGAAATGACGTTATATATGGTAATGAAGGACGAGATAAACTATATGGCGGCAACGGTCGGGATTATCTCGATGGAAAAGAAGGTAATGATACCCTTTATGGAGAAGACGGAAATGATAAACTCCGTGGCGGAGATAGTAACGATATCTTAATTGGCGGTAAAGGTAATGATACTCTCATCGGTGGTTTGCACAGAGATATCTTTTTATACAATACTGGAACTGCATTTAATACAGATGCAGTAGGTATTGATAGGATTGAAGATTTTGAAGATGGTCTTGATCGAATTTATCTAGACAAAACGACTTTTTCGGCGATTTCATCTAGTGACGGATTTGGATTTAGCAACAGTAATGAGTTTGCCGTTGTTAATCGAGATAATCAAGTTGCTGGTTCGAGTGCATTTATTGTCTTCAGCCGAGAAACAGCTAGCCTATTTTACAATCAAAATGGCTCTGCTTCAGGTTTTGGTAGCGGCGGACATTTTGCCACTTTGATAAATGTCAATGACTTAGCATCAGAAGATTTTATTATCAGAGATCTCACGGGGTGACAAGAGTTTTGTAAACAAGATAAAGGGTTGAATGTAGTAGTTAGATGGTAAGAAAAAGGGGTCAAGCTAATTGAAAAGACCCCATAATCAAAAATGTTGCCAGAATTCTATCACAAATGTATCTCG
>JBCDEP010000149.1:0-15628 GCA_039179675.1 Cyanobacteria bacterium P01_G01_bin.67
AGCTGGTTAAGGCGGTAGTCTGCAAAACTACCAATCGTGAGTTCGAGTCTCACCCGATGCTTAGAAACAGCGTAGTATAACTACTCGCTGTTTCTTGAGGGGGGATAGTGTAACTGGCAACATAGGAGTCTCCAAAACTCTTGTTCTAGGTTCAAATCTTAGTCACCTCGTATATGGTGCTGTAGACAAATCGGTAAAGTCACCTGCCTTTCACGTAGGGATTTGCGGGTTCGATTCCCGTCAGCACTGTTATTGCCCCATAGCTCAATGGTAGAGCGGTGCGCTGTTAACGCAATGGTTGTAGGTTCGAGTCCTACTGGGGCAGTAAGGAGAGGTCGCTATTGGCAAGGTAAGCTGTTTGCTAAACAGTTGTAGGACTAATCATTCTACTGTGGGTTCGACTCCCACTCTCTCCGCCTATGCACATTACATTCAACTGTAAATCGTTTACATCTAGTCGAGAATGAATTGCATATTTGGGTCGGCTCGCCTATCTAGAGTGGGCAGCAGTCTGTAAAACTGTAGTCTTTGTACGTTGTAGGTGCGAATCCTACTCGACCCACCATATAAACTTAATTTCCCCTGGTAGCTCAGTTGGTAGAGCGTCTGTTTGAAGAGCAGAAAGTACTGGTTCAATTCCAGTCTGGGGGGCTAATGGGAAGTAGGCAAATAGGCAAAGCCATCGCACTTTGAATGCGAAATTTGGGGGTTCGATTCCCTCCTTCCCAGCTAAAAAAACAAGCTCCTGTAGCCCAATCGGAAGTGCGATTCGTTGATACCCGAATCCTCTAGAAAATAGAGAGCATAAGGTATCCAGAGGATAACGGAGAGAAAACCGTATGTAATCTGAACTGTTTGTAGGATGTGGGTTAAAGTCCCACCACTACGGAGATTAGTGACTCCTTATCTGCCCACAGTGACTCGACTCGGAATTCGGGAGGCTGAAGCTGGGAACAGGACGCAATCAGTTGAAATCAAAGCAGATAGCAACACTGGGGTTAATAGGGAGACACCAAGGGTAAAACAGGTTCTAGAAAAGTGTCTTATGGGTAAGCCACAATCTGAATAACAAATGTGGACTTTACTACCGTTTATTCTCGCAGCATATTTCCGAAATAGCTGATTCTCTGAGAAGGTATGTAGGCAAACTGAACCGCCCTAAAGTGTCAGACAATCTTACGGACGGAACGAAGAAAAACGTCGATATCTGGTTCTGGGTGCAGTCGAAACCCAGATAGGCTAGACGAGTAGCGGAAAACCAGACGACGGGTAGGATGCGACGTAATTGTCAAAAGGAACTCAGAATACGTAAACTAATGCAGAACGTGATTGGACACATTAATCAATTTAATAGTGAATCTTGGAAGAATCTACCCTGGAAGCAATTCCGTAAAGATTTATTCCGTCTACAGAAGCGCACGTACAAAGCAGTAAGAGTTGGTGATACAGCTAAAGCTAAGTCATTACAAAAACTGATTATGCGCTCCCGCGCAGCTAGATTTCTGGCTATACGTCAGGTAACACAACTGAATAATGGCAAGAAAACGGCTGGAATCGATGGAAAGTTAGCCTTGAATTTCAAGGAAAGATTTGAATTAGGACAAAAGCTAAAAACTGATGCTTCAAACTGGAGACATCAAGGACTACGCTCTATTCAAATCCCCAAGAAAGACGGCTCAACAAGGGAATTAAAAATCCCCACCATTAGCGACAGAGCTTGGCAGTGCCTTGCTAAGTTCGCGTTAGAACCAGCGCACGAAGCAACATTTCATGCTCGGAGTTATGGGTTCAGAACGGGAAGAAGTGCCCATGACGCGCAAAAGAAACTGTTCCATAACCTACGCTCCTCTAGCAAGGGATACCAAAAACGAGTCATCGAACTCGATATATCCAAATGCTTCGACAGGATCGCTCACTCCCCCATCATGAAAAGGCTCATTGCCCCCAAAGCAATAAAAATAGGCGTTTTTCGATGCCTGAAAGCTGGGGTCAATCCAGAATTCCCCGAGCAAGGGACATGCCAAGGTGGAGTGGTCAGCCCCTTACTTGCTAATGTCGCACTAAACGGGATTGAAAAGATTGGGGAGTACAAACAACGCAATGGAAATATCACATCAAGGTGCGTGAGGTACGCGGACGATATGATATATTTCCTCAAACCCGAAGATGAAGCGACAGAAATACTTGATGAAATCAAAGAATTCCTAGCCGAACGTGGAATGGAGATTAGTAAGAGGAAGACTAAGATAACGGCTGCGACGGATGGATTTGACTTCTTGGGCTGGAAATTTCTAGTTCAGGAAAACGGAAAGTTCAAAAGTTACCCGTCAGGGGAAAACTTTAAAGCTTTTCGGAAAAAGATTAAAGCCATCATCAACAACTCTAATTATGGTGCGATAGTGAAAGCTAAGAAATTAGCCCCTATTGTTAGAGGATGGAGGAATTACCACCGCTACTGCAAGATGGACGGAGCTAGAGATAGTCTATATTTCATCGAAAACAGAGCGATAAAGGTATTCAAGAAGGAACGAAAACAGAATCGCGAATCTGCGAAAGAACTCGCAAGGAAAGCGTTTTCAACAGTACCGTACTCCGAAAACAAATTCACAAATGTGCAAGGAAATAAGTCACCTTATGATGGCGACTTAATATACTGGAGCAAACGCAACAGTAAACTGTACAGCGGATACACCTCAAAAGCCCTTAAGAGGCAAAACCATTCATGTGCTGCCTGTGGATTAAGATTCATGGGTAAAGAGAAGGTGCATTTACATCACGTAGATGGTAATCACAATAACTGGAACTACACGAACCTAGTAGCGATACATAAGACGTGTCACGATTACGAACACATGAGCAAAAGCTAAGGCTAAGAGTTTCGGAAGCTGGATGCTGGGAAACCCGCACGTCCAGATTTCAAAGAGAGGGGCGAGGCATAATAGCCTTCCTCGACTCTACCGAGGCAGCAAGTTTAAGCCTTGCTTAGTGTGGGTTCGAGTCCCACCAGGAGTACCAAATGTTTGCCCTCGTGACGGAACTGACATACGTGCTGGTCTTAGAAACCAGATTTTGTGGGTTCGACTACATGCGGCGAACTATGCGCCTTTGTCCAACTTCCGTTTGGGAATATAGCTCAATTGGCTAGAGCAACTGGCTTTTAACTAGTAGGTTGTGGGTTCGAGTCCCACTATTCCCATTTTATATATCGAGCGAATGTTTGTTTAGATCGAATTATTTTGGATATGTACAATCTAAGTCTGAGGAAGAGAAAAACAAAGTAGTGAAAGTAAATCTTTTAGGCGAAGCTAATAAGGCTGCCGAATAGTCTTTTAAGGATAACGACTTATATAGTCATTGATTAATAATCTAACCCAGTTGCTTATATGGTGACTGGGTTTTTTGTTTTGACTACATCGATAGTATTTCAAACTAGTTTCTTTCTAATTTATACTAGTACGGTTACACTAGTATTCTGAATTTTTAGTTTTCAGATAATGTTGCATCCGATTAGGAAAATTATTCATATCGATATGGATGCTTTTTATGCCTCGGTAGAACAGAGAGATAATCCTCAACACCGAGATAAACCATTAGCAGTGGGTGCTTCTCCCAGGCAAAGGGGAGTCGTTGCAGCAGCCAGTTATGAAGCTCGTCAATTTGGCATTCATTCGGCGATGCCATCCAAAACTGCGATCGCCCTTTGTCCCGATTAGATATTTGTCAGACCAAGATTTGAAGTTTATCGAACAGTGTCGGCTACTATTCACGATATTTTTCGATGCTATACCAATATTATCGAACCAATAGCATTAGATGAGGCTTATCTCGACGTAAGCGAAAATAAGTTAGGGTTGCCCTACGCCTGTACGGTTGCCAAACGCATTCGCCAAGAAATACTAAAAGAAACCAATCTCACTGCCTCGGCTGGGGTTTCGGTCAATAAATTTCTAGCAAAAATCGCTTCGGGTATTAATAAACCAAACGGCATGAAGGTAATTCTGCCAGAGGATGCGATCGCTTTTGTTGAAACTCTACCAATCGAAACATTTCACGGTATTGGTAAAGTTACCGCAGCCAAGATGAGAAAACTAGAAATAGAAACTGGGGCGGATTTAAAATTGCGATCGCGTTCTTTTCTAGTGGAGCAATTTGGCAAAGCAGGCAATTACTATTACAACATCGCTAGAGCTAAAGACAATAGACCAGTAGAGGCAAATCGTATTCGTAAATCTATCGGTGCAGAGAATTCATTCGCAGAAAATTTAGTAGATATGGCAGAGATAATTATCAAACTCAAGCAAATCGCCGTTATCCTCGCCCAGCGAATCGAACGACACCAAGCTTCGGGTAGAACGCTTACTCTGAAGGTCAAGTTTGCTGATTATCAGCAGATTACTCGCTCTCTTACCTTCGAGAACTGTATCAGCAATTTGGATAGAATTATTATCGAAGCATTAAAGCTACTGGAAATAGTCGAGTTAAAAGATAAAAGTATTCGTCTGTTGGGGATTTCACTATCTAATTTGAACGAGCGACAAAAGTTACAAGTAGTTCAATTATCATTATTTGAATAATAAATAAAGCGATCGCTCAACATCGCAAATTGGAAGATTTCTATCAAGACTCGACGAAAAATATTTCGCTATTATTGCCTATAACGCTAAAATATTCAAAACGAGTAAATAAAAATTTAATTAGCGCGATGCCAACGGATAATGCTTCGCGATCGCAATATGGTTGATTTAATTTCAGAGAAATTACCTGAAGGTGACTTAATAGCTATTAATGACTCATCTGAAGAGAAGGAATACACAATTTTTTCTGAGCTTTCAGAAAAAGATAAGTTGAAGATGGAACTAATCGAAGGTATTCGTCATGCTAGCGATCTCACAACGAAAACCAAGCTAATTACGGAAGCAGCAAACAAACTGGAGAAAAGTACCAGAACTATTCGTCGAATGGTTTCAAGGGTAGAACAAGAAGGATTGAGTGCGTTAGCCTCAACAGTTAGATCTGATAAAGGACAACTTCGTATTAGTCCTGAATGGCAAGAAAAGATCGTTAAACTCTACAAAAAGAAAAGACGAGTACTAAATAAGAAAAACAAAGATAAAAAGTTAGAAGTCAACTGTTTTCAAATTTGGAAGCTAATCAAAGCAGAAGCCAAGCTATCGGGTTTAAAAGAGGGTGAATTTCCTTCTCATGTCACAGTTTCTAAGGTATTAGAACCTTTCTTAAACAAGAAAAAATTGCGCGATCCAGGACAAGGACTAAAACAATTTATCCAAACGACAGATGGTCAACTGGAATTATGTACAAAATGCCGGGAGGCAGACTTGAACTGCCGACACGAGGATTTTCAGTCCTCTGCTCTACCACCTGAGCTATCCTGGCTTGCTTTTTATTGCGCTCAACTAATTTAGCAGACTGAATGTATAGTTTGCAACCTTTAAACAAAATTAATTATGGGATCTACTATGCATGAACATATGTTCATATATAATGTGTATAGATAAGCATTAAAAAAGAGGACAAAATTATGACTAGTGCCAGTTTAGTAAAATGTGCCTGCGATCGCTGTTCTTGTGAGATTTCGTTAGAGAATGCCGTCAAAAAAGCGGATAAATACTACTGTTGTGAAGCTTGCGCCAATGGTCACGTTAAAGATCAAAGTTGCAAGATGTCAGATTGTAACTGTGGTTAGATCAAATGAGAGTCAGTCATAATTAAAATTCTGAGCAAACCTAAATTAATTTTCAAGATTCTATTTATGTCAGCAGCAAAACCCATTGATCTACCCATTTGTGAACCGAATCATCCTGTTGACGTAAATAGTTTAGATAATCTTCGTGGCGAAGCATTAGACTTTAATCAGGCACAGCAGATGGCGGAGTTTTTTCGATTGTTAGGGGATGCCAATCGGCTTCGTATTCTATCTCTACTAGCCAAGCGAGATTTGTGTGTCTGCGACCTAGCTAGTCTTCTAGAGATGAGTGAATCAGCAGTATCTCATCAACTGCGAACCCTGCGCTCTCTAAGACTAGTCAACTACACCAAGCAAGGGAGAAAGGTATACTATCGTTTACTAGATCATCACGTACTCGATCTTTATAGAGCGGTTGCGGAACATCTTGCCGAATCAAAATATAAACCAGATGAATAATTAAGGTCTAATATGTCTCGAAGATTGGTGTTGATGGATCATGATGGGGCAATTGATGATTTCTTATCGTTGATCTTATTGATGACAATGAAAGAAATCCAGCCCTGGGGAATAGTTGTTACTCCTGCCGACTGTTACATCAATGCTGCGGTAAATGTTACTCGGAAAATATTAGATTTGATCGGAGCTAAGCAAGTTTCAGTTGCTCAAAGCACTGTCAGAGGAATCAATCCTTTTCCTGCTGATTTTCGTCGAGACAGCACAATTATTGATAACTTTCCGATTCTCAATGAGTCTGAGAAGATGCTAGCTCCTTTGGTGGCAATACCAGGACAAAAATTCCTGGTTGAGCAATTAAAGAAAGCGCCATACCCTGTAACCCTGATGGTAACGGGTCCTTTAACGACTGTAGCAGAGGCGATCGCCCTAGAACCGACGATCATTGACCAAATCGAGTCAATTGTTTGGATGGGAGGAGCTTTAACCGTATCAGGAAATGTAGAAAAAGCTTATGCTTTGGAACATGATGGATCTGCCGAATGGAATGTTTTTTGGGACCCGATCGCCGTTAAACAAATCTGGGAGACGAAGATTCCCATTACTCTCTGTCCTTTAGATTTGACCAATAATGTTCCTGTGACCTCTAAGTTTATTCGTCAACTAACTAAACAACGTCGATATCCCTTATCAGACTTGGCAGGCTTATGTTATTCCTTGGCAATTCCACAAAATTATTACTTCTGGGATATCTTAGCCACGACTTATCTCGCTCGTCCTGAACTATACCAGGTTGAAGTCAAAGAAACAGATATTATCACCACTGGTATTAGTCAAGGAAGAACAATTCTTAAAGCAGGCGGTAGAAAAATCAACGTCATGACTCAGGTAGATCGGGAAAAATTTTATAGCTATTTACTACAGCAGTTAGCATCTACTTGAACGATTAAAGTTAATAGAGCAAGAAGCGACATTGTTTTGGTTGTTTAATTCTAAACAAAATCAGTATCAATAAACTTTCCAACTCGAAAAATTACCACTCAATGGTTATCCAATCTAAAATCTACTGAAAAATACAAAGCCATAATCTAGTTTTATATGAAATGTAAGCAAGAGTGACTTAGTTATCGATCTGACCCTAATCTTCAGTTAGCCTGTTTTCTTCGGTAGCTATTTGTAGCAAGATTTCATCGAAAAGATATTAGAATCTAACTACTGATTGACCCTGAATAACTGAGAATATGACCCAATCAATCCTTTGTCACTTCCTAATTGGTCTTCCTGGAAGTGGTAAATCAACTTTTGCCAGGGAACTGAGTCAGCAAATTCCCAACTCAGTAATTGTCTCTACCGATGAAATTAGACTGAGATTATTCGGTGATGAGAAGATCCAAGATGAATGGAATCGAGTTGAACAAAAAGTAATTGAACAAGTGAAATTAGGCATAGACTATGAGCAGTCAGTCATTTATGACGCTACCAACGTCAGGTTAGACTGGCGAAATTCTTTTTTGCGACAGCTACAGCATCTTAATAGCGACTGGATTGCCTGGTGGATTAAAACACCTGTGGAAATTTGTAAACAATGGAATCAACAGCGATCGCGCCATGTACCAAATCAGGTTATTGATACTTATCAGGAATATCTGGAGCAATCTCCGCCTCATGTAGATGAAGGGTTTATTGCCGTGAGAGAAATCAAGGTATTTGAGGAAAATTTGCTCAAAAATAAAACATAGATCTGAATAAATTATGGCGATCGCCACCCGCGTGAAGAGATAGTTTTAAATATAGGAAAAAAGTAGTATTTGTCTTTATGATCATAAATACATTGGTCAAATATATTGTGTCCTGAGCGCGGCGACTTCAAATCACCGAGAACTAAATCTAAAGTTCTAATCCCTTAACACTCATCAAATTATAAAGAGCCTGGAGTCGTGTTTTTGCCTCTAGTTTGTCTAAGATATTGTTGATGTGAAACTTAACAGTACTATCACTAATATATAGATGCTCAGCAATATCACGATCCCGCAATCCTTTGGCTAGAAGAGCAATTACCTCTTGTTCTCGATGAGAAAGTAGCTGTTGTTGAGGCGGACAATTTTCTAGACCCCAAGTATTGCCTTTGAGCACAGTAGCAACTACCTCTCTTAATTGGCTGGAAGTCGTCGCCAGATCAATTTGAGCTTTGGCGCCTTCAGGAACTATTTTAGAATTATTATTAACCCAAATAATGTGGTTGCTGGTTGACATCAAAGCTGTCATATCTGTCAGTAACGGAACCTGAAAATCCTCCCCAGTAGAAACTTTTAATCCTGCCGAACAAGCTAATTGACTAAATCCTGTTTGCAGCAGCGGAGAGTAACATTGAATACGCAAGGGTAACTCGGGCAAAATAACGGGAGCAGGAAAATCAAGTGAAATCTGAACAGCCTTAATGCTCGCTTCCGTATTAACTTTTAGTATTCCGCCACAGCAGGAAGCAAGAGAAAATAAACTACCAAAAACCACTTGTTCCCATTCAGGCTGATCGTGTGGGATTGCGGGAAAAGCCGATGCGATCGCTATCATTGATACTGCATCAACTTCATAGGTGAGACGACAGTAAGAACAATCTAAAGTTTTAAGCACCTCTGCAACTTTGAGAAATAATTGAATCTGCGATAAACTGAGACATCTTTCTGTACCCATTACCGTTAACTTGGTCTGACCTAGTAAATGAGCCAGAGCATCAGATAGTGAAAGTTCAGCTAGGGTAATTGGTTTTGTGGCTTGGGAATCTAGTTGCGCTTGCTGGTGGAGAGAGGCAATTTCTAGCGCTACGGTTAAGGTAGTGGAAAGACTGAGCAATACCTCCAGAAAATCCGATCTCATCGGATTATGACCAAATACCGCTAAAACCCCAATTACCTTATCAGAATGAACTAAAGGATAACCCGCAAAACTCTTAATTTTATTGGCGATCGCCCATTCAGGATCTCTAACCCAAGATTCATGGGCGAGATTATTACTCAGAAGAGATACGCGATTTTGAGCAATTCTGCCAATTTTAAATGCTCCCATGGGAATACGACTAAAAGAACCATCTGTGTGGGTATATAATCCAGATGAAGCGACCAAGCGCAACATTTTGCCATCAGGTTCAACTAGCCAAATTCGAGCAAAGGCACAGTCAAAATACTTAATTAATCCATCTGTTGCCAAGCAAGAAATTTCCTCTAAGTCCAGAGATGTCGAAAAGCTTTGTGCCACTTGATTGGCTTGCTGTAAATCCCAAACTAACCTCGTATTATCAAGCATGGTCAGATACATTATAAAAATTTGCACTCAAATTTGCTTTCTTAATTGCGATCATATAAAAAAATCAGCGTAGTTTTAGTGCCTGAAAATAAAGAAGCGTTAATTCAAGTGGTGCGACAGGATCGTACATGTTTTGTATATTGATATCAGTGGAAAAAAACACACACATCCGCCAAGCAAATTCGCCGGTATCTATTACATTTATTAATTTAGGTGAAGGTTAAATGAAGTTTAGATGAGAAAAACTTCATCCTGACGATTCTGGATACAGTAAAATTCAACATTTCATTTACTTTGATTTGGTAAAAGAATGCTTTGTGGTCACTTCTCCTGATGAAAAATTATGTTGAAAATAACTTTCGATTCTGGCTTCAGACCGAGCAATCAATTCCTCGGACATCGTGATTGCCGCTTCGATCAGTTCTGATTGTTGATCACCGTCTAACTTCCCACTTTCTGTGGGGAAAGCATGATTTAAGTATGGGTTTGCTAACATTCCTGCTAATAATTGTGCGGCTATTTGCTTAACTTCTTCTACTTGAGAATGCATAATTACGGTCTTCATAAAATTACTGGCAAAGTGAGTAGTAAGTGATCAAAATATCTGGTTATTAGTTATTAGTTGTTAGTTTTTAGCTACTGATTGATTTTTATTATCTATAGCAATCCTAAATCATTCGTAAAAAACCCTGTTCCCTATTCCCTTAGTGCCATTTAATTTTCACAACTCAAACAGGATCGTCATATCACTTTTTCTAACACCTAGTTAACAACTGTTTTGTTGTTATTGTTGACCACTGGATGCAACAATTGCTCTTGAGTCAACTTTCCTGACTGCAACCATCGATCTACGGCTAGGGTTTTATGAGCTAGATCTAGATGCGATCGCAGTTGTTCCCCTTCTAAAATCTCCTGAGTCAATAGGATCTGGGCTATTTCGACTAATAGTTCTCGATTTGTCTGAAGAATTTCTATGGCAATTTGATGGGCTCCATCAATGACGGCTTGGACTTCGCGATCAATTTCAGTAGCAACATTAGGGCTTACCTGGCGGCGAGGACTAGTCACACCTTCTAAAAACTGCTGCTGCACTTGTTCAAACGCAATGGGACCCAGGCGATCGCTCATGCCATAAAGAGTAACATACCTTTCCGCAAGATCAGTCGCCTTTTGAATATCATCACTAGCGCCAGTAGACACCTTCCCAAAAATTAGCTCCTCCGCAGCTCTTCCTCCAAGTAAAGTAGCCAGACGACCACGTATTTCATCTTCAATCATCAAGAAACGATCTTCTTCTGGCAGTTGTAACGTGTAGCCCAAGGCTCCAATGCCTCGCGGCACGATTGATATTTTTTCAACCTTATCTGTGCCAGGCATCAGAGAAGCGACGATCGCATGACCTACTTCGTGATGTGCTACTGTTCTTTTTTCAATTTCGTTAAGTACCCGCGATTTTTTGGCTAATCCTGTGAGAATTCTTTCGGTAGCTTCATTAAAGTCTGCCATAATCACTGCCGAACGTTCGTGACGAGCCGCTAGCAGTGCCGCTTCATTAATCAAATTGGCTAAATCGGCTCCCGCAAAACCAGGAGTTCGGGCGGCTAATTTATCTAGATCCACATCGGCGGCTAATCTAACCTCGCGGGCGTGAACTTCCAGAATTGCTAGTCTTCCCGATTTGTCAGGACGATCTACCACAATCCGCCGATCAAATCGACCAGGACGCAACAAAGCGGGGTCAAGGACTTCAGGACGATTAGTTGCCGCTAACAGAATCACCCCTGCATTGGGTTCAAATCCATCCATTTCTGCCAGGAGTTGATTTAAGGTCTGTTCTCGTTCATCGTTGCCCCCCATTAGCGTACCAGCAGCTGCACGAGATTTACCCAAAGCATCCAGTTCATCGATAAAGATAATCGCGGGAGCCTGTTGTTTCGCGCGGTCGAAAAGATCCCTGACCCGTGATGCCCCCACCCCGACAAACATTTCGATAAATTCCGACCCTGAGATACTAAAGAAGGGAACTTTTGCTTCTCCTGCGATCGCTTTGGCTAATAAAGTTTTTCCCGTTCCAGGAGGACCAATAAGCAATACGCCTTTAGGGATTTTTGCCCCTAATAGCGCATATTTAACCTGATGCTTGAGAAAGTCAACGATCTCATATAATTCTGCCTTGGCTTCATCAATTCCCGCTACATCCTCAAAGGTAACGTCCATCGTTCCTTCAGAATAGATTCGAGCGTTACTGCGACCAATACCAAACGGACTGGTATTTCCCTGTTGACCACGGTTGAATAGTAAGCTGCTCAAACTAACAATTAAAAAGAAGAAAAACAAGAACTTGATCAAGCCCCAAAAACCGTCTCCATTGGCGGATGGAGTGGCAGAAAACTCCACCTGATGGCGGTGTAATAACTGCGGTAAATTGGTATCCTGTTCCACTATGATGGTGGTAAGTATCTCCTCTGATTCGTTAGCTACTAATCCAGGTTTGAGAGTGTAAGTGAGATGATTCGAGCCGATGGTTACCCTCTCGACGCGATCGCTTTCTACTTGATTGATAAATTCACTGTAGGGTTGAGATTTATTGGCTGTTGTCGGAATAAACAGGCTAAATAGAATTAAGCAGATGGCAGTTATGATCATGCTCCAGCCGCGCTGGCTCGACTGCGGATTCTTGGTTAATTTTGTTCTTTTAGACATCTTACTTACCAAGCAAAATAATTTTTACAACTGATCAACTAGATGTTACGCACTGGCTGAGCGGCAATGAGTGGAAAACCAGAGAGACTGAGCAAGATGGTTGAATTGAGCTTTGTTTATTTCTCATGGGAGGTATCTGTTTTTGGTTATGTTGCTTAATATTTAGTGATTAATAACTAGTGATTAACTATTGGCAACTAACTCTCTATCAGTCTGTTGTGCCAACAAATCGCACACTTCTTGATCCGATACTTGGCTAAAATCTTCATACCAAAAACCCACTGCACTCAAAGATTTTGGTGTCACCAAGCAAATAATATCGTGGAGTAAGTTTTCAAATTGATGCAGTGCTTGCTGTAGAGCTACAGGTACTGCCAGAATAATTTTTTGAGGATTCTGCCGCTGCACCGCAGTTACCGCAGCATACATGGTTAAACCTGTAGCCATGCCATCATCAACGATAATCACTATATTTCCTTCAGCTTTAATCATCGGACGATATTGGCGATAGCAGCTTTCGCGCCACTGTAGTTCTGCTTTGACTCTAGCGGCGATCGCCCTGATTTCTCCTTGACCGACAGCATTTCTGCCAGCCGTGCCAGCATCAATCACAGTAATGTCGCCACCATAACTCTGAATTAAAGCATCTTCGGCGATAGTAGGGTCATGCCGTAGACTTATTGCTCCCACTGCTACCTCGGGCTGATTCGGCAATCCTATTTTTTTTACCAAACAGACGTCCAAAGGTAAGTTCAAGTGTTTGGCTATTTCATAAGCTACAGGTACACCCCCGCGAGGTAATCCCAAAACTAGAGCCTGGGAACTGTTAGCATATAAAGATAATTTTTGGACTAATCTTTTTCCTGCTTCACGCCTATTAGCAAAAACTGCATTCATCTGATTCTCCAGCCTCGACTCTTGATCGCCAGGATAGAGCAAAAAATTGAGGAAGTTGTGAGAGTTAATTCTTAACTGACTTTAAATTGTTCCTGGAGTCTTTGTCAGCACTAAATTACCAAAAACCAAAGTCGAATATCAGCACTTTAGCTGATTAAATATCTTAATTTAAGCAGAAATAATGATGTTTTAATAGTAGTTAACAGCTAATAATATAGATCAGGATAAAAATAATAATTATTTCTTTGGTACATCTGATGCAATTATTTACTTGGCAATATTGATGCTAAATAAATTAAATCAACCCTCAATGCTAATGTGCCAAAAATATAAACTACTAATATTTCCTGAAGGTGAGAGGAGCATTGTGTTAAAAATACTATGCTTAGAAGAGGCAAATTATGAGTTATTATGATTTCGATTATTTTTGGACTCACGAAGAAATTGGCGGCAAGAAATTAAAGGTGTCAAAACAGCCTTCCAAAATAAATTTTATTACCAAGATTTGGCAAATTATCACTAATAATTATGATAATTCTGCGAATCAAGCGGAAGATTCATCATGAGAACTTAAGGCTCAATAATCATCCCGAAATAAAAATGGCATTTGGTGCTGATTGTCTTAAGCCACACAAACTTGTATTTTCTGAACTAGATCTGCTTCTAAATAGCCACATAATTTCTTGTGCTGGATGTGGTACTACAATTATCGATTACTGGCACGCCACACTGGCAACCCATTGGCATCTCTTAATACTAAAACGCGATCGCCTTTTCTAATTTCACGAGCAATTATAGCTGGTTGACCATCAATAATGATTCTCGAACCTTTGACGACAATTTGATCTTGTGAGCTGAATTCAAAATCTTGTTCGGCTAAATACCAAGATGGTGCTAAATGTACTTCAATAGTTTCTTGTTCCGTATTGACCATCAGATGTACTCCTGAAAAATTTTCTCGGCGAGATGAATAAGTTTCCAAATGCACGACTTCTCCTGTCAAGGTTTCAGTCTGATTGCGATCAAATTGTCTGAAGTATTTATCCCGACCCCATCCCGGTTGATTTCCCCGACAGCAATATGGATAATCAGAATTATCTGGGAATGCCTCGGCTACCAAAGGGCTAAGCACCAACATTAAGCTGGTGATATTTACTGCTAGTATTTGCCCCCATAATTTAGTATTCATTATGTAAGACCTCCCTAAATGAAAACCCGACAAATACCGAGCGCTAATTACTTAGCTATTGCTCCAAATTAAAGTTATTTCAAGAATTTGAAGATGTTGTGAAGACAGGAAAGAGTTTATCTTCAGTATTCCAGAAGACTTTTAGCTAACTATTTCCACTTCAGCCATATCAAAGGCTAAAGTCCCAACAGCGAAAATTGGTCTTATTTAGTTGAGCAGCTTCAGGTTATCTGGGGTCAGTTCTCGAATAAATCTCATTAAGATGCTATATTTTTGTTCTTTCCCACTTCTTTCACAATATATTTATATACAGGTAATTAATTTTGCACAACTAATTATCAAAAAACTGCTGCTGCTGATATAAAAGTGTCTACTAGGCTAATAATCACAATCTACATTTAGACGGATTATAGTAAGGAAATCGTCAAATAGAATAAACTGAAAACAGACAGTTTATTAATAATGGAAACATTTGCAAGGTTTGGATATGTTGCCAAGGGTTTTGTCTATGGTGCGATCGGCATTTTGGCATTATTGGCAGCTTTCAGTTTTGGAGGAGAGACAACAGATACTTCCGGTGCTTTACAAGCGATCTCCCAGCAACCGTTTGGACAAATATTGTTAGTTCTAATTACTATTGGTTTAGTAGGATACGTTATTTGGCGTTTGATTCAAGCCATTGTCGACCCTAGAGATAAAGGTACGGATGCAAAAGGAAATTAACCCGTCTGGGATATTTGTTTAGCGGCATAACTTATATTGGGGTGGCGGTAAATGCAGGCTTACTGGCACCTGGTTCTAGCAACGGCAATAGCGGCGGTAGTTCTAAGCAAGATTGGACAGCAATGGTATTGCAGCAGCCTTTTGGCAGATGGCTAGTGGGTATAGCTGGTGCATTAACTATTGGTTTTGGGTTTTGGCGTATTTATCGTGCTTACAAAACAAAATTTCGCAAAAAACTCAACATGAATGAACTCAATTATCAAAAGCAAAAGCTGCTGGTAAACATTAGTCGTTTTGGAATCGCCGCTAGAGGAGTTGTGTTCGTGATGATCGGCTTTTTTGTGATGCAAGCCGCCAAAAACTATGATCCTGAGAAAGTAAAAGGACTAGATGGCGCATTGTTGACCTTAGCACAGCAGCCTTTTGGCAAGGTTTTATTGGGTTCAATGGCATTAGGCTTAATTGCTTATGCAATCTACTTATTAATTCAAGCTCGCTATCGTCAGTTTAAGCTAATATGAAATCCAAAAAAGAATGTTACAAATAAAAGAGAGAGGAAAACAAATAGGGAACAGTAGTGAGTGGTGTAATCAAAATAGAAATTTTAGAAACGGTTGATGAATTAAGACAACTGCTCCAGTCAACTGAGACTCAAG
>JBCDEP010000054.1:0-34357 GCA_039179675.1 Cyanobacteria bacterium P01_G01_bin.67
TTCCAACCAGGCTCAAATCGAGCGCAAAAATCATCAACAGAACAAAACAATTCTTCTAAACTAAACATAGGGCAGGTTTTCTGAATTTGTCGTTATTTTCAGCTTACTACCTGTCCCTTTTCTTATCCCGAACTCACGTTATTAACGGTATCAAACCTGCCACCAATTACCAACTGAAGGTTATCTAAGATCGCGATCTGGTCTTGTAAAAAGATGCCAAAACTTTCAGTTGTAAATTCACCATTAGCTATAAACTCAAACCCTTCGTCGGGTGATTCAAAGGCTGAAGCGTTAAAAATATCAATAGTTCCTGTTCTTGATTCTATGGTAAAGGTGTTGACAGCCGTAAAATACTCTACGCCTAACAAGACAGTATGCTCTAACGGACCAGTATTAAATTTACCGGTTAAATCATTCTGAGCAGCAAAAGTTTCAAAGAATTGCGGAAGGTCACCAGTCTCTGTTACTGGAAAATTTTGGTCGTCTTCTGACTCGCCAGTAATTCCTGAAGTAGTACCTCCATGACTTTCTGTAGCAGTACTATAGCGCAGCAGAGTTCGCAAAGATAAATTATCGTTAAAACGATGGTCGAGAGTCAGTTCGGTGCGATTTTCATCAATACTCCCCTCGATATCGGGATTTCCCAAAAAAGTGCTAAAGGGAATATCGGCAACTTCACCATTGCTTAAAGCCACTATTCCGTTATCTATTGGTTGTTCATCGTCTAGAAAAGAAAATTCCAGGACTAACTCCGTATCATCGCTGATTTGCCAGGATAGAGTCGGTGCCACGAAAAATCTTTCCTCATCTACGTCATCGCGGAAGTTACCTCCGTTTTCATAGGTAGCGTTGAGGCGATATGCCAACTCTCCGTTTTTGGTTAAAGGTCCTGATAAATCTATCGTCGTACGGTAAAAATCAAAACTACCAGCGGTAAAAGCAATTTCGTAAAATGTTTCCCTTGTGGGCTTTTCAGTCACAAAGTTGATAATTCCTGCCGGATCGCTACGTCCGAATAAAATCGCCGCTGGACCTCTGAGTACTTCCACACGCTCGATATTGCCTAACTCCCTTGCAGCACGAGTTGAAAACAAATCATCGCGAAAGCCATTGCGAAAAACGCCGTTTTCAGCGCTAAACCCGCGAATAATAAATGCTTCGTCACGATCTCCAGTTGACTTGCCGATGGTGACACCCGTCGTATTTCGCAGAACTTCCCTAGCAGTGGCTGCACCTTGGTCTTTAAATACCTCTTGTGGTATTACTTGAACCGCACCTGGAGTATCTCTCAGTTCGACATCAGTTTTGAGGAGACTACGAGCAGCGGGAACGAGGTAACTATCTTCGTCATCTGCTTGTCCCGTGGCGATAATATCAATCTGTTCATCTGGTTCTTCTTGAGCGGTAGTATCTTGGGGAGTAACACTTAAAACCAAATCGTCTCTTCCTGGTACTACTTCCGCGCTTGGTGTCTGGTTCGCGCCCGTAATCCTAACTCTAATACTGTTTTCATTGGCTTTACTGACCGTAATCTTATTAATTCCTGGTGTGGGGTTAGTTTCTGTTACCCCATTCCGAATCGAAAATGCTAAGGTTGCATCCAGGATATCAATCACCAGGTCGTTACCTTCGGGCAAAATTAAGGGTACTAACCTTTCGCTTCCCGCCTCAGTTTTAAGAATTAACTCCAACCCCGACTCAGTTTGATTGACTTCTACTCCCGTAACCCTCGTCAGATTGCTCTGCGCTATATGCGAGGTATCCTTTAGAAATAAATCCGCAGCCGAATAACTAATATTATTTTGCTTGAGATTCTCCTTTGCGCTTCCGCGCCCCTGCACATCCGCACTAAAAACTGGTATTGTAACCAGCGAAAACAAACCCGTCAATACGAACAAATATAGTCGATTCACCATAACTCCTCACACCTTCTATATAAAGGCAAAACCCCTTTGATTTATTGACATAAATTCCTAATTAAAGGAATCGTATCATAAGGTGAGTTAGGTTAAAACCTTGAATGTATCCCAAACGGAATTAAAATGTGCCTCAAGCGTAATTTTTGTTAGACGCGAGTTGTGATCGAGTTAATTAAGCGGTCGGGTTGGCTAATTTAATCAAATGAATTTCCATATAGCGTACATCTCATTTGATATTGTTTGGGAGAAACACCGTATTTTTGGCGAAATCCTCTAGATAAAGAGGTACGACTGGCAAATCCTATTTTATGGGCAATTTCTGATATTTTAAGATGATGTTCCTGTAAAAGCTGACGGGCTTGCTCCAGGCGATAATTGTGTAGGTAGCCAAATGCCGTAGTGCCAAACACTTCACGAAATCCCCGCTTGAGGGTACAGTCGTTTAATCTCACCTGTCGTGCTAATTCGCTGAGAGACGGAGGGTTATCAAAGTTAGCGGTAAGAATTTCTTTTGCGAGATGGATGCGATCGATATCGTCTTACTTAAGTGTAACTAACTTTTCTGTAGGGCGATCGCTATATTTAAGCTGCTCTAATTTTAGAGTAATCAGTTCCAGACACTTACTTTCTAGGTAAATTTGTTTCGTCTTACCTTGAAACGGGTAGTTGATAATTTGCCTTAGTGCAGATCGCATGGCGGGGGTAATAATATTGATTTCATTTAGCCCTTGGCGATCGCAAATATACTCTTTGGTTTCGGTTGGTAATTCCTCCAGAATTTCGGCGATCGATTGACCTAATTCATCAGCCAACTCTAATCGATCCTAGTATCCAATTATGGAGTCACGCTACCCGAATTTATTATGAGCTTCGCCGTCAAGAGATAACAGTTCGAATACGATTGACTGACTGATTGCAGCTTCAGCTATCGAACATGACTTGTTGCTACTTCATGATGACCGAGATTTTGAAGCAACAAGCAAAGGTACTTCTCTCAATCAAATTCGCATTTAGTTCTCTCTAGCTGTTGCTATCGCAGTCATAGTTGATTAGCTAAAGATACGCTCTTGGCAGATCTTCAAAAGTTCCCGTCATCTCAACCCTACCGCGATCGACTAAAATAATGTGATCACTTTTTTCCAAAACTGAAGGGCGGTGAGAAACAACTAAGTAAGTAGGAGTCCAGTTAGAATTGGATGAGTGGATCGAAAACAAACGCGACCAGAGTTTTTGTTCGGTTTCGATATCCAAAGCACTGGAGAGGTCGTCGAATACGAGTAATTCGGGTTGGCGGATTAACATCCTAGCAGTAGCAGCCCGTTGTAATTGACCTCCCGAAAGACGCATTCCTTTTACGCCAATGGGGGTGTTGAGTCCCCTGGGCATAGCAGCAAGATCGCGGTCGAAAACGGCAAGAGCGATCGCCCATTCTAATTCCTCATGACTGGCATCTAGTCCTAATAAAATATTTTCTCGCAGGGTATTACTAAATAGCTGTGGTACTTGGGGCGTATACGCAATGCGGGGCGGAACAAAAAAGCGATCTGGGTTATTTACCTGCTGTCCATTCCAGTAAATTTCTCCTGACTGCCTGGGCAACAGTCCCATCAGCACCCGTAATAAAGTAGTTTTGCCCGAACCAACTTGTCCTGTAACAACGGAGAAACTACCCCGTTGGAGTTGCAGGGAAACATCAGTAATACCTCGATCTGTACCTGGATAGAGATAAGTTAAGTTGAGTGCCGAAAGATGTTGCAAGGGATCTGCTGACTTTGAATCTATAGAGGAGTTAAGTTCGGGTAGCTTGGGGGTTCGTCCGACACTGGTTTAATATAAAGGGGATAGTGAGCAGTAATATCTGATGCTTCGCTGTGGATCAAACCTGATAGGCGTTCTACGGATACCTCGCTCTGTTTGGTTTGAGTGAAAAATTCTCCGCCAAAAGCAAAGAAATTAGTGATGTAAGATAGATAGTAGATAAATAAAGCTAAGTCACCAACCCGAAAGCTCCCCTCAGCAGACTGCATTAACCAAGCAGCGAATAATAAAATTACACCCGTACCAATACTGAATAGGTTCTCAAAGCTGGATTCTAAAATTATCGTTAGTAAGCGATCGCGAATCGTTAACTCTTGACGGCGATCGCAGTAGCAGCGCAAACGAGCTAAAACACTTTCTTCTGCATTGGCAACTTTAATTGCTTGGACTGCCGAAAACATCTCTCCAATGGTGCTTGTTACCTGTTGAGTTGCGTGACGACTGGCACGACGATAGAGTTTGAGGCGATCGCCAATACGTTGGAGAATAATCGCGATTAAAATTAAGGGTAAAAACACCAGTAAGGTAATTCTGGCATTAACGCTCAACAGCAGCACCAAAGAAGCGATCGCAAATACAGCCTCACCAAAAATTTCATTGGTAAAGACGACATTGTTTTCTAACTGATTAGTATCATCGCGGAAAAAGCTAATTACTGCTCCTGGCGAAATAGGACTTTTATCTTTCCGATCTATTAATGGTTCTGCCCCAGGGCGTTGCATCAATCCCCGTAATAGGTTGTGTCGTACCAAAGAACTAATAGTAAAGCGATGTTGTGTTTTAGTAATGCGTCCCGTAAAGATAGCTACAATGCGAACAAATCCGATGGCTACAAACAAGGCAATCCAACTCCAGACAGAGAGTAAAGAAGAAGTTTCCTCTGTTAAGTTATTGAAGAATTCGCGGATAAAAATACCAGGAACAGCAGGTAGTCCAGCAATAAACAGCCATAAAATTGTATCTGTCCAATACAACTTTTGAGCATAGCGAATCAAATGCCAGAGGGTATCCCAGATAGAAGAATTCACAATGAGTTTACAAGCGTCATCTGTAGATTTTACAGCTAATTGAAAAGAAATCGCAATTATTCTTTGAGTTGCCGACAATCACATAGATCACCAGAGCAATTAAAATTAATTCTTAGAAAATAGATGCTTCCTGTCTGGAATTTACGTCAAGCTGTATAAGCTCATTTAGTTGAAAGTTAAATCTTTCCACAAAACTCAGCGTTTAAATAGACATTACTGCCAATCTCAATTGCGAAGATCCCGCTCGATATTCGCTCCTGGATTTTGTTCCCAGAGATCGCTTACGTGAGCGTAAATCGAAGTAGTTTTGGGGTCGGCATGACCGAGTAAATCCTGCACCTGCCTCAAGTCCGAACCAGATCTAATCCCCCGCTTTTTTTCGCTCTCATGAGGATGAAGAGTTGGAACTGCGAACGCCAGCAGTATCTAATCAAGAAATTTAAGCTGTTTATCAACTACCGATTATTTACTCAACATAATCTAAGTAGTCACAAAACTTTCGCTACTATCATGGGGGATTACCACATAACTCTAATCCCTTTCTCCAAATATTCTCCAGAGTTCGACTTTGCTTCTATAAATCGGTGTTGTGGTTTGTTCTGTCGTATTGGTCGAGGTATAAATAATCGGAATTAGACTTACAGTAATTGAGGAGATAAAAACCAACAAAGTTATGATTATTTTTTCGCTAACGTTGAAATGTCTTAAGTAAAAGGGAACACACAGTGCATCACGGGATGTTCTTCGAGATTTCATTTTCACCTCTTTCTCTCTGCCTATCGGTTTGAACAATTGCACAGTCACTTTTGTAGCTAAGAGTGTACATCTTGATTATACAAAAATAGACAATAAACTGTAGCAACTGTTACTGTGAATCTCAAAAAAGTAGTAATTTAGACAGATTTTTTTGCTCTTAGGAGAAAGAAAGGGGTTTATAGCCTTTCTCGAATTAGTGAGGTTCACTGCAATCAACAATCAACAATTAACTATCAACCAAAACCAAGGTCTTGACTATACCGCATTAAAACGAACGAAAATCGCTATATTTTTCGTGCCATAATAACTCTGCTATATTTTTGAGAGCGATAGTATTTTAATTCTTCTTTAGTCATTAAGAACCTTTTCGTTTGCACATTAAGAAAATCATTAACAGTCTTTTGCTAAATGCGATCACTCCTTTGGAAGCAGCATTCTGTAACTATTATCAGTTAGAGGTTGTGTGGTTTTCATAACATCGTTATTGTCATTTCTATCATGGCATAAATGAGGCAAGGCAAATTGCTCAATAGTCAAATGAGTTGGAATCCAATTCCAGGACTGAGATTGAGGCATTCTTGTTTCTGCTGCTGCTCCAATTAAAATGGTTGAAGTCACTATAACTTAGGTTGCTGAGAGTCCAGATAGATTAAGACTTTCAGACAAATTCATCCAAAGGATAAAACCCGCAATGAGTTGTTCAAAACGCCATCAAGCCGTAGGGAAAGAAACGGGTAAAACTAATTAAATCGAGCGATTTAACTACACCTTACGACAGCGAGTATCCAGATTGGTCAGAAAAACTCTGTCTTTCTCTAAAAAGCTGAAAAATCAGGTCAGCGCAATCTGGAATTTTATTCATCACTATAATGCTTCATTAATTGAGAATTCATCCTTTCCTATTTAGGACTATCGTATTATTGTTAGCTAGCAGTTGGGTATGGTTGCCTGATGTCAATCACTGTAGCTTGTAAGTTATGACAATAAAGTATTTCTTTGAGCATTGGTTTTCCTTTATGTTCGACATAGACTTCTACATATCCTTCCTTTATGCCTGCAAATAAAATTCTTTGCTGGGGAAAAACAACTTTTTCATAGCTATGATTATTGCAATCGACTACTCGAATCATCTGCATTTTGTGAGTAGGATTATGATAGTGGCATAACATCTCGGATATAGGTTGAGTAATTGTTCGATCAACTAATTGCATGCTTAGGTGCCTCTGATTTTTCTTGATATCAAGATCATAGGTTTGAAACTTGAAGAATTTGTGAAGAATTAATGAGTGACTCTTGCTAAAAATCTACTATTGGCATTTTAAGTATCGGCGATCGCTGAAAGTAAAGTGCATAGCAGAAAAATATCTGGGAGCAGTCTACATTTATTGAAGTTGCTCAGTATTGCCATTAGTTCCAAGATGTTGCAGAAGTTAGAGAATAAACTTAAGATTTAAGCGATATCTAGTTGATTGATGCTAGGCTGGCTATTCTGTTAGGTCAGGGTTCCCGCCCTAAAACTACGGGACTTGCCTGACCGTTGGTCATTTTGAGCGTTCGCCGTGTCTAAACAATTTAAATTATTTGAAGCTAAAGCAGCTTACCGAGTTGAGCAACCCCCCAAATTAATGAGCAAAGAGGCTCTAATCAAATGGAAGTCAGCTATATTTGCTTATCAGCAACGTACCTTAAAGACACAACCTCCTCAGCAAACTAGCCTATTCGATCCGCCACGAAGTCATTGTGATAGTGAGCAGATTAACCCGTTTGAGTTAAAAATGCATGCTTCAACTTTCTATCGCTCCCAGCAGCATGGCGAGAAGATTTGTATTTACTTTATTATTGATCGCACTTTGCCCTTACTACTCTATGTTGGCGAAACTATGCAAACTGCCAAACAAAGATGGAATGGGGTACACGACTGTCGGAACTACATCATGAACTATATCGAGATTCACCGCAAATACGATTTGGAAGTTAAGGTCTGTAGTGCTTTTTGGTATGACACTCCTGACAATCGCACTGGGCGACTAAAGTTAGAACGTGAGCTGATTTTGCGTTGGCAATCACCCTTTAACAAAGAGAATTGGCATCGTTACGGTAAACCTTTTGGAAAAATATAGTAGATGCCTGGATTAATCAATGACTTTAATTTCATGAGAGTCTTTTCATAAAGCTGGCAATTTGCTCTTGAAATAAATGATAATAGCTATCAACGCATTAGGTTAAGGTTAAATACAGATAAAAGAGCATTAAGCAGTAAATAATGGATAGTAAAGAGCTAGCAAAATATATTGAAGAAACGGGAGGAATATCAAAACCTTGGCTATTAGTGCAGCTTAGACTAAAAAAACTACAGGAACGCAAAAGTCAGATCCCTGAGCAAGAATATATGCAAGAGCTGGGGGATATCCAGGCAGATTTATTAAAATTAGGAGAATGGTGGAAAGGAATTGAAGATGAAGTTTTTGGCTCTTAATTAAGTAAATATCTTAAACAATTGTTTATCAGTATCTAAGAAAGATGGAAGATTTTTTGCAGCGGGGCGTAATTCAGTCGCAACAAAAAAACTACGAGACAGCGATTGATTTGTTTAACCAAGCGATCACCCAAAATCTTGACTGTGCTGAAACATACTATCATCGGGGAGCAGCCTACTTCGAGCTTGGCGATGCTCAGAGAGCGATTATTGATTACGATCACAGTCTCAGTCTAGATACCCAGCAATTAGCAGTTTATCTCAGCCGAGCAAAAGCTTTCTTCGCCCTTAATAATCTTCAAGCTGCCATTATCGATCTTCAAGTTGTCTTGAGCTTAGATGTTAACTGTGACCAGGCTTATAAACTAAGAGCTAATGTCTGCCTCAGACTTAGAGAATACGATCAAGCGATCGCCTATCTCCAGGAGGCAGGAGAAATATATTTGCAACGTCAAGATCAAGAAAGCTGCCGCTACTGTATTGCCAGAATTCGCCAGATAAAACAGCAAAAAATTTCGGCACAGGGAGGATTGACAAGCCAAGTTTTCTTACAGCAGATTGATTACAAAATTAGAAAAGGTCTTTTTGGGGAAGCCTACGTAGATTGTAATTGGCTCTTACAGCTAGATCCCTATGATGCCCAGGCATATCAGTTACGTGGAGATGTGGGTATCGAATTAAAGGAATACGAACAGGCAAGAAAGGATTTCCGACAGGCTGCTAAGTGTTTTCGTACCCAAGGTAATATTTCGGAGGCAGAAAGATTGGAAAGACGCTGCCTGGTGATGCAGTTAGACAAAGTCTACAAAAAAAAATCTTATAGATCCCATCGCAATTTTGTGCGTCTTCCTGCTCCCCAAAATGATATCCAGCATCGACTCAATAATTTAGTGGGTAATTGGGATATTGCCCAGAGTCTCGTTGCAACATTGAAGAAGCTTCATCCTGACAGATCAGAACATTGGTATTGGTCAAAAGCAATTCATGATCTAGAATACGACTAATTATTCGTTATGACGGTAAACCCGCCTTGTCGAGAACCATCAACAAAAACCTATTGAGTTGAATCAATTAGAAGGTGCATTGACAGAAAAGATAGAGCCTAATTCCGAGTTGGTAGTGATTATTAATGCTGATAATAAGGTCGAACACGGTAAAGTAATTTAGGTGATGGCGCGTTGATGCTAGATAGCAGGTGCAAGCATGGTGATCGCTATCAAACAGGAACAAACCAAACCATCACGATTATTTGTCAATATCATCAGCATGAATCAATTCCCATGAGTAGTAGTGAAAGTTCGTTTAGTTTTCTTCAAACTAATGAATCTAAGATTTGGTGGCTTCTGCGATTAGGAGTATGCTTAGAATTTATTGGTCATGGTGCGTTTGGCGTAATTACTAAAGCTGGATGGTTGCCCTATTTTGCTGTCTGGGGAATTCCCGAAAGTTGGGCTTGGCACATCATGCCCATTGTCGGCACAATGGATATTATTTTGGGTCTTCTCGCTTTTTTTGCACCGAGAAAAGCTTTGTTACTATTCATGGCAGCTTGGGGACTTATGACTGCCTTACTTAGACCTCTTGCTGGGGAGCCTGTCAGCGAATTATTGGAGCGTGCTTATAACTACTGTGTTCCCCTAGCGGCATTTTTAATGATTTATTGGGATATGAAATCCCACGGCTGGTGGCATCGAGTAAAAAATATACCTAACCTCAGCCAAAAACATTGGGGCGGGTTAAAAATCTTCCTGCAAGTTGCGATCGCAGTTTACTTAATTGGTCATGGTGCTTTTGGTGCTTTTGATGCTAAAACTGGTTTGATTATCCATTACGATGCTACAGGAATTTCGACACTTTTTGGCTCTACTGAAGCTGCATTAACTATAATTGGTTGGTTTGAGATTATTTTAGGCATCTCAGTTTTGTTAGCTCCCATTGCGCCGCTGTTGTTCTTTGTCTACTTCTGGAAAATAGTCACAGAATCTCTGTTTATCTTTTCAGGGGCTTTTTATGGTGGTTTTGAATTTATTGAACGAGGTGCAAGTATGGTTGTACCCTTGGCGTTATACTTCATTGTTTTGATTTTAAAAAATCCTCAGTTTGCAGCAAGGCAGGCTCCCAGCACTACTTTTGACAAAATAGCAGCCAATGATCGCGATCGCTATTGAATATCAATCCGACTCGGATAAAAGGCGTTGCTGATTAAGTAATGACGTACAAAATGTTTCTGTTCGTAGCTAATAGCTATTAGCTATTAGCTATTAGCTTTTTGAAAATTCTGATTTGCAGGTGGATCGAGAAAATAGGGATCGATCATTACACGTTCAGCAACGTCAGATAAAAATATAAGGCAGTTTTGCTTGTTACGGGTTTATTTGTAGTTGTCCCTATGATTCATTCAAGTTTTTGCAACCCAAAGGCTTAAGCCGCATGTAGGCAGGGGGAGGAGAAAAAGACAAATGTGCAATTTATTTAAATGAACTACAGCTTATCATTGCAATGGTAATCTATGTTCCAGATTTACAGGTGTATTTATTGCCTAAAAGTTTTACTATTAAACCAGATGAGACAGGTACCAAAATAAGAGGATTGTCCAACAATACAATTATTATTTTGTAATGAATTTACCTACAGAATTTACCTGGAACACGGCACGACATACAGCGGATACTTTAGTTTTCCAGCATCGAGGTAAACATCTCAGCGATCTGGAAATAGTCATTTTACGTGGGTCTTGGGAAAATTACACTTATGAACAAATTGCTGAAGCCGAAGGTTATACCAGTAATTATCTTAGTAAGGATGTGGGTAGCAAGCTTTGGGGAAATCTATCCATAGCTTTACAGGAAAAAGTATCGAAGAAAAATTTTAAAGCGGCTTTACGACGCGAATGGAAAAAATATACTCAAGGTAGTTCAATTCAAGAATATGAGCTAGCTGCACAATCCACTCTCCCTGACAATATCACTTTTCCTGAGGGTTCCGTTGCTTTGGGTTCGCCCTTTTATCTAGAGCGATCGCCGATTGAATCGATCTGTTATGAAACAATTATCAAACCTGGCTCTTTAATTCGGATTAAAGGAGCAAAATGGATGGGTAAAACATCCCTCGTTAATCGTATCCTTGAACAAGGACGTGCTCAGGGACAACAAACTGTATATTTAGATTTTGCTAGTGTCGAGCGAGGTATTATTCAAGATTTGGATAAACTATTACGTTGGTTATGTGTAATGGTTTCTCGACAGTTGAAATTAGATAATAAGGTTAAATTTTATTGGGATACAGATATTCTCGGCAGTAATGATAATTGCACCTTTTATTTTGAAGAATATGTCTTAGCCGAAATTAACAACGAGATAGTTTTGGCTTTAGATAATGTCGATCGCCTTTTTGTTTATGAAGAGGTAATTGAAGACTTCCTGGGATTATTGCGGAGTTGGCACGAAAAAGGCAAAACCTTCCATTGTTGGGGTAAGTTGAAACTAATTCTGGCACATTCAACTGAGGTATATATTCCTTTAGATATTAATCAATCTCCCTTTAACGCAGGAGTGCCAATTTTACTAGAAGAATTTACCGCTAACCAAGTGGAGAATTTAGCCGCTTTATATCAACTGGATTGGAATCAAGATCAGCTTGAGCAGTTGATGAACCTAGTCGGTGGTCATCCTTATTTACTAAGACTGGCTATGTATCAAATTAAGACTTCACGTCTCAGTCTAGAACAGTTTATCTTAAAGGCGCTCACCGAAACAGGAATCTATAGCAATCCTCTGCGGCGTTTATTCAATATCCTCAGACAATCTTCCGAACTGAGTGCAGCATTTGCCCAAGTAGTAAAATCTAACGAACCTATCGCCCTGAATTCATTACAAATTTATCAGTTGCATAGTATTGGCGTAGTGCAGCAGCAAAACAATTTAGTCTGCCCTCGGTGTAAATTATATCGAGATTATTTCAGGCGAGTTTTTGAGCAAGAGTAATTGGGCTTTCCCAGCATGATTAATACCTGAATTTTTCCCCTCATATATCTGGGATGTCAAGAGTATAATGCCGATAAAGCAAATTTGACATTGATCGCCTACCAAAATTAAATACTTTGATGTTTAAATGTACACCACGGAAATACAACTTGAAACGAATAACAGTACTGTCCGTCCAAAAGGATTCCTAATGGAGATATTATATCCTTGTGATATTTCGCAGATGGTACACCTTTTCCCAAATCTAACCGAGGTGTATCTCACGAACAAGAGAATAGCTATATTACCTGTTGCCTGATAACTAAAAAATTGATTGTTAAATATTTTGATGAATCAAGATCAGACAAGATTCTCATATCAAATAGGAGGAAGTTTAGCTTATCAATCTCCTAGTTATGTAGAGCGAAAAGCCGATCACGAATTAGAGCAGGCACTACAACAAGGACAATTTTGTTATGTCTTAAACTCGCGGCAAATGGGTAAGTCTAGTTTAAGAATTCGGGCAATGGCAAAATTGCAGGCAGCCGCAACTGTGTGTATTTTTATTGACTTAACTGGAATGGGAACTCAGGAGCTAACTTCAGAAAAGTGGTATGCAGGTATTATGCGTTCCTTGGTTAGCGGTTGTCAACTCCAGTTTGATTGGCGTAGTTGGTGGCGCGAACAACGAGATTTATTGACTCCCGTACAGCGTTTAAGTTTGTTTATTGAGTCGGTTTTACTCAGAGAAATTAAGCAAAAAATTGTAATCTTTATTGACGAAATAGACCGAGTTCTCAGCCAAAAATTTTCTCTGGATGATTTTTTTGCCCTGATTCATAGTTGTTATCAACAGCGTCAGATTAATGCAGATTATGATCGTCTTACATTTACTTTGTTAGGAGTAGCTGCACCAAGAGATTTGATCGAGGATAAAACGCAATCCCCTTTCAATCTGGGTACCGCAATCAAATTAGAAGGATTTCAAATAGATGAAGCTTCGCCTTTGATGCTAGGCTTAATTGAGCGAGTACCTCATCCCCGACAGATATTAACCGAGATTTTAGCTTGGACAGGAGGACAACCATTTCTAACTCAAAAACTGTGCCAGTTAGTTGTCGAACAAGCCAAAAATCAAACTGAAATTAAGCTTTCTACTCTGATTGAAAAGTATCTTATTTATGATTGGGAAACACAAGACGAACCAGAACATTTTCGTACTATACGAGATCGCCTCTGTTATCGTAATTCCCGACAAACGATTCGACTGTTAGGATTATATCGACAGGTCTTACAGCATCAGATAATTCCTAGCAGTAATAGTCTTGAACAAATTGAGCTGCGGTTATCGGGTTTATTAGTAACAAAACAGCAGCATTTGGTAATTAATAACCCTATTTATGCCAATATCTTTGATTTAAGTTGGGTAGATAAGCAGTTAGCCCAATTACGACCTTATCAGCAAAAGTTGACAAGCTGGAGAGTTTTTCCTCACTCCGCTCATTTACTTCAGGGCAAGGATTTACAGGATGCTTTGACTTGGGCTTTGGGCAAAAGTTTGGCAGATATCGACTATCAGTTTTTAGTGGCATCTCAAGATTTAGCTAAACAACGTGCAGAAGATACTTTAGCCGTAGTAGAAGCAGCGAGTCACCTCCTAGCATCTGCCAGAAAACAGGCTCAAAAAAGCGCAGTCAACCCCAAATTAGCGCGAAAATGGCTCTTAATGATCGCTCTGATGGTGGCGGGATTGGTCTTACTGCTTCGCTGTACGGGAATTTTGCAGAGTTGGGAATGGAATTTACTAGATCGCTTTTTTAATTGGCGACTAGCAGCAGCGCAGGATAACCGAATTGTAGTGGTGACTATTGACGAACGGGATCTTCAAGCAGTGGGACAATGGCCCCTTAGCGATCGCCTAATCACTACCGCAATTAGAAAGATTCAAGCACAACAGCCAAGTGCGATCGCTTTAGATATTTATCGTGATTTACCTGTCCCCCCAGGAAATCAGGATTTACTGGAGTTGTTTAACTCTACTGCCAATCTTTATGTTGTTACTAAAATAATTGGGGACTCAATTTCTCCTCCTCCTATTAGTCAGCAACAGGTTGGTTTTGCCGATCAAGTCTTGGACAGCGATGGCAAAATACGTCGCGCTTTATTATCCTTAGTCGATAACCAGGGACAAACTCGCTTTAGCTTAGGCACAAAACTAGCTCTACATTATTTACAAGAGCAAGCAATTGATCTTGAATCATTAGATGGTAGTCGCTATCGTTTGGGAAAAGCTATTTTTAATCCCTTAACTGCCAACAGTGGGGGGTATGTGGGTGCAGATACAGGAGGTTACCAAATATTAATCAATTTTTGGGGAACTGCCGCCAATTTTAAACAATATTCCTTAATAGAAGTATTAAACGACGAAATTCCCGCCGCAGATATCCAAAATCGCTTAGTGTTAATTGGTTCTACTGCCGAAAGTCTGAAAGATACTTTTTATACTCCCTATAGTCAGAGTTGGTTTCGTTCTCCCCCCAAAATGTCAGGGGTTTTCATCCAGGCTAACGTTACCAGTCAGCTCATTAATGCCGCTTTCGATCTTCGTCCTGTGCTTCACCCCGTCAGTAAACTAACAGAATTGCTGGTGATCTTCTGCGGGGGCATGACTGGCGTCGCCATCTCTGGCGGTATTCCCAGGGCAAGTTTGATGCTGATTCGTGTTTGCTTAGGGAGTATTATTTTCTTAACTCTTTGTTATTATGCATTTTTACTGGGTTGGTGGCTGCCTTTAGTACCCGCATTACTAGCATTAATCACAGCAGTGATTGCGGTAATTTTAATCTGCAATAAACAACGCGATCGCACTATATTTCGTCATACTTTAGCATTATTAGCCGAAGCCTATCGCCATCGTCCCCTGGTTAGCAGAATTGCCTTGGAATATTTTAAGCGTTCCTCAAATAAAGATTATTCACTCTTGATTGAGCGAGAAATTAACCATTTGAAAGTAAACAGGGAATAGAGTTTTTCATGAATGATTTAGGTTGCAATAGATTGCTCTACGTTCACATAGAGACTAAAGAGCTAAAAGCTAAAAACGGCGTTGCATAAATAAGGGAGGAAGTGCAGAATTGAGATATTGTGATCGAGAGAGATAAGAGCAAGTGAAATGTCCTGAGTGTAAGTCCGAACATGTTCGTAAGAATTGAACCTTTGATTCGACAACATCCTGTAATTTCTTCCCTATTTATGCAACAATGCTCCTTTGATACTTACGGGGGCAATCTTTTATCGGTCAGTCAGTGCGCATGGGTATTGTTAGGCTGCTAGTCCTTCTACAAAGAGTGTTGCCAAGGCTCACTGTACTGTTGATATCCAACTCGTTTAAAAGTTGAAATCATTGGAATATTGTTCGTGTCTGTATCACAGAACACTCTCCATACTCCTACATCTTGCAGTATTCTCGTTCCTTTTAACAGCAAATCGATTGCAAAGCTCTGTCCACGATATTCTGGCAGAACTCCAATGTAGTAAATAGATGCTTCTTCCAAACCATTTTTAGCATAACCTGGGTAGATTACAGGAAAAACAAACCCAACGACTCTATCGTCGCTACTAAACCCAATCTGCCACCATTCATCTTGATATGAGAATCCATCTTTCGACTCAGACAGAAACTGCTCAGCAGCTTGGCGAGAACCAGATTCTACGACTTGTTTTCGATCGCTTGCATCAATCGACGACTCCATAACTTGAGCAACTACCGAAATTAATACTTCATAGCTCAGCGTTCTAGCAGCTTTAAACTCTAATCGAGAAGGAATTTCAATCGACGGTTTTGGCTCTTTCCATACAAAAGGCACTTTCAAGTAAGTTTGCTGACTCATAAAACAAACTGGAATGTTGATGTCTTACAAAGATGTAGCTTAACACAAGTTCACAACCCAACAGAAAACTCTTAAGTTATTCAAAATCTGAGGAGATGTTGAAGTATTCAATTGGATTGTTAGTTCTTTACTTGAAATCTAAGGATGTGCCTATTCTGCACTGATTCATCCCTTAATTCAGCAATGCCAAATATTTAATATTTCTTATTGGCGGAGAATTGGTTCACGAGCAATTTGATTTAAACCACCAGATTGCAAATATCTCGCCCAAAGATCCTTTTCTTTCCCCAACGAAAACTTTTCTGCGCTCAAGATATCCAGCGCATCATACCAAATACCCTGCCTCGCATACCAAGCGGCTTGATTCAGTTCTGTAGAGTTAAGTGGCAGCTTACCTCTAAGTTGAGCTGGAGCGAGACGTTTAATATTCGCTGTGACTACAGGATCGTTAGGGTGTGGTCGATCGCCACAAACTAAAATCAGCGCCCATTGGTAGTTTTTCCCAGTTTCTAAAGCTGGGGCATCCTGGGGTAATTTAATCCCCATTACGCCAGCTTGTCCTGTGAGCTTAATTGACTGTTGCCAATGAGGATTAAGACCTTCTCTGATACTTAAGATAGCTTGTTGTGCCGTAGTCTGAGGTGAATAAACCCAAAAGGTAGGATGTGCAGCAGTTGTTAATCCTGAATTACCTTCGGGTACTAGTGCCGATAATTTAGGGGCAGTTGACCGAGCGAGATCGCTCATCATCTCGACTGCTTGACTAGCTAGAGTATCTGAAGCACACCGTCGGTTACGACGGGAAGCTGCTCCTTCTGTGGTTTTTGGCTGTTCTGCTTCTGGGGGAGGTTGGAATAGGACAACGGTATTCAACTCGCCATTCGTCTCGGCGATCGCCCCAAATATACTAGTAAAGTTCAACGCAACTATAGACAATAACCAACCTAATCCAGTAACAAAACTTTTTTGGCTCACTTTCATTGACTCTTCTCGAACATTCAGAACTGAATGAACTCCAATGCTAAAACTTGAGGTGGGCGATCGCGTTTCTGATGGATAACAGCTCAATTTGATGATCGCGGTGCTGTTGTTTATATTCTTTGGTCGGCGTTTTTGTCGTTAACTGTTTCTGGTTTAAAATCGAGATTTTGGGGAAGCCAGTAATGCTTAACTTATGAGGAGATGTATTAAACGCACGCTGTAATTGAATTCCACTAAACAATAGTAGTGTTGAGATTAGTCCTAAAGCAAACAGGATTCTACGGTCACTAGGCTGAGTATAGTCAATTTGAGGCTTGAGCATACTATAGCCTTCTTTCTCAATCGGTAATATAGTTTCAGGCACATAAATCAAATGGTAATCTTCGGAAAATTCCAGCTCGCTAAAGTAGTTAGACTTGTAATCTGTCATGACTATAATACCCCTATCTCAATATTTGGCGCGATCGCTTAATAGCCAACGCAATTTAATGTTAATTAAAGTTTACTGACTTACTGTTAAAACCAATGTTTAATTTTGTTTAGCTTTTGGTATAGAGAATACCACGATATTTTCTAATGCCAAATTGAGATTTAAAATTTGTTAGCGGGCGGCGCAGATGATAAGTTTGTCCCCTAAAATGTGCCTTAATATCTGATGCTACGGTTTCTACCTGAATGTCATTAGTTGAGTAAACCTGACCTAAAAACTGTAATTCCATGCTGCTTCCCTCTAATCAAATAATATTTTGCTAACTTAAAGTGGTTACTAGTATTGTGTATTTCGCTACTAGGAAGATAAAGGGGAAAAATTCAGGTATTTATTCAGGTAGATTCCCAAGAGTTCAGTTTTGACTTTTAATATTAATAGTTAGTTGATATCGTCAGAAACGAAAGAGCAATACCAAATATCGATTTGGCTCAGATGGCAATTTTTTATTCCCAGATTAGCCAACAGAAGTTAAATCTAATTCTATTTTGGATAGAAACTAGCAGTGTTCTGTCTATAAGTAATGTATCTAAAAATCAAGAATTCTCAAATTTTAAGGAAATACAGTTATGAATTCTAACCCTCGTCCTATTTTTTGTTTTGATCCTAATCCAATCCTCGCGTGGAACAAGGTACCTGGCGCACTTTCCTATGAGTTCACGTTAATCAATCAAGCTACTTCAGAAGAGCTTTGGTCAACAGAAGTTAGTAATCCGCAGTGTGATGATAATGAAACTTGTCAATGTGATTATCCTCCAGAGAAGCAATTTTTAGAGCCGTTAGTTTCTTACTTACTCATTGCTAAAGCTAAGAAGGAAACAGAATATCTTCAAGAGTTTCAATCGGAGGTTATTCTGCTAGAAGCAGAAGAGCAGCAGATTTACCATGATTTTGAAGATCTACTCTACAGTGAGAAAGAAAGTGATCAAAAAATCGAATTACTCCAAATGTGGAATCAAAAAGTAATAAAAATCTTTGGTAATGGAGATCGACCTCCATCGATAAGACCGCCAAGACTTAGCTATATAGGCTTAAGCTTTCTATAGCTTGTCATACAACAAACCACTTTTACCTCAATGTAAAGGTGCATAGTTACGGAACGACGCAGATGCTTCCTTCCCTGTGTAATAGGGAAAAGGAAAGCAATATAGACTTACTATTTAAACAGGAAGTCTATAAGAAGGTGGGCGAAATTATTTATAAGATACCAGTGCTAATTTTTTTCTGAACCCTGACCATATGCGAAGCTCATTTTATATCTAATTACATCTACTCAGTTTAGAGATGAATAATTGAAGTTATGGAAATGTAGCGAGCAGCTAGTTCATGAAACCAAACAATTATCTACTCAGTTTTTCTAGCAGCATTATTGTTAGCTGTCTGGCTATGGGTATTCCTGCTCAAGCACAAATTAGTGCTGATGACTCTTTATCCTTACCTACTGAAGTAATCCAGCAGTCAGACAACCTCGTTGAGATCGTAGGCGGTACGGAAGCAGGAATTAATTTATTCCATAGTTTTGCTAAATTTTCCGTATCCGAGGGTGACATTGCTCGTTTTATCAATAATAATTCAGAGATTCAAAACGTTATCGGGCGGATAACGGGCGCATCTGCTTCTGAGATTTTTGGTCAGATCTCTTCTGGAGGGACTGCCCCCAACTTTGACTTATTTCTGCTCAATCCCAACGGGATTATATTTGGCTCAGACGCTGCGCTAGATCTCAACGGTTCTTTTGTTGCTACAACAGCAAATGCGATTCAGTTTGGCGATCGCGGTTTTTTTGATGCTTCTAGTACCCAAGACTCCTCTCAGTTAACAGTCCAACCTTCGGCTCTCTTTTTTAATCAAATTAATCCCAAAGCGATCGTTAATCAGTCTAGTTATCAAACTGAAACGATGTCAGGAGAACTGTCTCCAGTTGGGCTACAAGTTCCCAGAGATCGGAGCTTACTCCTAATCGGAGGAGACGTAACCATAGATGGAGGAATGCTGACTGCTCCCAATGGTCGAGTTGAGTTAGGAGGGTTAGCTGAAACAGGAACAGTGGCAGTCAATATTGACCATAACAATCTAAGCGTGAGCTTTCCTAATGACGTGGCACGTTCAAATGTATTACTTAACAATGGAGCAAAGATTGATGTCAGCGATCGGGGAAGAGGTAGTATAGCTATCAATGCTCAAAATATAGAAATTGCAGGATTCAGTGAGCTTGCTTCTGGCATTTTGGAGAATCTGGAATCTGGTGATGGCATAGTAGGAGCAATTACCCTCAAGGCAACTGACAAAGTAACTATTGATGATAGCCTTGTCGGCAGCCAAGTTAATAATGGAGCAATTGGAAATAGTGGAGATATTAAGATTGACGCTCAGTCACTTGACTTAGTTAATGGGGCGTTTGTATTCACTCGTACCAATGGACAGGGAGATACGGGAAATATCATCTTTGACATTCGTGATGATGTAACTCTTGAAGGACGAAGTAGTGGTGATTTTCCTTTTGCTAGTGACATTTTTAACCAAATTCAGAGTGATGGCAAGGGTAATGGCGGTGATATCAAGATTGAGGCACGCTCTCTCTCTTTGGCTGATGGAGCTAACATACAAGCAACCACTAACGGTATCGGGAATGCAGGACACATAGTGGTTCGAGTTAATGAAGCTATCTCTTTGGATAATAATAGTGCTGATAATATTGGAACTCAAATTAGAACTGCGGTAGAAGCAGGAGCATTTGGCAATGGAGGAACAATCGATCTTCAAGCCCACTCTCTATCACTAACGGGTGGCAGTCAATTAATTGCTTCGGTTTTTCGGACGTTTGAGGATCTACCTGGCGGTAGGGGCAAGGGAGGAGATATTATCGTTGATGTCTCTGATTCGGTGAATATTTCTGGTGTAGGGCTTGATGGTTTTTCTAGTGGTATTTTTGTTAATACTGGGATAGAAGCCGAAGGAGCAGCAGGAAACATTACCGTCAATACCAATTTCTTTAGTCTTGCGGATGGTGCTGTTATCAATGCGGAGACAGAAAACTCTGGCAGTGGGGGCAACATTAGCATCAATGCCAATACTTTTGAAGCTTTCAACGGTGGACAACTTATATCCACGGCTAACAGTTCTGGTAATGCAGGCAGCATTAATATCAATGCGAACAACTTTGTCATTTTGTCAGGCAGCGATCCTACTTTTAATGACCGAGCTGCTCAATTTGGCACTATCGTCAGTAATATTGGAGCTGGCAGTGGTTTATTTACTCAAAGCAACAGTACTGGAACAGCTGGCAACGTGACAATTGATAGCCCCCAACTAGAAATTCAGGAAGGGGCTGAGATATCTGCCGCTTCTGTCATGGCTCAAGGAGGGGATATCGTAATACAAGGTTTGGATACGCTACAGGTAAACAATAGTAATATTTCTGCCTCAACCCAGACTGGGCGTGGGGGAAACTTAAGCATTAAAACCACTGAATCAGTACAATTAGAAGGTATAGGCGGTCTATTGGTAGAAGCTACTGAAGATGGTACAGCAGGAAACCTGACTGTAGAAACGGGGCAAATCAGCATCTCTGATGGAGCGCAAGTCAGCGTTAGCAGTCCCCAAGGAAAGGCTGGTAATCTGAGTCTCGATGCTAACTCCTTATTTCTGAACCGAGGTTTCATAACCGCTGAAACAGGAAATAGTAATGCAGAAGTAGGAGCAAATATCGCCCTGGAAATATCTGACTTATTAACCATAAACAATGACAGTCAGATCTCGGCAACGGCTAATGGTATTGCTGACGGCGGTAATATTAATATTGATGCGGGCTTTATCATTGCTGTTCCAGAGCAAAATAGCGATATTATTGCGCGGGCAGAACAGGGAAACGGGGGGGAGATCAATATTTTTACTAAAAGTGTTTTTGGTATTGAACAGGGAAGTTCGACCCCCGCCAACAATACTAATGACATTGACCCCTCTTCGGATTTTGGTTTAGACGGTACGGTAGATATTAGTGAAATTGAAATTAATCCCGCAGAGGCATTGGAAGATTTACCCCTTGAAGTTATTAACGTGGCAGGATTAATCGAGCAAAATCTCTGTCAACAAGGACAGGGAAGTGAATTTATCATCACGGGTAAAGGTGGCATTGCCCCTAGTCCAAATCAGACTCGCAATGTTGAAGTTGGGTCAGTAGATTTGATTGACCCCGTCTCGGTTGCCGCTAGTGAAAAATCAATCGAAGTTGATGAAACAGAGCAAGTAGCAGCAGAAGGGCAAGAGATTTTTGAGGCACAGGGTTGGCTGGTTAACGATCGCGGTATTGTAGAATTAGTAACTCATTCTACTGAAAAAGATTCTCTAAGACCACAAGTAACAAATAGCCAGATTTGCCATCGAGCAATCAATATCGATTTATAGATCCCTACACTGTAGCGTTGGCTAAAGGTACCGTAATAGGTTCGGGATGACAAATGTTTCCCAAAAATTTGATTTTCTTTTTTTTCACGGTTAAACAAACCGTCTTGGTGTCACAATTCTGTCCTAAAAATTTGGTCTGTTTGTCTTCTGTATAGGCTACGCCACGATAAATAATTTCTTCTTGATTTTTGTCTTTTAAAGTCAGCAATACAGAATTTAAGTTGTAATTATTACCTCGGTAATTAACCGAATTAGTTCTTTCTCCGAGATTAATTTGGGTCGGGTTATATTCGTAACTAATTCCTCTATAGCGTAATTGCATTGAAAACTCCTTTTTTTGCTATTGAAATTCTTTGCAGGGACGAAGCCTCTGCAAGTGTTCTGGCGACGACTGTTGGTCAACAAATTGGCGAGCCATTTTAATCGCCAAGATCCACTTAATTTGTTTGTTGATCGGTATTTATTTGAAATGGATTTAAGCTGAATTATAGAATTAATTTTTCTTAAAAAACAGAGGAAAAATTCAGGTATTAGTTCAGGTATTAGTTCAGGATATTTTGGCTAATTAAATATTAAGAAAAATTAAAAAGGTTCAGCAATATTTAGGAGATCAAGTAATTTGAAAATAACAGCAGGGTTAGTTTGCTATCCAATATATATTCAAAATAAGACTAATTAGAGGCAAGCAATAGCATTTCTAGTTATTAGTCAGGTATATCTCTGCCAATTAGAAGACTGGGCAAGAAACACAAGAGATTAAACAGTTTCTAAGTGTAAGTCTCAAATCTGTATGCTATGAGTCTGAGAACCGCGACCTAAAATCATAATTTAATTTCAAACCCTAATTTAGCAAAAAATAGATGAGGTTATGGCATCTTCTATGGTTGATATTGTTGTTTAGCAATACTATTTCTTTGCCGATTCAGGCACAAATAATTCCCGATAGTACGACCAATAGTACTATAACTCCGATTGAGAATGGGATCAGAATTGATGATGGCGATCGCTTGGAAACTAATTTATTTCATAGTTTTGAAAGATTTTCTGTACCAAATGACAGTGAAGCATTCTTTAATAATCCTAACGATATAGTTAATATTTTTTCTCGCGTTACTGGGGGCGATATATCCAATATCGATGGATTAATTAGAGCCAATGGCGATGCTAATTTATTTTTAATTAATCCTGCGGGAATTGCCTTTGGTAAAGGCGCATCTTTAAATATTGGCGGTTCGTTTTTTAGCAGTACCGCAGAGAGTATTATCTTTTCAGACGATATAGAATTTTCAGCTACAGATAGGAAAAATGCACCTTTATTGACGGTTAATATGCCCATTGGAGTAAATTTTGGCAGTAATCCAGGGAACATTGCTGTCAATGGCAGTAATTTACAAGTTGATAATGGAGGAACATTAGCTCTTTTGGGTGGTCATGTCACCATGAATGGAGGGCAAATCATCGCACCAGGGGCAAATATTGAACTAGGCGGACTAACCGAAGCAGGGAAAATTACTTTTGAGGAATTAGAACTAATAAGTTTCCCCGAAGCAATAGCCAGAGGTAATGTTACTCTAACCAATGGTGCAGAGGTCAATGTGCAAGCATCAGGTGGTGGAAGTATTGGAGTTAATGCTCGTAATCTAGAACTATCTGGCGAAGAATCTGGCGCAAGTTTTTTAACAGTAGGAATCGCCTCAGCATCAGGCTCCACTGAAGCACAAGCAGGAAATATTGCGATCAACGCCACAGGCGATATTATTTTGAGTCAAGGAAGCAGCATTTCAAATCAAGTAGAAGCATCAGGAATAGATAATGCTGGTGGGATCAACATTTCTACGACTAACTTGTTTCTGACAGAAGGAAGTAAAGTAAATGCCAGTACTGGGGGACGGGGAGATGCAGGAGCGATTACCATAGATGTCTCAGATGATATTTATGTTGATGGGGAAGGTCAAGACCGAATTATTCCTCCTAGTGGCATTTTCAGTTTAGTACTAGAGTCAGGAATAGGTAACGCTGGGGAGATAGATATTACTACGGGTAACCTATCTTTGACACGGGGAGGTCAAGTAAGTGCTACTACTTTTGGACAGGGAAATGCGGGGGCGATTACAATTAACGCTTCGGGCACTATCTCAGCAGATGGGGAAGGTCGCAATGAAATTCTTCCTAGTAGCATTAGCAGTGTTGTACTAGAATCAGGAATAGGTAACGCTGGTGAAATAAATATTACTACGTCTAACCTCTCCCTGACACATGGAGGTTTAGTAGGTACCGTTACTGTAGGAAAGGGAAATGCGGGGGCGATCACAATTAACGCTTCGGGCACTATCTCAGCAGATGGGGAAGGTGCAAATTTTAACAGTGGAATTTTTAGCACTGTTATAGAAGATGGAATCGGCAACTCTGGGGAGATTAATATTTTTACTAAAAACTTATCTCTAACACAAGGAGGTCTGGTGGAAGCCAGCACTTGGAATCAGGGAGATGGGGGGAAGATTACAATTAACGCTTCAGATACTATCTCTGTTGAGGGGGAAGATCCAGATGGATTTAGCAGTGGCATTTATAGTCTGGTAGAAGAGTCTGGGATCGGCAATGCAGGTGAAATCAAAATTAATACTAATAACTTGTCTCTAAAACAAGGGGGTTTAGTAAGTACGACTACTTTAGGTCAGGGGAATGGAGGCGAGATTACCATAGATGCTTCGGGTACTATCTCTATTGATGGTGTAGGTAAGATCGTACCTAATGTGGAAACTCAAGCCAGTAGTGGTATTTTCAGTGAAGCTGGGAAATCTGGAGCAGGAAACGCAGCCAATATTAAAATCAATGCTAACGATCTCTCTCTTACCAATGGAGCGGGAATATCAGTTCAGAGTTTGGGACAGGGTACTGCTGGAAACCTTTTGATTTTAGCCAAGACTCTAGTTTTATCGACAAAAGCATCTTTATTTGCTTCAACTCCCATCAATACTGGAGGAAATATCGAATTGCAAATTGCTGAAGAGGTAATTTTAAGCGATAATAGTACTATTTCGGCTCAAGCACTTGAAGATGCTAATGGTGGTAATCTAACGATTAACGCTGAATCAATTGTGGCTTTTTCTAATCAAAACAACGATATCATTGCCAATGCTGCACAGGGAACAGGGGGAAACATTGATATTACTACCAATGGTATTTTTGGTCTAGAAGAAAGAAGTTCTACACCGCCAAATAATACTAATGACATTGATGCGTCTTCTGAATTTGGTTTAGATGGAACAGTAGAAATTATCGAACTCGATGTTAATCCCGCAGAAGCACTGGAAGAGTTCCCAGTAGAATTTATTGACGTTGCTAGGCTAGTTGCTCAAAATCTCTGTCAACAAGGGCAAGGCAGCGAATTTATCGTCACGGGTAAAGGTGGGGTGGAGCCTAATCCCAGTCAGGCAAGAGATGGTGAGGTGAGCAAGGTTGATTTAGTTGAGCCTGCTAATTATGAAGTAGAGGCGCAGAGAAGTGGAGGAGTATCAGGAGCGCAAGATTTACTTCTGGCAGATGAGGAAAAGATTATCGAGGCTCAGGGCTGGATCGTTAACGATCGCAGTATCTTGGAATTAGTGGCACATCAAACAGATTTTGCTAGTTTTTCACCTCAATTCAAGAATTTTTCAGCTTGCTCTTAATGATGGATAACATGAAATTGAGCTTTCATAAGTATTTGACACTTTTATTGGCTATTGCTTTTGCAATATCGATTACGACCAGTGTTTTAGCTACAGATATTAATTTTTCAGCTCAGAACAATACCACTCAATTAAGCAACCAAGCAAAACAACTCTATCAAAACGAACAATACACAGCAGCGAGTGAGGTTTGGCAACAAGCAGTTGTCTTATATGAAAAACAGGGCGATATTCTCAATCAGGCTATGGCGTTGAGTAACCTAGCTTTGACGCAGCAAAAATTAGGAGATCTAACTCCAGCCGCAAAGGCGATCACTTCAAGTGTAAAATTACTGCAAACCCAATCTCAGTCGGTAATACAGCAGCGTATTCTGGCGAATACGTTGGATATTAAAGGCAGTATCGAGCGATCGCGAGGACAGTCGAAAATTGCTTTTGAAACCTGGCAGCAAGCAGCGGATATTTATCGTCAATTGAATCATTATGATGCCATAGTCAATAATCAAGTCAATCAAGCCCAAGCTTTGCAAGATTTAGGCTATTATCGTCGCTCCAGCAAAATTTTACAGTCAGTCCAGGCGCAATTAATTGATCAACCGAATTCCGCATCCCAGGTTGTTACCTTACTTAGTCTGAGTAATGCTCTGCGGGCGACAGGCAACTTGAGACAATCTCAGGTAACTTTACTCCAGGCTGAGAAAATAGCTAATCAGTTAGCAGTTAATTCTGAGGCAGTATTACTTGCTTTGGGCAATACTGTCTATGCCTTGGGTGGTCAAGGGAGAAAGTTGCCCCCCACACCAGAAATAAACTTAGCTGCGTCGGGGTGTTTAGCCAAGAATGAGTTCGACAATGCCAATATCTATTATCTTCAGGCAAGAGACTGTTATCAACAAGCGGCTTTATCTAGTGATTTAAAAATCAAAACCAAAGCTCAATTAAATTTACTAAATTTGCTAGTACAACAGCCCACTCTGCTGGAGCAAACTAAGAGATCGACTTCCAATTCTTTACTTCCCAGCCTGATTGCCGATATCAAAACTAATTTAGTTCAGTTGCCTGTTACTCGCACCACTATAGATGATCGCCTCAATTTAGCTCAAAGTCTGATTTGTCTCCAGCCCAACACCATCAAGCTTCCTTCTCCTCTTGTCCAACAATGTCCCCCATCCTCACTCAAAAACTTCAAAGTATCTTGGTTAGAAATCGAGGAAGAAATCAACTTAGCTCTCAAACAGGCTCAGAAACTAGAGGATAAGCTAGTGCAGGCTTCTGCTCTAGGTTACATGGGCGCAGTTTATCAGCAGACGGGAAGATTAAGAGCGGGACAACAGTTGACCGAACAGGCTTTGTTGATTGTTAATACTGCCACTGTCCCCGAAATTGCTTATCTATGGCAATGGCAGCTAGGGCGAATCTATCAACTTCAGCACCAGCCACAAAAAGCATTACCAATTTATAACGCTACTTTTACGACCCTACAGTCTATAAGAGGAAATTTGGTGGCAATTAATCCCGCGATGCAGTTTGCTTTACGTGAACAAATTGAGCCTATATATCGCGAACGCGCCGCCTTACTGTTACAAAACAATCCCAGTCAAACCAACCTGAGACAAGCCCGCAATACCATTGAAGCTTTGCAGTTGGCAGAATTAAATAACTTTTTTCGAGAAGCTTGTTTAGACGCTACCCCACAACAGATTGAGCAAATCGATCCCTCTGCGGCAGTTATCTATGCCATCATGCTGAGAGATCATTTAGCGTTAATCTTATCTCAACCAGGAAAACCCCTGAAGTACCACCAAAACCAGGTTGACCCCCAGTTAATCGAGGGCACCTTTGAAGATTTGTATGCTAACCTCAGTCCTTTTCTAGCTCCTGCTAACCCATTACAACCCAATCAAACTTTCTATAATTGGTTAATTCGTCCCTTTGAAGATCAACTACAACAGCAGCAAACCAAGACTTTAGTGTTTATTTTAGATGGTGTCATGCGGGGGATTCCCGTGGCGTCTCTCTACGATGGCAAACAATACTTAATTGAAAAATATCAGCTCGCTTTGACCCCTGGTTTACAGTTACTTACCTCTCGTGCTTTAGCTGCCGACAGCTTACAAACTGTTGCCGCAGGTTTGACCCAATCTCGTCAGGGTTTTGATTCCTTACCCAATGTGGCTACCGAAGTCTCTGAAATTGCCACTTTAGTACCGACTTCAGTCTTACTAGACCAAAACTTTACCCGCGATCGCTTGCAAACCCAAGTCACGAATCAACCTTACCCCATTGTGCATTTAGCCACCCACGGACAATTTTCGTCTCGGGTTGAAGAAACTTTTTTACTCACTTGGGAAGATCGCATTAAGGTGCAAGATTTAGACCAATTACTCCAAGATCGTGACTTTACCAAAAAAAATACACCCATCGAACTCTTAATTTTAAGTGCCTGTCAAACCGCCACGGGAGATAAACAAGCCGCCCTAGGTTTGGCAGGGGTAGCAGTGCGTTCGGGAGCGCGGAGTACCTTGGCTACATTATGGTCGGTACAGGATAATTCTACTGCCAAATTAATGATTGAATTTTATCGCGCCCTCAAAATTCCCGGGACAACTAAAGCCCAAGCATTACGTCAGGCGCAATTACGCTTATTGCAAGACCCTCAGTATCAACATCCCTTTTATTGGTCGGCTTTTGTGCTGGTGGGTAATTGGCTATAGACTAATCTCTACAATTACAATAGAACCAAAATAACCAATATTTTCTTAGCAAATATCTTGCTTGAGGAATATCAAGAGCGATCGCTTTACTGATAATCTGGAGTTTCATTCGTTAAGGTATATTTTACTTCACATAAAATACCTGTAGTATGGCAATCCTAAATCATTCGTGAAAAATCCTGTTCCCCGTTCCCTATTCTCTCAAAGCCATCTAATTTTCACAACTCAAACAGGAACGCTGTATCAAATTTTTCTATCCTTGGGGAGGATAAAACCATTATGAGATAGAGAAAAAGTTAAGTCTGATGGATAAAGTTCTAATGGATAAAGTAGGGCGGCTATACCTGTGTTTGATAATCGATAGTTTAACTAATGAAGCATTTATTGAAATCAACAATTACTAATCCCTGGCTGCGACGATATATTGCAGTTGGCTATGGAGCGAAGGGAACATTGTACTTGTTCATTGGTGTTTTAGCGATCAGAGCCGCCGTAATGTCTAATCGCCAAGCTTCTGGGACATATCAAACTTTAAGTTTTCTGATCCATCAGCCGTGGGGAAAATTATTTGTTTGTTTATTAGCAATTGCCCTTTTGGGATATGTCTTACGCAGAACATTCCAGACCATAATGACGCCAGGAACTTCTAATCCTTGGAGTTTGAAGTGTATCTTTCAACGGCTAGGATACATCATGAGTGGTTTAAGCTATGCTGGAGTGGCTTATTCTGCTCTCAATTTGGTTTTTGAGTTGGGAGAACACGACGATACCATTGAAGATCTGGCAAATCAATTATTTGACCAAGCTTTGGGAGAATGGCTAATTCTTGCGGGCGGAATTGCCGTAACCACTATCGGTCTGAACTATATTTATGGAGCTTATACTGGGTCTTATATTAGTGATTTCCAAAGTAGCGAGATCCATCATCAATTAGAAAAATGGGCTACTCGCGTCGGTCAGTTTGGAGTGGCAGCAAGAGGTATCGCTTTTGTTTTAACTGGTATTTTTCTGATTGAAGCAGCTGTAGTAGGTAATTCAGAGCTTGCTGGAGGATTGCAAAATGCTCTCCGAATTTTAGCTACTAAACCTTTGGGATTGTTATGGTTAAGCTTGATTGGTCTAGGTTTTATTTGCTACGGGCTATATATGTATGTTGCAACTATTTACCGACGGTATGCGATTAGGTATTTTTTAGTTATTAGTATGTGGGATAGAAGCCTTTTGTCAGTAACAGACTAAAGAGTCATACCAATTAGAAAAAAGAACATAACAGATAACTTGTAGGCTGGGCAATGCGAAGCGAGTCCTAAAGCGATTGTCCTAGATGTCAAGTTTAATTTTCTTTCAGGCGAGCACTAAATATACAATTTTGCCAAGGTGTTGAGTCATCACAACGACAAATTCTTGTGATGCCAAGAACTCAAAAATGCTTGTCAAAAGCTGACAGTAGTTTAAGGTTGTTAATCACAGCTTAACTTCTCGTAAGTCAGTCCTTCGTGGTCTTCCGCCTGATTTTGCTGCGGGTAGATAGGGCGAAACGAGCATCCATTGTTCTGCTGTGAGATTACTGGGATAGGATTTGTATGTTGCTTTCATGGTGCTATCAGATGTTGTTATCTTGATAGACTATCCCATGAAAGCTTTCTTACTTCTCAAACACCCTCTAAATCAGTAGACGAACTACTCTGATTTAAGCGATCAAGAAGTTGATATTTACTAAGTCAAATCTAAGTTAAATCAGGATTTTATGCGGACGTATTTACATCTTTTTCTCCATACAGAGTTAGACTACTCTAGTAAGTGTGAAGAAATATGAATATTTGACGATTAAATTCTCATTTTAGTTATTCTCTTTGTCTATGTTGAACTATCAAAAGCTGATGTCCCAATTACTGGCAACTAAACCCAAATTAATGGGGGGGATTCCAGATTCAAATTCCAAAGATAAAGACCAAGAAAATCAAGATGTGGATTTAGCTAAGTTTTCTCAGACTCTTGATAATTTTGTAGCGAAACCTCAACATGCTCGGATAACACTAGCAAGTCAGCAGCAGATAAAATCGGGGACAATCCTGATCGTAGACGACACTCCTGATAATCTACTGGTATTGTTTTCCTATCTAGAAGAACAAGGCTTTAAAGTTTTGCTGGCGGAAGATGGTGAAACGGCTCTGCATATTGCTCGTGCCAAATCCCCAGATTTAATCTTGTTAGATGTGCTGATGCCTGGAATGGATGGGTTTGAGACTTGTTGTCGCCTCAAAGCCGAGCCAATGACCCAAGAAATTCCCGTAATTTTTTTAACGGCACTTTCCGAAACTGTTAATAAAGTTCAGGGATTTAAGTTAGGAGGAGTGGACTATATTACCAAACCGACCGAACAAGAAGAGGTGCTAGCTCGCATTCAAACTCATCTCCATCTGCGTCAGATGAGTCAAGCCTTAGCAGAACAGAGTCAGATCCTAGCCCAGCAGAATCAGAAACTACAGCAAGCTTGGGATTTTGAGGCGGTAGTGCGGCGTGCTACCGAAAAAATTCGCGATAGCCTTGATGAAAAGCAAATACTAGAAACTGCTACTCAAGAATTAGCAGAGGTTCTCGATCTGAGTAGCTGTCAAATTGAGCTATATAACTTAGAGCAAACAACTGCCACTATTGCCTACGAACATACCATCACTTTACCCAAGTGCCAGGGAGTCAGCAGAAATGTAAAAGAATTTCCCGAACTTTACCAACAACTTCTGCAAAAAAGACCTCTGCAACTAGTAGAACCAATTCCCCAATTTAATCCCCAAGGAATTCAAGTAAACCGTTTGGCTTGCCCAATTTTTGACGATCGCGGTATTATTGGCAATCTTTGGGGACTTAGACCGCCAACTGAAGTATTTACAACTCTAGAAATTCGTCTGATGCAGCAGGTAGCTGCTCAATGTGCGATCGCCATTCGTCAAGCCCGACTCCACCAAGCTGCCAATCAGCAAGTAGAAGAACTAGCCAAGCTCAATCAGCTCAAAGACGACTTCCTGAAAACTATTTCCCATGAATTAAAAGCTCCAGTCAGCAGTATTCAGCTTGCTGTTGAAACAATGGAAACTTTAATTAACAATCAACAAAATCTAGGAAGGTCTAAAACATTTAAACGAGTTCTCAAAATTTTCTATGAGTCATGCGATCGACAAAAACAACTGGTAGATGATTTATTGACTCTTTGCTACATAGATGCCAAAGCTAAAACTGTAGAGTTGGAATTGATCGATCTCCATCTCTGGATTCCCGATCTTACCCAGCTATATTTACAACGCGCTCAAAGACAAAAACAGCAATTAACTCTCGATCTAGCAGCAGAGAAATTAGAGATTGCAGCCGACCCCATGATTTTAGAACGAATCGTAAAAGAATTTTTGCATAATGCTTGTAAATATACTCCAGCAGATCAAGTAATTACAATTCAAACTGAAGCTAATGAATCAGAAGTTTCTCTTTGCGTTATTAATACGGGCGTAGAAATTCCTGTAGAAGAACAAGAATTAATTTTCGATCAATTCTATCGCATTCCTAATAACGATCCTTGGAAGTATGGTGGTACAGGGTTAGGATTGACGTTAGTACAAAAATTAGCAACAATGCTATCAGCCACGGTTGATGTAAAAAGTAAGAATAAACAGACTGTTTTTTGTATCAGATTTCCCAAAAGTTCTGCAAAGCCTTGAGGGTTAGCCTTTTATTGAATCTATGGCAAGAATCGAGGATCTGGGCGTATTACAACCCAGGTATTAATAACTACTAAGCTCAATAGACCCAAAGAAACCATTTAAATAGAAACATTTCATGGAGTAATTATTTTACTTTGCGATCGTTGGTATCTTCCCTATGCTTTGAGTTATAGAAGGATAGATAAAGATTGCTATCGCAAGCAAATAAACGTTTAATAGTTTATTTATCCAAGAAATATTTTCGCTACAATCCTTATTAAAGCCAAAAGCCAAAATTATGAGCCATAAAACCAATCGACGTAATTTTATTCTGAGTAGCGTAGCCGCAGCAACAGTTATTGGGAGCCAAGCTTTAACCAAAAAAACAACTCACGCCGCTTCATCAACAACCAAGTCCATGCCAGAAAGAGTTTTAGGCAGGACTCAAATTAGCTTACCAGTCTTGGGCTTGGGAGGAGCAGGACAAACTCCTATTTCCCATGAATCTGGAGAAGCTGAAGCCATTGCATTGATTGAAAAAGCTTTAGAATTAGGCATTATCTATTACGATACCGCAGCCAGCTATGGACCTTCAGAGTCACGTTTTGGTCAGGTTTTACCCCCATACCGCGATCGCATCTATCTCAATAGTAAAACCGCAGCCAGAGATTATGATGGTGCATGGCGAGAATTGGAACGTTCGTTAACACGTCTTAAGACAGATTACCTTGATTCTTGGCAGTTACATCATGTTTCCTTTACGGAAGAATTAGACACTATTTTTGGCAACCAGGGAGCAATTAAAGCTGTTGAAGAAGCCAAAGAGCAAGGGCTAATAAAATTTTCGGGAATTACAGGGCATCATGAACCAGAAGTTATTGCCGAGGGGTTACGTCGCTACGATTTTGATACGACCTTGATCTCTCTTAATGCAGCTGATGTTCATCATCCCCGTCCATTTTCCCGTAGCGTATTGCCAGTGGCACAAGCAAAAAATGTTGGTGTAATCGCGATGAAAGTCCCAGCATACGGTAGATTGTTCAAACCTGGTATTTTATCTGGTATGGAACAGGCTATGGGATATAGTCTCTCTTTACCTGGAGTACACTGCTGCATCATAGCTGCTGAAAACCCTGAACAATTAGAATCCAACGTTAGCGTAGCCAGAAATTACATTCCTTTAGATCAAGCACAAATGAGCCAAATAGAAAAACTAACTGTTAACGCTGGAGAAGATGGTGCATTCTTTCGCCAATGGACTTGAAATACAAGATATTCATCTTACTTAATTGCAATTTTTTAATTCTAAGATGATTCCCTTCAAGGCTGGTAGTCATCGGTATATATTCACCTTGCTGCCAGGGTAAAAGCTGATCGCTATAATTTAAGATCTGCCCTCGGTAGTGGGTGCTAAGGATTCTAGTAATGGTCGAAAATCTCGATAGAGTAGGCTAACCGTATCCAATTGAATTGTCTTGCATATTTGCTAGAGAAAGCTTCTCTTTACTGACAAGCAGTTCGCTAATTCTGATGGCACGGTAAGGCTCAGGAAAGAAAGGGTTAATTTGGTAGGGATATTTTCCAGGAGTGAGGTGATTATTAGCCGTCACAATATAGCCTGACTCTGGATTATTCTGGATTATATAGTTGGAGAACATCGGCAGCAGGAATAAAACCTTGCCAATCATATTCCCCTGTTCCTAATAAAGGATATTCTTCCGTATGTCCTGGCTGGCGAAGAGGCAAAAATAGATTATCTGCTTTGCTGATTATATCTGTTGGCTAGAAAACTTATTATTTCTGGTGCGAATTATGACTGCGTAAAATACTCACTTCTCAATCTTTAAATACTAACGTTCCCACACACAAATACTCACACCCCTCTGGTTGGATCTATACTTCTTTATTACCAACTAAGGTTCTCAGTAGATGAGTACATCTTCAATTAGTATTAATGAATCTAAATACACTGAATTGTTTTAAGTCTATTAAGCTCTGAATGATATAAACAATTTAATGTTAGCGACCAGAAAATTCTCTCTGTTAGCCACTTAACGTTCTTAATCAAGTGAATTTTTGACATCATTTTGGCGTCAAAATGACGTTAGCTATTTTAAAAATTGATTTAGAACAATATTATTAACCTCTATCTGAGGTCACCTTGATGCCATGAAAAGGTTTAGTTTAAGATTATCGGAAGCTGAATATATCAAATTAAAGCTCTACTGTGAAGAGCTTCATGTATCTATGAATGATGTAGTTCGAGAATTAATTAGAAACTGGAAACCTAAGATAAAAGTTATCAATAATAGCTTAGATCACAAAAATAAGTGCGGATAAGCCTAACAATTAGATTATTGCAAATTTGATTTTCTTTAATCTATTTGCAATAAACAACATAATTTTGATAATTCTTTCGGAAAAATAAATATTGATATTTAAATTATTTATAGACATTTACTAATCATTGACTATTATCTATTAATGCTTAATATATTTAAAATATAAACAAAAAATAAAGATTGTTTTTGATGATATTAAATATATCAAATTTTACAA
>JBCDEP010000109.1:0-22166 GCA_039179675.1 Cyanobacteria bacterium P01_G01_bin.67
ATATATATGTAAATAAAATAATCAGCCATGACTACCAATCCTCAAAAACAGCGGATTTCCATCACTGTTGATACTCAATTACTCCAAGAAGTAGATAAACTAACAAAAAATCGTTCTGCTGCGGTGGAAGCAGGATTAAAGTTATGGCGTAAACAGCAAATTGAAAAACAACTACGGGATTTTTATCAAAATCGTTCTGAGACTGATGAGTTATTTGAGCAAGAGTGGACAGATGCCACTCAAGAGCAAGCAGCTTTAGCTTGGTCAGAATCTGAGGGATAAATGAGCAGTATCGCAGATTTTCCTAAACAAAGAAGCGTTTATCTATGCAAAGCCTTAAAGCAGTCTGGTGACACAAAGAAACGTGCTGTTGTTGTTGTGTCTATCGATATTCGTAATCAATATAGTTCTACAGTTCTTGTTGTTCCCTTTTCTTCTGATATTTCTCAAGCAGCTAATCCCAGTCGAACTCTAATTAAGCAAGCAGAGGGAGGATTAAATGTAGGCTCAGTAGCGATGTGCGATGTCTTGACCTGTATCAAAAAACAATATCTCGAACCAGAACCCTATGGGGAGATTAGTGAGGAATCTTTTGCTCGCATTTTGCAAGCAATACAAATCGCGATGGGAATTTATTAGCCTTTTACTCTCTCGTCTTCAACACTGCAATCAGATCTAAACGGTTAATTTGACGACGAATAATTAAACCCGAACCAATAGCAGCTAGCATCACCACCACAAAAGTAAAAGCATAGGTAGAGTTATTAATTACCAAAGGCAAACGATAGAGTTCGGAATTATATGCCGAAGACATTAAGCCTGATAAACCGTAGCCAATTACATAGCCTACAGGAATAGCTAATAAAATCAAAATTGCCTGTTCTCCTAGCAAAATAAAAGCTACTTCCCCTTTAGTAAAGCCAATGATTCGCAGACTGGCTAATTCTCTACTTCTTTCGGATAAGGCAATACGAGCAGAATTGTAAACTACGCTCACAGTAATAATACAGGCGAAAGTAACTAAGAAAGTAGTCATGATTTCTAGATTTTCGCCACTGATTTCCTCAAAGCTATTTAAGCTTGCTTGGCGAGTGGATATCCCTGTAATGGCAGGGATACGTTTCAACTCGCTATAAAGTTCGTTGGCAAGATGAGCATCAACAGAGATGTAAGCCCCAGAAATTGTTTGTCCTTCTCGCATTAACCGATTTAGAGCATCAATATTAATATAAGCCTGGACTCCTAACAGTTCATCTACTAACCCCGTTACCGTAACTTGTCGTACAGGGCGACTTGCCTCTAATACTTCCGCAGTTAAAGTATCTCCAGGCTTGACGTGTAATATTTCAGAGAGTTTGGTTGTCAATACTACCCCATCACTAGGAAGATAGACTAAGTTAGAGTTCTTATCCATCAAACGACGAAACTCCCCTTGGGGATTGATTCCTGTTAGGGCGGTGCGATAGGTGCGATGCTCGAAGCGTAGTCGGGCGGGAACTAAACGGAATGGTTCGGACTCTATTACACCAGGCAAGTTAGCCACCTCATAACGGGTACGGGCAGGGCGAGGTTCATTAAACACAATGGTCATATCTTCCCGCTGTACCTGACGAAATTGAAAATCCATCAAATAGTTAACTGCATCTAAGATATAGTTTCCCGAAACTAAAATTGCTACTGCCAAGGAAACACCCAAAATTGATAAACTTGCTTGGATTGGCTTTCGTTCTAGATTTCTGAGAATAATTCTCCCCGCAGGAGAAAAGAAACGCTGTAAACCCAACCTTTCCACAATTGTTGGTTTAAACTCTGCTGGGGGTTCGGGACGCATCCCCTGGGCGGGAGGCAAAGCGATCGCCCCCTTGACTGCCATAAATGCTCCAATCGCCGCCGCCGCATAACTAACAATTACAGCTGTGGCTAATACCCTGGGACTAAAATCGAAACGCAGTAGAGGGAATTTATAAAACTGGGTGTAAAGTTGGGTCAGTCCTCTGCCTAACCACAATCCCCATAAAATGCCTAAAAATGAGCCACCAGTGACAATAGTTAGGACGAATTTGAGGTAATGCCAACCAATGGTGAGATTATCGTAGCCAAAGGCTTTTAAGACTGCTATTTGTTCTCGCTGAGTACTAACAAGACGAGAGAGAACCACGTTAAGCAAAAAAGTAGCAATTCCCAAGAAAATAGAGGGCAACATTGTTGCCATAACCTCTAGGCTTTTAATTTCGTCAGAAAGAATCTGATGAGAGACTTGATCCTCGCGATCATAGGCCCCTAAACCACCGTAACGTTCCAACAGTCGATCTAGTTGAGTAATGACTGCAATTTCTTTTGCTCCAGGACTCAAAGAAAGACTAACGTTATTAAATGCCCCATCTAGATCGTATGCCTTCCCCAAAGCATCTCGCCCCATCCAAATAATGCCAAACCGCTTATTATCGGGATATAGCTCCCCTGCCCCTCGCACTTCATAAACGTATTCGGGAGAAAGAGCGATACCGACAATTCTTAGCTGTTCCCAGCGTCCATTAATAATCGCCCCCAGGCTATCTCCCAAACCTAAGTTATTGGCTTCAGCAAAAGCTTCACTAATTAATACTTCGTTGCCTCTTCCTGTTTCGATATATCTTCCCTGACGAATAAAAATATTATTTAAGGTCGATCCTTGCTGTTCGGGAATAGAAATTAGTCTAGCTGTACCTGGTTCGGGTAAATCGGGAACATCGAGAGTGACATCAACCACAATTCTGGTTTGAGCTTGAGCTACTCCTGGGATGTTGGCAATTTGAGTTCTTAGAGCTTCTGGTGCGCGCTTGAGAGAAGCGAAAATCTGGGCAAAATGATACTCATTATAGTAAGTATTCTGAGTCAGAGTTAAAGATGTATAAGCACTCCTCGCCATCACAAAACTAGCAATCCCACAGGCTACCACTAAGGCGATCGCAATTATCTGTCCCCTTGCGTGCCATAAGTCTCTGAATAACTTGCGATCAAGAGAGTTCATATCTTTGTTTGAATGAATGGTGACTCTTACTTGTAATGTATATCGTAAGTGAACTAAATCACTGCTGAAATAAATTGTTTACAAGAAAATACAATTGGTAGCTTTAAAAGAGAAAATAGCAATGGGATTTAGATTTAGAAAAAGTATTAAATTATTACCAGGTATTAAATTAAACCTTACCCAGAAAGGTGTTTCTAGCGTATCTCTTGGCAAAAAGGGTTCGACGCTTAATATTAATAAAAATGGTACGAAAATTACCTTAGGTATCCTTGGAACTGGTTTATCCTATGAAACTAAAAGGACAAAGTAAATCAACAATACATGGCAAATATAATTTGCAAAAATTTTTGTCAAATTTGCTGTAGAAACTCTGATTCAATAATTAAAGCACTTTTAGTGAGTCCTTGATTAGCAAAATTTTCTAGCATTTTAGATGTCAAATTCGGCAATAATTTGCTAGTAGTAATTTCAATATACCCTTGAGTTTGTAGCTGATAAAAAGTAACTTGATTATTTCTCCAAAACCAAACTTCTTTAATTCCGATCGCCTGATATTTATCAAGATCATCAAGACTACCGCTAGAAAAGATAACTTCAATCGCCAGATCGGGAATATCTTTATCAGTATTAAAGGCAAAACTAACGTCTGGCTCTTTTCCTGCTAAGGGTTTATTTTCCAAGCGGGTAGAACCCAGAGGGAAGTAAGGTAGGTTGAATTTTCGACAGTAAGCTGATACTAAGATAGCAATGGTTTGGGTAATTCTTTCGTGATTTTTGCTGGGAGACACTATAGTAATTACTTCATTAAAATAAGAAACTCTATAGCCTGGATATGATTCGTAATCAAATTGTTCGTAATCTGTCCAAGTCATTCCCGCTAAACTTAGAGTTTGGTCTTGTTTTTTAAGGTGATCGCTATTAAGAGGAAGCTTGATGTTAATTAACATAACGGAGTTTATTTTTTGGGACAACCTTATATCAAGATAGATTACTTATTGCTAGCTATTTTAAATTATACCTTTGATAAAAATAAAGGATTCATGCTTTACAGTCTTTTATATTTGCCTTTAATTACCCGCGTTAGAATTAAAGAAATAACAGGGTTTAATAATCAGGGAGGCATTATGTTTCTCAAATCAAAATCTCATGGTGAGTTAGTAGAATTACTCGAAGTTCAAAACCTTCACGATCCTTTTAAAAAAGAAATTCTGGGCAGATTTCATGCAGGGGAAGAAATGCAAGATCCAGAAATGTTTCAGAAAACAGAACTTGTCTTCCCTTCTGGTGAAGCTTTACCCCAATGTTGGCTAGATCCAGACTATAGACATATTATGCATCGGCAAACCAAAGTAGCTACAACCTAAACTGCAAACTCATTACCAATCCAAATCCTCTGGTGAAATTCTGGTTTCATTCTCTTGAATACCAACAATTTCACCACTCCGCATGGTGATAACTCGATCTGCCATAGCAGCAATACCTGCATTGTGAGTAATTACGGCAATGGTTGTACCTAACTCGCGGTTAACTCGTTCTAATACTTCCAAGACTAATTTTCCTGTCTGAAAATCTAACGCACCTGTAGGCTCATCACAGAGTAAAACTTGGGGACGTTTGGCGATCGCCCTAGCAATGGCTACCCGTTGTTGTTCTCCTCCCGATAGTTGAGCGGGAAAATGATCTAGCCGATGGTCTAAGCCGACTAATCCTAAAGCCTCTCTAGGGCGCATGGGATGGTCAGCTATTTCCGTTACTAAAGCAACATTCTCTTTCGCTGTGAGGCTAGGAATCAAATTATAAAACTGAAACACAAAGCCGACGCATTCTCGTCGAAAATTGGTCAAGATGCGATCGCCTGCTTGAGTCAGATCGCGATCGCCAAAGATAACTTCTCCCGTTGTTGGCACATCCAAACCACCAAGAATATTTAGTAAGGTCGATTTCCCACTTCCAGAAGCACCAAGCAAAACCACCAGTTCGCCGATCTGCAAATCGAGGCTGACATTTCTCAATGCTCGAACAGAAACTTCTCCCATTTCATAGACTTTACTAATATTGCGTACCTGAAAAATGGGTATTTGTCGATCTGTGGATGACAGAAAAAGCTTTTCTTGCTTACTTGAACTTGTCACAATTTTACCTGGATGGAGAACTGTCGATTTTTGCGCCAATTTTATAGAATAACAACCTCCTGAAAGCTGAAAATAGCAATTATAGTTGTTTTGTCCTGAGATTAGATCGACAAGTTGAGGAATCTGTGAGGATATTTATCGATTGTTCTTGGAAGAGATCTTAATCCTGATATTTCGTTAGCGGCGAAAGAATCTCCTGAAAAAGTTTTTGATTTTTATGCTAGGTATTAGGTTTTACACAGGTTATACCACCCCATTCCGAGTAACATGACAATGAAGAAGCTAATTATTTATCTTAAACAGATTTTTAGGAGTGTTACTTCATGGGCGATCGCTTGGGGATGATCTGTGGTTTCTTGGGAGGGACTATCGTATCGGTTGAGGGTGGCTACAAGGTTTTTCCCCATCCGAAGCCAGACAAAATCTACAATAGATTAAGTGATGCAAAATGGTTTTTGGCATTGAAATGGTGCGACAATCTCTCTACTCCCGCAGGCATTATTAACAACACGGGAGAACTATCTTTTTTCAATCAACTGGTCTTAGAAATGGGGGAGGATAAGTTTATTCCACAAAAATATAGGTCGGAGATTTTTGCTCTCTGTTTACCATTGCAACCAAACGAAAAGATTAATTACGAACTCCCATCAAATAACCCACGGAACCTAGAAATACAGGCTTTAGAAATAGATGCTCGCTATGGCAAAGTAGCTTTAGCAAGAGACATAACCAATAACTAATATTATCCTTGTTTGAGGGAAATTAACAAAATGCTGGTCAAAGGTTGCTCATCCCTCGCTCAATTACGCCAAATCTCGGTCTTTCATGATTTAGCTCCCATCCAGCTTGAAAGCCTTATTCCCTTTAGTTACGTTCGAGAATATCAGCAGCATGAAATCGTTATGCAGGAAGGCGATCGCCTTCCTCAACAGTTGCATGCTTTAATTAGAGGTAGATTGGAAATAAAAAAGACTGCCGAGGGAGGTAAAGAAACTTTAGTACGCCTAATTCCTCCAGGAGAGCTTTTTGCAGCACCAGCTATCTTTGGCAACGGCATTGCACCCGCCACTGTAATTTGTCAGATTGAGTCACAAGTATTAACTATAGATCGAGAGGCGTTACTAGAGGCAATCTCTCAAGCACCAGAAATTAGCTTAAGAATCCTCGAAGTATTTAATCAGAGACTGCAACAACTCCACAACACAGTCCACGGATTAATTTCGGAACAGGCAATGGTGCGATTGATTAGGCTACTCCAATATTATCGCGATCGCGATGGTATTTATCAGGTACCCGCAGGTGAATGTTTAAACCTCAAACTACCTTATTATCAAATTGCCCGCAGTATTGGAATTACCTACGAAGAGTGTGTGCGGTTATTCAAAAAATTGAAAAGCTTAATCATCTATAAACGAGGGGGAACCATTATTATTCTGGACTGGACGCAGTTGTTAGGAATGGCTGAGATGTCATCACCAACTCATAGGTGCAATCATTAACGATTCAAGACGATAATTTTACCTACAGCCCTTTGAAGGCGACAAGAAAGCTGAAATGTAAACAAAGAAAATAATTAAGAAAACGTGAGTTCGATGGAATCAGAAAAGAGCAGGAGCTAAAGCAGGTAATTCTTTGGGCTTAAGATCTAGAGAAGGTTTTTTAGGCAAATAAGTGTAAGCAATTAAACCAGAAAAGAGATTAACCATGAAATTCCAGACACTTCTATGTCGAGAATGCTCAATTTGAGAAATGTTCTTGAGTTGGTCGTTAACCGTCTCAATCAAGGAACGCTTCGCTTACGTAAAGGGATTTTGTCCATCAACTTGACTAACTGTTGTTTCATGTTCTTTTTACGTCGAGTGATTAGCTGTACTCCTTGTTCATAAAGCTGTTCAAAAAGAGGTTGAGAAATATAACCTCGGTCTCCGAACAGTTTACCAATGATATCTTGAGTTAAATCAGGAACAGGATTGCGATCATCAGTATTTCCAGGAGTGAGCTTGAAAGCGAGTAGTTCTCCTAGATTATTAATAATTAAGTGAAGTTTAAATCCGTAATGCCAAGCTACAGAGTTTTTGCCCCAACCAACCAAACCTTCAAAGACTATGTGAGAGTAGCTACGGCTAGGACAACAAACTTCTATCGGTGTCGAATCGATCAAACTAATGCCTGTAACTTCTCCCTTTCTAGTTTGTAAACAACAACATAACAGCATCATCGACCAAGGCATCAATTCCACAAAACGGTTGTAGCTAACAAGAGAAGGAAATGCTTTTTGCCAATGAGGTCTTACTTGCAAAGTATAAAATTCTTTGAATGTTCTGTAACCACTGCCATGAAAAGCAATAACAATGGTCATTACTTCACTGAGACTCATGCGAGAGCGACATCTTTTTTCTCCTGCGAGTGCAGTTAACTGAGGAATTGAACAACAATATTGTTCAAAACTTTGATAAAAAGCGATTCAGCGCGTTGGGCGGGTTCCCCGACTTGAAGCGACTGAATCAAGACATCATCTACATCACAGAAAATTTCAGTAAGGTCGAGACGAGATTTTAATTCCATAGCTGAGAAAGGCGCTTAGTTTCCCCCTTCGACAAAGGCGTATAGTTCGCCGCATGTAAGCAGCGCCGCATCTGTTGAAGTACTACTTTTAGCATAAGTCTCAGCATTTTCTTTGCTCAAACTAATTTCGTCGAACTCACGTTAAGAAAGGTAACCTCTCTAAATATGAGAGACGCGAAAGCGAAGCTTCCTAGCCGTCGTAAGACAACGTTCCTTTAGGGTAACGGCGCTGTCGTGCCAGCGCCTCCGAAGGAGGCTTTGCCCCAATAGAGGCTGTGAGCTTAATCTGCGCGTACGCGCTGCTCAATCAGCTTAATTGTTGAAAACGTAATGTTTTAACTCCCCAAATTATCTAGTAAGCACCTCAACAAACAGTTTAATTACCCACAGTATTTACTTCTTTTAATCCTAATTAACTTACTTCAAAATTTGAAACCAGCCAGATTGGAAGAATTAGCTCATAGATTCCCCTCTCCAATTCAAATAAGAAGTAGAGTCAAAAACCTAATTATCTCAAAGGGATAAGGCGGTTTCTCTTGTACAGCCAGCTTATCTGACTTCCTTGTCTTCCCCACAGCGAAATTATGTGACCTGGATCGCAGATAACAACATCCTTGATCCGTTTGCTATGCTCCTACTCTACTTTTTCACTAAATTCTCATGGCTGATTAATCTAAAAATGATGATTTCGTAACAAAATAAGTTGCAACAAGTAGCAAACTCGTAAGTCATGAAACAAGTAATCTTATTTCTTTCAGCACTAACTTTAGCTTTGAGTCCTGGTTTAGCTAAAGCTGATAATGTTATGAGCGGGGCGGAGATATTAAAATCAGCTAGTTTTGCAGGAGAAAATGGTCACGAAGTCAGTGGCGGAGTCCAAATTGTCAAACAGGGAGAGATTCAGTATTTAGTCCTGCAAGAAGATTTTCAGTTTGACGGCGCGCCCGATCCTAAACTAGGGTTTTCTCAGAATGGGGAATTCGTCGAAGATAGTCTATTTTCTGGTCTCAATCTGGATCAAGGTCAGCAAATTTATCGTTTGCCAGTGGATTTTGATGCGGCTGATTACGATGAGGTCACAGTTTGGTGTGATAAATTTGACGTATCCTTAGCTGAGGCTAAATATTAACTCGATCCTAGTTTATAGCTTTGCTGAATTGGAGTTGGCTTTAATGAATATGGCGTGTTTTTGTTAGTCAACAATTAGCACTAATTACGCCACTGACTGTTCATAGCATTACAAACAAACGTTAGGACTTTCTCTATTCCCTGTTCCCTAAAAGACGATATCTTATCTTTTTAAACTAACACTCGTTAGCGAATATTAGCCCTGAACAGGATGTTGACCATAGTAGGGTATAACTTCTGACCAATGGGTATGTTTACCCTGTTGCCAAGCAGAATAAGCCAAATCAAGAATATCGGTTACCGTTTGCGCAATGGGAGCTTCAGCGATAATTAGTTCATAAGCAAACGGCAATTCAGCTAAAGCTTTTTGCCAGACCTCTATTGCCATTAAAGTATCTGCCATGTAGGTCTGGAGTCCTTGATTACTTACCTGATAAATAGCCACAAACAATTGTTCTCGCCTAGCATCCATTTGGACTGCAAAAAATCGAGACTGCTCACTTTGAGAAAATTGAGCCGCAGCCACCGCAGCTAAGTTAGAAATGCCAAATAAAGGAATATCTAGCTGCTGGGCAATAGTGCGTGCAGTAACCACCCCGACACGAGTTCCTGTAAAGCCCCCTGGTCCTTTAGCAACGGCAATAAACTCTAGATCCTGCCAAGTTTGAGGAGTGAGTATTTCTGAAAGATGTTGATGTAGCTGGGATGCTAAGCCTCTGCCTAGATCCCAAATTTGACTGCGACTATTTCCCGCATAATTATTAATCGCTATTCCTAGCTGTGGTGTACTAGTATGAAGTGCGATCGCGTACTTATTACTATCTAAAACGAACATAAAAGGCAAATAACGTGAATAGCTTCTAGCTTAACGCGAGGTTGCGCCAGTCTTTTCCTTTAAAATGATGGTCTCGTCAGATTAAGAGTAAGAAACAGACAATCATAATCGAGCTAGTTCACAGCAAACTTATATGACAATCAGGAATACTGAGCCAGGAAATCCGCCTGTAATCAAAATTACCCCTGGAAAATGGTTAAAAGAGAATCTTTTTAGTACCTGGTATAACTATGTGCTAACTTTTCTCAGTTTATGGCTAGTCTACTGGGTTTTCTCTAATCTTTATACCTGGATTGAGAACGAAGCAGAATGGCTGGTGCTTAAGGATAATTTGCGGCTGTTTTTTGTCGGGAGATATCCCGTCAAGGCTTTATGGCGCGCCTGGGTTACTTTAAGCATCATTGTGGGGATAGGGGGGATTTCCTGGGGTATCTTCGCTCATCAGGCAGCACAGCTATTTAATCGGACTAGCCTCTTGATGTTGAGTTTAATTGCGGCTACCTGTATCTTAGTGAGCCAATTAGCAGGAATGCAGGCTGGCATAATTTTACTGAGTATGCTCTTGTTGTTAATTGTTTTTGCTTACTTCGGCAAGCACATTGGTAACAGGTTTCCTGACTTAGACGGATGGTTACCTCTGCTGTGGTTCATAACTTTCAGCTTTGATGTTTGGTTGTTGTTAAACGGTCATAATGTGCGACTAGATCGCATCAGTGGCTTAATGCTCACCATTCCCGTGGCGATCGCCAGTATCGTATTATGTTTTCCCTTTGGGGTGCTGCTGGCGTTGGGTAGACAAAGTGAACTGCCAGTAATTCGCTGGTTGTCTATTGCCTATATCGAATTAATCCGTGGTGTTCCCTTAATTACGATTATTTTTATGGCGCAGGTAATGTTGCCCCTGGTGTTACCTCCTGATCTGCGTGTAGACCGCATTGTGAGAGCGATCGCGGGCTTTACTATCTACAGTGCGGCATATCTAGCAGAAAATGTGCGGGGGGGCTTACAGTCAATTCCCCGTGGTCAATGGGAAGCTGCCAAAGCACTAGGTCTTAATTCCGTTTATACTTTGTGGTTTATCATTTTGCCCCAGGCACTTAAAACCGTCATTCCTAGCATGGTTGGTCAGTTTATTTCTCTATTTAAAGATACGTCCTTACTAGCGATCGTGGGGTTAACTGATTTGTTAGGCATGTCCCAGTCAATTATTGCCAATCCCAAATATTTGGGACGCTACAGTGAAGTTTATTTATTTGTAGCAGTAATTTATTTTATCTGTTGTTATGCGATGTCCCAAGCTAGTCGCAAATTAGAGTAGGAGCAATTCGCATCTAAAGAATTAACTGTTCTCGCTGATTAAAAAACTTTTTATAAATTCCCTCGGTAATCAATACTGTGGCGATTAGGTTAACCAGCACGATCGCAAATAAAATTAAAATTTGATATGAAGCAGCATCACGGGGATTACTTCCTCCCAAAACTTGCCCCGTAAACATTCCTGGCAGGCTAACTAAGCCGATTACTACCATGTTGTTCAAAGTGGGAATTAAACCAGTACGAATGGCATCTTTTTGATAACCAGAGATTGCTTGTTTCCCTGTCGCACCAAGACTAAGATGAGTTTCAATTTCTAAACGGTTTTGGTTAATCGAACTCAATAAGCGATCGCCTGCTAAGGAAGCGCCGTTCATCGCATTGCCAAACAGCATCCCTGCTAGAGGAATCAAATACTGGGGTTCATACCATTGCGCGGGCTGCACAATTAACAAAATCACGTAGCCTAAAGTAAAGGCACTGCTGGCAACCAAGGATAAAACAACCGTGGTCAAGAGTCCTGGTAACTTTTGATCGATGCGGTTACGGGTAACGGTAGAGGCGATCGCAATCATGATTCCCAGAATACCCAGTACCAGCAGCCAATTATCGATGGCAAAGACAATATCTAGAATGTAGCCAATAGCAATCAATTGCATCAAAGAACGAGCTGCACTATACGCTAGCTGCTTCTCCAACCCCAGTTTACGCCATAAAGATAAGGCGATCGCAATTCCAATTAATCCTAAACACAAAACTAAATCAACCGTATCTAAGGCAATTAAATCATTCAAAATCAGTAATCAGTAATCATCAAGGTGCTAATCGATTAATTGTCCAATTATCATCAGCTTGTCGATCATATACCAAGCGATCGTGAAGACGGCTGGGACGACCCTGCCAAAATTCAATTCGATTCGGGATGACCCGAAATCCACCCCAATGTTCTGGCAAAGGGACGACTTGAGCATCCTCATCATATTGCTCTGTTAAATTAGCTAATTTTTGCTCTAATACTTCACGGTTGGAAATCACGCGGCTTTGATCTGATGCCCAGGCACCCAGCTGAGAGGCTTTGGGGCGACTATGAAAATATTCAGCTGATTCTGTGGTTGATAGCTTGACAACTGAACCTTCAACACGAACTTGCCTTTCTAATTTGTCCCAAAGAAAAACTAATGCCGCATAGGGATTGGCAATTAACTCTTGTCCTTTTTGGCTTTCATAATTGGTGTAGAAGACAAAACCAGCTTCACTAAAACCTTTGAGCAGCACAATTCGGGCAGAGGGTTTGCCGTCGGCATTGGCAGTAGCCAACGTCATGGCATTTGGTTCAATTAAATCAGCGTTTAATGCTTGTTGAAACCAAAGACCAAATTGCTGGATCGGGTCTGAATTGAGATCTTGCTCTGTTAATCCAGCTAGAGTATAGTTTTGTCTTAGATCGGCAATAGAAGAGTCCACGTTGATATTGGCGGTAGATAAACAGTTATTAATTTAACAGTATCAACTCCACAGCGATTTTGACGATCAATGACTTTAGATATCTACGAGAACAAATATCCGTTAACAAATAATAATGCTCCCGAAATGGCGATCGCCAAAATTGCTAAGATATTTTTTACAATTAACTATATTGACAATAATTTAGTTATTTTGCATCTTGTTATATTTCTTAAATAATACAGTATTTTCTCAGTGACTATACCAGTTAAAAATTCTATAGTTCATTAAACAAAAAGCTTCATGGCTGAAAAAAGGCATTGTTTCCTTGATCTTCTACTCTCAATTCCTACAAATGCTCTCCAAAGAGTTGTAAAAAACATAAATTATGGATTATAAATTATGAATTATGACAACAACTCCTGCACAAGAAGCGATCGCTAATTTAATTAATCAGGCAGAGCGAGGAGAAATCGATCCTTGGGATGTCCCCGTGATTAGCATCATTGATCGTTTTTTAGCCGAACTCGGGCTAATTGGCGAAGCAAAATCAACCCAGCAAGAAGCCGATCTTCCCCGTTCAGGTCAAGCCTTTCTCTGGGCATCAATGCTGGTACTGTTTAAAGCCGATAGTCTCAATCAACTAGAATCAGAACTAGCAGAAATTGAGGAAGAAGAATTTTTTGAAGAAGAAGTTTATTTAGAAGGAGAAAGACGTTCTCTTCCTGCCAATTTAGAACAGCATCTACGGCGTCGTACTTCTGTCCAGCCAGTCGGCAAACGCCGCGTGACTCTGCAAGAATTAATCGAGCAGTTAGAACACATTGCAGCGGAGATGGAAGCAGCCGCAACCGATAGTTCTCCCCGTCGTTCCAAACGTTCCCGCAGCGCAGCGATCAAAGCGATCGCTCAATTAGCTCATAACGAAAATTTGACCGAGTTGGCGGCTCAGTTAGAAGGTTTCTTACATCTCAATCTAGTTCAATTAGCCGCAGACAAAGACTATATTGATTGGGAACAATTGTTACAAAGATGGCAATTTAAAGAATCTAACAACACTGAAACCGACCAGCATTTAGATTCCGACCGAGCAGGTGTCTTTTGGGCATTACTCTTGCTCTCGGCACAGTCCAAAGTAGAATTGTTTCAGGAAGAATTTTACCAAGACTTAAGTATTCGTCCCCTAAATTCGTGTATGGTAAATTGATTCTTATGTGGACATTGTTGATACACTGGAATAGTTTAAATAGTTACTATAAGTCTGGTTGAGGAGAAGCTTTCATGAAAGCCATGATTTTGGCAGCTGGTAAAGGCACTCGCGTTCGTCCCATAACATATACAATTCCCAAGCCCTTAATTCCGATTTTACAAAAACCAGTCATGGAGTTTCTCTTGGAGTTGCTTCGACAACACGGTTTTGATCAGATCATGGTCAATGTTAGTCATTTAGCTCACGAGATCGAGGGCTACTTCCGTGATGGTCAGCGTTTTGGTGTTGATATTGGCTACTCCTTCGAGGGTAGTATTGTTGATGGGGAACTGGTTGGTGCCGCAGTTGGTTCAGCGGGGGGCTTGAGAAAAATTCAAGACTTCAACGCTTTTTTTGATGATACTTTTGTGGTTTTATGTGGTGATGCTTTAATCGATTTAGACTTGACCGCAGCCGTCAAACAGCATCGAGCCAACGGAGCGATCGCTACAGTGATCACGAAGAAAGTACCGAAAGAAGACGTCCCGAGCTACGGTGTAGTCGTTACTGACGAGGCAGGAAGAATCGAATCTTTTCAGGAAAAGCCCACTGTTGCTGAGGCTTTAAGTACAGATATTAATACAGGAATCTATATTTTCGAGCCAGAAATATTTGACTATATTCCCCCCAATCAAGAATATGACATTGGTGGTGAGCTTTTCCCTAAGTTAGTGGAAAAACAGGCTCCCTTTTATGCTGTTTCCATGGATTTTGAATGGGTTGATATTGGGAAAGTTCCCGACTATTGGCACGCCGTGCGCGGAGTTCTCACCAGAGAAATCAAAAACGTCAATATCCCTGGGACGGAGGTTGCTCCTGGGATCTATACAGGCTTAAATGTAGCCGTCAATTGGGACAAGGTTGATATCACTGGTCCTGTGTATATTGGTGGCATGACCAAAATTGAGGATGGAGCCAAAATTATTGGTCCAGCGATGATTGGTCCTAACTGCTATATCTGTAGTGGTGCCACGGTGGATAACAGCGTCATTTTTGAATATTCAAAATTGGGTGAAGGAATTCGTCTCGTCGATAAACTGGTCTTTGGACGCTATTGTGTTGATAAAACTGGTGCGGCGATCGATTTGCAGGCGGCAGCTTTAGACTGGCTAATTACTGATGCTCGTAATAATCCTTCGGATCAAGAACTTGACGAACACAAAGTAATTAAAGATTTTCTCAAAGAAGATAGCTAGTTTATTAAGATTTACTGTCTAGCGTTCTCCTCACTACTGAACGCTAGTTCATAATTTGCAACAAATCTGAAACAAATTTAAGTATTTAAATATCCCCAATTTGGCAAATTTTGTTGGTATAATCATTAGGTTACTTTGGGCTATAACTCAGTTGGTTAGAGTGTCACATTGACATTGTGGAAGTCGGCGGTTCGAGTCCGCCTAGCCCAATATTCATCAAAGTATTTATTTCTAGACTATTTACTATCTTGGTTATTCAATCGGATAGCTAAGTAGCGCCGCTATTAGTCTCAGATCAAGACCCATCTGCCAAATAACAGTTTTGAGTAAGGCAGCCCTCAAATGGTAGATTAGTAGCTGTCGCTAACGCCCATACTAAAGGATCTATAAAAATAGTCACCATGACCAAACAGCACCGTATCACCTTACTTCCTGGAGATGGCATTGGTCCCGAAATAATTGCCGTAGCGGTAGAAGTTTTAGGTGCGATCGCATCTAAGCATGATTTAGAGTTTGTATTTACTGAAGCTTTGATTGGTGGTGCCGCAATCGACGAAACAGGGGAACCTTTGCCCGATGAGACCTTGGCTGCCTGTCGTAATAGTGATGCGGTATTGTTGGCAGCGATCGGTGGTTATAAATGGGATAATTTACCTCGTCACCAACGCCCTGAAACTGGATTACTAGGGATGCGAGCAGGATTGGAGTTATTTGCTAATCTGCGACCAGCAACTATTCTGCCTCAGCTGATTGATGCTTCTTCACTCAAGCGAGAAATAGTTGAAGGTGTTGATATCATGGTGGTTCGAGAACTTACTGGCGGGATATATTTTGGTCAGCCCAAAGGTGTCTTTGAAACCGAGACGGGAGAAAAACGAGGCGTCAATACAATGGCGTATAGCGTCGGGGAAATAGACCGTATTGCCAAGGTTGGGTTTGAAACAGCACAAAAGCGCAGCGGGAAGTTGTGTTCGGTAGATAAAGCCAATGTGCTGGATGTGTCTCAACTCTGGCGCGATCGCGTTACGGCAATGGCAGAGGACTATCCTAAAGTGGAGTTAAGTCATTTGTATGTAGACAACGCGGCGATGCAGCTAGTGCGTGCGCCCAAGCAATTTGACACCATCGTTACAGGAAACTTGTTTGGTGATATTCTCTCCGATGCAGCAGCAATGCTTACAGGCAGTATTGGCATGTTGCCTTCTGCCAGTTTGGGCAAAGCAGGAACTCCTGGGGTATACGAGCCTGTTCATGGTTCAGCTCCTGATATTGCAGGACAAGACAAAGCAAATCCCTTAGCACAAGTACTTAGTGCAGCAATGATGTTACGCTACGGTTTAAATGAGCCTGAGGCAGCGACAGAGATTGAAAACGCAGTTACCCATGTTCTAGACCAAGGTTACCGCACAGGAGATATTATGTCCCCAGGAATGAAGCCTGTCGGATGTAAAGATATGGGAGAGGTGTTATTAAAGCTAATTGGATAAATTTGAAAAGTGCAGTATCAGCTCAAAAACTCAGGTTAACCGATTGTAAACGGATTTAAAACAGCATTAGTACAGCTTTCTTTGATTGAAAATAAAAAGATGAATTGAAAAGCGATCACTCATTTGGCTATCCAGGTTCGCCATTTATGTCAAGCTTATTAAGATATATTCCTTGACTTATTTACGGAATATGGTTGCTTGGTCGGTTAATTACAATCCTATCTGATTGCAACAGTTACTACAGAATCGTGTTAAATCTGGTTTTCATTTTTCAATTATTTCACTCGCTACGGGTCATGCTTCAGGATATGTTTGAAAATTCGCTTGAGTGAGTTTCAGTTCAATCTATTTAGACTGGTATTCAATTAGTTTCCAATATTCATCACTGCCAGGAAATTTAGCAATTACGATGCTATTACCAGATTGAATATCAACATGACCGACAAAAATATCACCATAACCATTAAGGGGAGTCCAGCGTTCTGTAGTGGTATTGACGACCTGAACCTCGATCGCTTGAGGCACTACTAAATTAAAATAAGTTGACCAGTTGGGTTGTAAGTTTTCGGTTAGAGGTTCAAATAAACTAGCCTGATATTGATAGAATTGTCCGTAAATTTTGGGTAATTGAGTCGTAGCTGCTTGAGCTTCAATTTGATACTTAATTACTTCTCCATATTGGTTGGGATCGTCTTTATGTTTGGCATAGATACTCAAATCGTAAATTCCCGCAGCAGGCGGGGCAATATTAACAACTAAATGTTCATGCTGACGATTGACTAAAAGTGTTTCTTCTGCAAATTCTTGTTCCCCTTGTCGCAGACTAGCTATGGCTAAAACATCTTGAGGAGCTTTGAGTTTAATAGCAACTCGACCAGGAGCAGAAATATGATAGTTAGCATGACTAGCCAATTCTAGACCTAAATTATAAAAGCGATCTGAAATAGTTGGTGCATCATCAAAGTCTTCTCTAGTATAGGTTTGAGCCAATAACTGCCAGCCCAGATCTTTGGGAAAATGATGGTTAATTAATTCTTCAGGTGCAGTGGCAAAATAATAGGGTTTATATTCAAAGGAGAATTGACCATCAACAATCGAACCAGCACCCCAAGTAGCATCTAGTAAATACCACTCGCCATCAATTCTGACTGCATTCCAGGAATGATTGACATCTTGAAATCTTTCTAAATTAGGAGTTGCGCCCTTAGCATGACCAATAACAATTGCCGATTCCAAATTCATCGCCTCAGCTAAAGCAAAATAAAGATTACTGTAACCGGAACAAATTGTTTGGCGATCGCGTAAGACAGTTTCTGCTTCCACGTCGGGATATTTGTCGTTATAAACTGCATCGTTATAAGCAGTTAGATCGTAAGCAATATGTTGGGTAATCCAGGCATAGATAATCCTTGCTTTTTCGGTTTCAGTAATGGCATTTTGGGCTAAAAGTGTCGCTAATTCCTCCACAGAAGTTCCTGAGTAATTAAGATTTTTTGCCAGAAGATCAATCTTAGTTAAATCCTGCTGTCTAATTTTTTGAGCATTACCAACTAGAATTGGTTGATATTTACTACTATGAAAAATTTCTGACTGTAGAGGAACTAAATATTGAGCCTGAAGAGAGTTAAAGGCAATTGTTAGATTACCTACGGTAACAAGCAAAGTTACTCCCAATACAAATCCTACTAGCCTTTTATATGATTTTTTCCCTTTCTGGTCATCCCTAGTGTACAGTTTGAAACTTTGTTTAGAAGCCATGAAAAAATTGATTTAAAATCAAGAGAAAAAATATTAATTTTTCAAGCATAAATTGAAGTTTAATTGCATGGCAGTGATTTGAATCATGTTTACTCGATAAATTGTTAAATCTTGGCTGCGTTTATTAAAAAATAAGACCTAATATATGACTAATTTGTTTTGTTAATCTGTCTATATTTGAGATGCGATCACTTTTTTTGATATTGTTTTAATTCTGTACAAGATTCACAAAAAACTGAGATAATATCAATAAATTTCCTGACAAGATAATTCAGCTTCTACTAGCTAGTCATGAGAATAATTTGTATTACATACGAAGAACAAACTGCTCAATCTGCGAATTTTTTAGCTGAAATTTTACAAGAGAATAGATATCAAACAGTGTTACTTTATAGAAAATATTTTCCAATTGCAGATACAATGATTAGATATTTATTTCAACTTAGTTATGAATACGATAATGCCTTGGTGATTATTGCTAGCGACAGATCGATATTGTGGATTTCCAAGGAGCTAAGAATACAAAGAAATATGGGTGACTGTACTAATGTATATCCTGCTTTTGTTCCAGCTATAGCAATACCAAGCTGGTGGATAGACAAAGAAGCTAAGTATCTTATTATTGACCGTAAATGTATCAATAAAGTTGACCTATTACTCAATTAAATTGAACTAATCAGTGTAAAAGACGTTCAAAAAGTAGCTTGAATTTTCTTCTATCTATTTCTTTACGATGATGATTACGTGAAATAAAATCTAAAGCTGTAGCCAGTCACGATAATCAACAGATATGGTAAGAATGGGCTTATTAATCCCAAAAGAACAGTAGAGAAATCAATCGGCTTGGGAAAATTACTGGGATAATTTTTCTCATTCGGAGAATGGAAAACTTCACGTCGAGAAGTCTTATTTGCCAACTACACCATTATTGGGTTACGGCTTTGCAAGAGAAGCATTTCTCGCTGGATTAAAAGAGAAACGTCGTATTTTGTTTTTGGGTAACGGAATTTCTCGTAAGCCTCTAGATTACTATTTTTCGGGTTTTGATGTCACAGTTAATGATATTTCAGAAAAAGTATGTGAAATATTTACCAAAATTATGTACGATGTTTCCAAAAATGTTCATAAATTTTTAGGGAATACATCATCTAGCCCAATAAATTACCAAAACTCAGACAATGCAAATACGACAAAACCAAGTCAATTTGTTTATCGTCCAGGGGGCAGTATAGAAGTACTAAGTGCTGATATGTTTAACTGGCAACCTCAAATGAAGTGGCATTACATACACAATAAGCTAGCCTTTCTTGCTTTTACAGAAGTGGAGCAAGAGCTACTTCTTTCTCGCTACTACTCTTGGTTGGAAAACGGTGGGGATTTGCAAATTAGTTATTACTATTACCCCATCCATCCGTTTAATAAAATTGTAACAGCAGCCAAGAAAATAGGATTTCTAATTAAAGATAAGGATATCAACGATACATTTAAAAAGTCGAGAATTCACCGAGATAATCCTTCAGAATACAGGAAGATTTGGTTATAATATGAGTTTAACGAGCGCAAAAAAGACGATCTTGTTAATTATCAAGGTGCTAAGATGTTGCAAGTTATTTGGTCGTCGGTTTTGTAACTGGTTGTGAAGCATAGACAAATACAATCTCTAATAACAAACTAAATAATTTCCTCAGCAAAATTGATTAGTAAGAAAACATTCGTTGCTACTTCAAAAAATATTACTCTAAGAATTTAAAGCACTTATGAATAAAATCTGCTCTTTTTTGTTCCGAATCTTGTTCATTACAATTTAAAAAATCAATCGCAATTTTATAATTATCAGGTCTATAGTAATTTGGGTTACTCAATTCAAACTCATTCATAATATAGTGAATTGCCGATTGTATATAAGACGGTTCATTAGGTGCAATATCTATATGAAGTGGAAGATAATTGCACTCCATCCATAGTTTTAGTTGTTGAGAACTGAGTTTTTTACATCCCCAATCTTTAAGCAATTTTTCTAATTCTTGTTTGTATATGGGCAGAGTTCTATCCATTATCTTATCTTTCAAATAAACGTAATCTTAATCTTGGGTGAAATGTTAATTTACTCTAGTTTTTTTACCCCCCTACAGGACGCGATCGCTTTAAACTCAAATAAAGTAAGCAGTTATTGTCAAATGCAAATTGAACCATACAATCCCCTCTACCTTGATGCTGTTGTCCGTCTTTCGCTTCGAGCATGGACTCCTGTATTTGATTCAATTCAGAATGCAATGGACGCGGATGTTTACCAGGCATTCTATCCCGATAATTGGCGTGTCAGCCAACAACAAGCTGTCGAAGAGGTTTGTGCTGCGGAAGAGACATCTGTATGGGTTGCTATGGAAGCAGTTTCAACCGTGGGTTTTATAGCTGTAAAACTACATTCAGAAGATAGCATGGGTGAAATCTATATGGTTGCTGTCGATCCAGATTTTCAAGGTCAGGGAATTGGTAGCACTTTGATAGAATTTGCTCTAGATTGGATGAGAGATGCAGGAATGTCTATTGCTATGGTTGAGACTGGAGGCGATTCTGGTCATGCTCCAGCACGTCACACCTATAAAAAAGCTGGTTTTGGGATGTTTCCCGTCGCCAGATATTTTAAGAAACTCTGAAATAAGATTATTTTGAGTACATTAATACCAAATCCTAAATAGTCAACTTTGAGCGGCGATCGCTTTTTCGAGACCGTAGGAAATATATGCGAGCACAACACTTTGTTTAGAGCATATTCGCCGCATCTAAAGTTTTGAGCCATTCTTCATAGGTTTTATAAAGCCTAATATTTATTAACAATGACAAAAAAATATTTTATCTTTGGCACTGTTCAGTTCTATTTGATTCACATTAATGACATTGCATAGTAGTTTTTCATCATATTTTAACTGCTCAATATCGTAATTATTTTTATTTTGTTGCGGTATTAGCAATACTCTCCAAAACTCCAGAAACTTTAGCTAAAAAATCATCACAACCAGTAATCTTATGACGTTGCTGAAGATATTGAGGCGAATTATAAATAACCAGAGTTTGCTGATTGTTATCTTGCAAAACTAAGAATTTTTGTGGTAAATCGATCGCCGTCGTGGCAGAACATTTCATCAGGGGTGTGCCTACTTTTGGGTTCCCAAAAATAAGTAGCTGCGTGGGGCTTAACTCCTCTCCCACTTGCACAGCATTGGCACTATGATCGATACGAATAAACAAGGTTAAACCTTTTTCTTGGATAATCTTTTCTAAGCGATCGCTAGTCTCCGAGACGCTATGAATACTGGGAACAGTAATTAATCCTTGAGATTCATGATTAATAGCCGTGTCAGCGACAGTAATTGCCGATGGGACATCTTTGTTGACTGTCCCCCGTTGACTACAAGCGCTAGACATAACTAGGAGTGAAATGAAGAGCAATTTTGACCAGTAATTCATTAATTGACAAGTTGGTTATCTTACAGCAGTTATGATCAAGATTTAGGACATTTTTAGTTAAAAGGCAAGGAACAAGATTAAATTAACTCATCGTTTTTTCACTCTATTAATAATTTGGTCAGCACCCTCTGATAAAATGCTTCTGGTAAACCAAATACTGATTAAAATTTATTGTCCTTATGGCAGATACAAAAGGTGCAGATGCAGTTGATCAGGCGATCGCTCAAGGCTTAGATCTCGATGGTTCAGCAATTCCTGCTAACAAATTAGATTTATATAATCAGGTAATGGGTTTTGAGGCAGGAAGACAACGTAGTGGAGTTACTAACACTATGCGATCGCGTATTGTCCGTATTGGTGCCAAACATCTTGCTCAAGCTGACTTGAATCAAATGCTGCTCAATGCCCAATTTCCCCCTCTGAAAGATAAAGAAATTGCTTTTTATTATGGTGACAAGTAGCTTAAAGTTTCAGGTTAACAATGGCTCTTTATTCGAGACAATAATCGGGCTTGCAAGCAACTTCAATAGCGGCGATCGCAGCTCCTTCTTGATATTTATTGGTAGTATAAGAAACTCCAG
>JBCDEP010000129.1:0-18689 GCA_039179675.1 Cyanobacteria bacterium P01_G01_bin.67
CTAATTTAAACCCTAAAATATAGTCTGTTGCTACTTATGCGTTTCCTAGAACAAAAGTTGTAGTGCTTAATACAGATTGTTGAAACCATTTATAACAAATAATTGCTGCATTGCCTCCAGTTTTCATCTTTGCTATTTATAAAAATAAAATTGTTAAAATTACTGGGTTTGGATTATGAATAAAATTAATCGCGACTTGCATTTTATCTACTGCATTTCAATATTTAAAGTGTAAAGACTTCCATTTGAACTACTAATATAGATTATCTTGTTGGTTATCGTTAGTTGAGAATTTAATCTATTTACAATTCTCATATAATTTCTCTTAAATTACGAATACTTTTGGTTTGACCAACTCCAGTATGCTCTTTGTTAGCTCGAATACCTGTTTATTTTACTAAGAGGATGTTTGAAAAGTTACAATAAGTACAAACAATAATGATGGATGTTTTTGGGTTGATTTTGGATGTTGTTTCACGCCTTAGAAAACAGAGTAAACACAAAGAAGACGGGGGTTTACCCCGCCTAGCTATTTAAATTAAATCAAGCTCAATTGAAAGCCTTAAATTTCAGCTAAAACTTCTTTAGCGACAGCTAAAGTTTGTTCAATATCTTGCTCGGTATGAGCTAGAGAAGTAAAGCCAGCTTCAAATTGGGAAGGGGCTAGATAAATTCCTCTTTCCAGCATACCGCGATGGAAGCGACCAAATTTCTTTAAGTCGGCAGTTTTAGCATCATCGTAATTGTGGACTTCCTGTCCAGTGAAGAACATCCCAAACATGGCGCTGATGCTACCGCCGCTCACTTCATGACCTGTTTCTTTAGCAGCAGCTAGTAAGCCTTGCGCCAGCTTAGAAGTAATACTATCTAACTGTTCGTAGGTGCCTGGCTTTCGGAGTAATTCCAGAGTTTTAATACCCGCAGTCATTGCCAAAGGGTTACCAGAAAGTGTTCCTGCTTGATACATAGGACCAGCTGGGGCAACCATAGACATAATATCGGCACGTCCACCATAAGCACCAACAGGTAAGCCTCCGCCGATTACTTTACCTAGGGTAGTTAGATCGGGAGTAACGCCAAATCTTTCTTGTGCCCCACCATAAGCGATGCGGAAGCCAGTCATCACCTCATCAAAAACTAGTAATGCACCATGTTCTTTGGTTATTTCTCGTAAACCTTCAAGGAAGCCAGCGTCGGGAGTTACAAATCCAGAGTTACCGACTACGGGTTCTAAGATAACCCCGGCAATTTCATTAGGATTATCTGAAAACAGCTTTTTCACTGTTTCCAAATCATTATAGGGAGCAGTTAAAGTAGCACTAGTAGTTGATTTTGGTACGCCAGGAGAATCTGGCAATCCTAAAGTTGCTACCCCTGAGCCAGCCTTGACTAGAAACATATCAGCATGACCGTGATAGCAGCCCTCAAACTTGATAATTTTTTCTCTACCTGTAAAAGCTCGCATTAAGCGCAGCACCGACATACAGGCTTCTGTTCCCGAATTAACGAAGCGTACCACATCGATACTAGGGACAGCGTCAATAACCATCTCTGCTAAAACATTTTCTAAAGCACAGGGAGCGCCAAAGCTGGTGCCTTTTTCCAAAGCCTCGTGTAATGCCTGAATGACGGTAGGGTTGGCATGACCGCAGATAGCTGGACCCCAAGTCCCGACGTAATCAATGTATTGATTGCCATCGACATCCCATATATAAGCTCCTTTAACATGGTCAAACACGATTGGTTGACCGCCCACAGATTTGAAAGCTCGCACTGGGGAGCTTACTCCACCAGGCATCAGTTTCTGTGCAGCACTAAAAATTTCTTCTGATTTAGTCGTTTTAAAGGAAGTTGTAGAAACCAATATTGTCTCCTTTAATCAAAGTGAGTGTGTAAATGTATATCTCTAATCTAAAGATATGAGTTTATGTAAAGACGCAAAATGTCAATAATTTCTCATTATCCTACGGATGGTAGTTAGTCAGCGATTTATGTTGTAAAAATTTTTAAAATATTTTCATTGCTTCTAGCAGAAACTATCTTGCTAACTGAGTTGTATAACAATCATTTTGGCATTGAGATGTATGAGACCAGATCTCCTAGAGGCTAATGAGCTAGTCAACAGGTCAATCAACTTAATCTCTGTTAATCTAAAATTGGCTACGATAGCTTAATTCTTGAGGCATAGTAAGCAATCAGGAGCAGCAAGCAATTTTTTGATTAAGCAAACTGGTTGGAGAATGAAGATTCTTCCGTTTTGTTCCCAGCTCAAAATTACTGCCAAATTTGCCATGAGTGCATACATGTAAGTTTCAATTTTTTATCATGCTCAATCTAATCAGAAAACAGGTCATCAGGGTGATATAGGAGGCGAAAAATCATTAAAATCAGCTACATTCGATAAACCTTGTTTTTGTCATTGATTTTAATAAAATATAATTATTATATTGATGCTATTTCATGAGGTAATAAGATCCATGTTGTGGATATTATGTCGAACAAGTAAGCATTTTGACCCTTGTTTGTCTGTGTATATACTGTCTGCTTGAAAGAAAAAATAGTTGAGCGTAATGAATTTATCTGATTTATTCTTGCTCAGGATTAGTAAAGCAAGAACTTTAAAAAAACAACTATTGCTATTATCAATTATTTTCTATTTGCTGCTTTTAATAATATTATTTGTCGTTGAATATTAAGGTTAAAGTAGAAAAAAAGCTAGGTTAGATTGGGCGTAGTATAATATAAGAGATAAGATTGATTTTTACAATTATCAATAACAAGTTAGTATTTATAGATAAAGTATGTACTAGTAGAATTTCTGGCAGTAATCAGGTTTTCGGTAACTTTCACCACCTTGTGAATCCTTGATTTAAGCTATTTTCAAAACATATATTATCTTAAAAATTTATTCGGGAAAATCAATGACAGCAACATTTTGCGAATATAAGCCAGGTTTAGAAGGTATACCTGCTACCAAATCTAGTATTAGTTTTGTTGATGGTCAAAAGGGAATTTTGGAGTATCGCGGGATTGCGATCGAAGAACTATCTAAAAGGGGTAGTTTTTTAGAAACTGCATATCTATTGATCTGGGGCAAGCTTCCTAGTGAACAGCAACTGAAAGAATTTGAAACAGATATTTTACTTCACCGTCGCATCAAATATCGAATTCGGGACATGATGAAGTGCTGTCCTGAAAGTGGTCATCCCATGGACGCTTTGCAAACATCTGCTGCGGCATTAGGTTTGTTCTATGCTCGTCGTGCTTTAGACGATCCTGAATACATCAGAAAAGCAGTGGTAAGGATTTTGGCGAAAATCCCGACAATGGTGGCGGCATTTCATCAGATGCGAAGGGGCAACGATGCTATTCAGCCGAACGATCAATTAGATTATGCAGCTAACTTTTTATATATGCTGACAGAGAGAGAACCTCACCCCTTAGAAGCCAAGATCTTTGATGTTTGCTTGACCCTGCACGCTGAACATACGATCAATGCTTCAACTTTCTCGGCAATGGTTACAGCTTCCACCTTAACCGATCCTTACGCAGTAGTTGCTTCTGCTGTAGGTACCTTGGCGGGACCACTTCATGGAGGAGCTAATGAAGAAGTATTATTAATGTTAGAGAATATTGAATCAATCCAAGATGTTGAACCCTATGTAGAGCAACTGATTGCTAACAAACAAAAAATCATGGGATTCGGTCATCGAGTCTATAAGGTTAAAGATCCTAGGGCAAAGATCTTGCAGGGCTTAGCGGAAGAATTGTTTGCCCAGACAGGGCACGATCATTATTATGACTTGGCGTTAGAACTAGAAAGAATTATTGAGCTTAAATTAGGTCACAAAGGAATCTATCCTAACGTTGATTTTTATTCTGGTTTAGTATACCGAAAACTGGGCATTCCTAGTGATTTGTTTACTCCTATTTTTGCGATCGCTCGCGTCGCTGGATGGTTAGCCCACTGGAAAGAGCAGTTAGCAGTCAATCGCATTTTCCGTCCCACGCAAATTTACACAGGGGAACACAATGCGCCATATATACCAATGGCTGAAAGGTAGCTCAGGGATTAGGTATCAGAGCTGTTCGGGGTTAGTCAATATCTCAAGCCATAGCAGAATATTTTGTCCGCCTTTGTAATTTTTACGATGTATATGCGGGCTAGTCTTTTGTCAAAGGAAAAAAATTCATCCTGGTTATGGTTTGTCATCGGCAAAAAAGTTGTTAAGATTTGTAGATGGCAAATTCTAGGTTACAAAAATTAGGCAACTACCTCCGCCCCCACTGGCGACTGGTGTTATTGGGCACGATCGCTCTCTTTATTGTGAATGCATTGGGGGTATATATTCCCCTGCTAATTCGAGACAGCATTGATCAGTTACAGGGAGAATTCAGTTTTGCTCAGTTATCCCGCTCAGCAATTTGGCTACTTTTGTTAGCAGCAATTATGTGGGGATTTCGCATGTTTTCCCGTACTTCAATTTTTGGAGTAGGCAGACAGGTGGAGTTTGGGTTAAAGCAAAGAATTTTTCAACATCTATTAACCATCGAGCCTGGATATTTCTCGAACAATACATCAGGGGATTTAATTAATCGTGCCACCAGTGATGTCGATAATATTCGCCGCTTAGTGGGATTTGCCGTGTTGAGCCTGATCAACATTATCTTTGCCTATGCCTTCACCCTACCTGTAATGCTGAAGATTGACGTGCGGCTAACCTTGTTAGCGATCGCAGTGTATCCTGTAATGTTAATCACGGTTCAGTTGTTCAGCGGCAAACTAAGACGTTATCAAGAGGAAATTCAGGTCAAACTCTCGGATCTGAGTGAGCTGATCCAGGAAGATATGAGCGGCATGGCTTTGATTCGGATTTATGCTCAGGAAAACCAGGAAAGAGAAGCATTTAGACAAAAAAATCAGGAATTACTAGCATCAAATCTCAAACTAGCTAGAACCAGGAATTTACTGTTTCCGATCATTGAAGGCATTTCCTATATAAGTTTATTGATTCTTTTATGGTTAGGCACAGGTGCCATTGCCGCTGGTCAAATTACTGTGGGGGACTTTATTGCTTTGGTCTTATTTGTCGAAAGGCTAGTGTTTCCTACCGCCCTCTTAGGATTTACCATCACCGCATATCAACAAGGAGAAGTCAGTATTGATCGGGTGGAAGCAATTACTAAAGCGGAACCCAAAATTAAAAATAGTCCTCAAGCGATCGCCCTGCCAATGTCAGATATCAAGGGTAAAATCACGGCTCGTCATCTGACCTATACTTATCCAAGTTCCCGTGTCCCTGCTTTATATGACATCAGCTTCACGGTCGACCCTGGCGAAACCGTTGCTATTGTCGGCTCAATTGGTTCAGGAAAATCTACTCTAGCTAACGCTATTCCTCGACTATTAAATATCGAAGAAGGGGAGTTATTTCTCGATGATTGCGATCTTACCAAATTAGACCTCGCCACCCTCAGAAAAGCGATCGCCTATGTTCCCCAAGACAGCTTCTTATTTAGCACTACCATCAAGAACAATATTCGTTATGGAGAGCCGCTTTCCGATACTGAAGAAGTAATCCTGGCGGCAAAACAAGCCCAGATTCATCCTGAAATCCTCACCTTTCCCCAAGAATACGAAACTTTAGTCGGAGAGCGAGGAATTACTCTTTCTGGAGGACAAAGGCAGCGTACCTCCCTTGCGAGAGCATTATTAGCCGAAGCAAAAGTACTTATCTTGGATGATGCCCTCTCCAGTGTCGATAATGAAACTGCTACCAAAATCCTAGATAGCTTGTCACCCACCAGAGCCAAAAAAACCGTCATTTTTATTTCCCATCAGCTATCTGCTGCTGCTACTTGCGATCGTATTTTAGTGATGGATCAGGGCAAAATTGTGCAAAACGGCACTCATGAAACCTTAGTACAGGAAACGGGATTATATCAATCTCTGTGGCAACAACATCAGTTAGAGGAAGTTTTAAATTAACTGCTGTTATGCATTTATCGATTTAGCAATGACTGAACGGGGAGAGTCTTTGAGAGCATACCTCATAAAGGATTAAAGACTTGCGTTAATAGCATTACCATGTTGTGCCATCAAAGCATATAGATTCAATAAGTAGTTTGAGTGTAGCCACTAGTGAATGTAAAATCAATAATGAGGCAAGATTTTGCCTGCCCCAGAAAGATCAGCTTCGTATATGTTGCTGATACTAAACTGGAAAATTATTGAGCTTCTACATCAATAGACTGTTTTACATATCTACCTTCTGTCAAATAGATAACCCTATCTTTAAGAAATTCTGCTACTCCATAAATTCCATCAGGGCTAGTAATCTCTTGTTTAACTTCTTTTCCATTGGCATCAATTATACCGACATATTTTTTCTTGCCATTGAAACGTAGCCTACAAATAGTCTGACTTACTTTTCCATGTAAATTTATTCCAAAGTAATTTTTAGTATCTTTGTATTGTAGTTGGCTAATATCGGCGACTTCTCTTAGAATTGCCTTGACTATATAAAAACCTTCTAATTCTTCTTCTGTAGTTATAATTCCATCATCGATATCGATAACTTCAACTTCATCTTTATTATTTGTCTCGGCTTCATTATTAATAATCTCCTCTGAATCCATAGCAGATTTTAATCTTTCCGCTATACGCTCATTAATAAATTCTTTTAAAGATAATTTGGTGATTTCTGTAAATTTTTCCACTGCATTTGCAGTCATTTTTCTGGAATATACTTGGCTGGCAAAGAATTTAACAAAATCGGACGATGGATTAACAAACTGATCAGCAATAAGACGTTTTATTTCCTTGGTAAATAAAAGATTTTGAGCTGCATCATTTAAGGTATTAGGATCAAAATTTGCTTTTGTAAATCTCTTAAGCTCATTAATATCTGAGTCACTAAACTTAAGCATATTAAATTCAAAAAAAGGCTTGGTATCCATAACATGACCTCTATCTATATCAGTATAAAATCTATAGATAATACCATTTGTTAAAATACCAAATCTCGCCTCTGTATTTTGATAATACTTATGTAATTGTGCAGTATGCTTTGAATTATCTAGACTATCATGACAACATTTACACTCAATTAATATTGTTGGCTTCTCACCTGCCAATATTGCATAATCTACTTTGTCATTTTTAAGGACAGGAATATCAGCCGTATACTCTGGAAAGACTTCATCAGGATCATAAATGTCATATCCCAATGCTTCAATAAAAGGTATTATAAATGAGTTTTTTGTAGCTTCCTCATTACAAACTCTGTCTTTTATTTTATCTATTCTTTGAGAAATTGTCTTTATTTGATCGATAAAATCCATAATCTCAGTCCATATAAAATATTTCAATACATAAGTTAATTCTCGCAAATTCAAAGTATATATATATGATCTCGATCGCAACTAGAAAATATAACAATTCAACTATTTAATGATTAGCACTATATTTAGCGTAAATACTAATTAATAAAAGCAAATAACATTATATATAGTGTAATGTTTTTTATTTCAAAGGTTCCCAGTTAAAGTGGTTGTCTTTAGGGTGGGCAAAATCATACTAGTAAATTAACTCTTGGGAAATAAAATATTGCCCACCACATCAATCCATTATCAATATTAAATTACTATCATGTTGTGTATTGAAATATCGGCTTAGGTGCGTCTTTTCGTGTAAAGCCTCAAATTCTGTCAGCGGATAAACTTTATCTTTACCTTGAATAAAGAATCAAAGTCTTTAATAGCTCCTATAGTTGTTGCCTTGATTACCAGTACTCTTGTCCTTTTGGTTAGAGTAATTCCGATTAATTGATCTAAAAAATAACCAACCTTAACCCATTAATCTGTTTCTTAAGAGTTAATTACTGCCCTTTACGGAAAAACTGTTTTAGGATCTCGCTAGGTTTACGATCCCAGGTATCAATATGTTCGTAGATCAAGCCTTCTGATGTCAGCTTGTAAGTCGAATAGCCGTTAAAAAAGATCTTAGCTTGCCAAGGAACTCGCAAAGTCCCCCGCACTGTCCAATTAGCAATAATTGTATCGGCTGCTGTTTGCTGAACATCGTGCAGGTCAAAGTAGAGTGAGGTAAAAAAGAGCTGACCATGAAATCTCAATGTCCAGAAAATAATACGATAATTGAACTTGCCTTTGAAGGTATTGACTGGATCTCGAAAATAGATATCTTTGGTGTAAATATCGTAGGTTAGATCGGTTGTAAATAAATCTGGTAATTCCGTCTGAAGAGTTTCTAGTACAGTCTCTACTTGCGATTGATCAACATTTTCTAGCACATCTCTGTCCCCCTTGAGTATTTTTCCTAGTCCCTATTGATCCGCAAGCCGATCTAGCTCTTTGAGGATAGTATCAGTATCTGCATTACCGTCTGTAAAGGAAAATAGATGTCGAAAGGTGATGCGACCTGATAAATCTATAATAAATTGAGCTGGTAATGGTGCGCCGAGAGCCTGTCCGACTCCATAGCGACGAAAAATATGGCAATCTGGGTCGTATAAAAAGGGATAGGGCAAGATGAGTTGATCAACAATTTCCTGACTTTGAACGGGGTCGGTACTAGAAATCATCAATAATTCAGCTCCTCGGTCCTTAAACTCTTGATAGCGCTGCTTCAAATCTTGAATGTGAGGATAGCAATAAGGGCAAAATAGGTTTTCGGTGAAGATCCTGGTAAATGCCAACACTACAGGCTTTTTACCTCGGTAGTTTCCTGACTGCACATCATGACCACCGCCAATAATGGGCAAAGTGAAGTCTGGTGCGATGGCACCCACTGCTGGCACTTGAAGAGGAGGCAGGGGCATAAAATTACTAGCGAAACGGCGGTTGAACAGTCCTGTATTTCCAGTCACAACAAAAAGTTAATTAATAAATATTTTTATATTTTCATCTTACTATCTCTGCAACTGGGGTATTTTAGGATTCATATTCACTAAATAGCGATCACCTGTTACCTAATCTTATCTAACAGGCGATCGCTCAAACTCCTAAACTTGGGGGTAATTATTTATACTTCTCAGGCAATTTTTACAGCTCGGAAGCGGATTCAACATAAAAGGCAATGCCTTCAGCACCACCCTCAATTTGATAATCAGGAGATTCAATAAAGGAATCTCTTTCTGTGGTAGAAATAGTATAAAAATGTGCGTCTAAAGAGGCATTATAAAAGCGATAGACAGGAACTGTATCCCCCCCTGGAGCATCAAAACCATAGTAGGGAGTACCTTCTAAGCTATAGTTATCCAGATTTTCTACAATGAAGTTTTTTTCATTCTCATCAGCAGTATAAAGATGTACCCCTGAATTGGTGTTGAACAATCGATACACGGGAGTAAGACCAGTAAGATTATCTCCCTCTTCTGGAGGTGTTACACCGAAAAATGAAGTTCCTTCCAACTCATACTGGGGTAGATTCTCGACAATAAAATCTCGCTCTGCTTCGTCAGTGGTATAGAACTGAGTTTGAGTATCGGTTCTGAAAAATTCATACACAGGTAAATCTGCTTCTTCCAATGGGAAAGCAATAAATTCACCAGTTTCTACAATAATCTCTCCATCATTAAAGAGAACAATTTCGACATCCGTCAGAGTATCAGTGAAGATTTCCGCTTCACTGAGGTCGGCACCAGGTTCAAAATTTTCTAAGGCTACCCCTGTAACTGTCACAGCACCAGCTTCATCGATCACGACTTCATAGTTCGTACTAAGACCGAAATAAACTGAAGCATCGTTTCCTGCACCGCCAGTAATTTCATCATTTCCAGGTCCACCAAAGAAAGTATCATCTCCTGATTCTCCCTGTAATCGATCATCTCCGCTGCCACCAATTAATAAATCATCTCCTGCTCCGCTAGTGATGCGTCCACCAGTACTTGTTACAGCAATATCAATTAAATCGTCACCAGAGCCTGAGGTAACAATTATTCGTTCAATTCCTGTAATTTCAGTACCGTCAAGGATACCTCCTGTTGTAGTGCTAGTCGCTTCAAGTTGGTTGTTATAGGTGAGGATAAAATCTTCAGACTCATTGATAAAATTGAGAAAGAGAAAATCATCTCCTGGTCCACCATCTACCACTTTTTGCCCAGCATTAAACCGAATTAGGTCATCGCCAATGCCGCCGAGTAGAGTATCATCTCCTGAACCTCCATTGATACTGTCATCTCCGCCTGCACCAGTTATCGAATCATTTCCAGTAGTTCCTACTAAGTTATCGTCTTGAGCTGTTCCGTTGATAATCATGTCTTTTAAGCTTTAGTAATTAAAATATTTTGATGATGATCTCATTAAATTGTTAAGATCTTGATGTAGTATGTTTGCAGTCAGTATTTTTTCTGAGTAAATTATACTACCATTGGGTACTTGCCATAGGTGAAATAATTATTGAATCAAATTATTAAACCAAGGTTTACCTTTCCTCGTTAAATATCCTGATAGCGTTAAGTAGTTAATTGAAGATAATATGCTTTAGTAGGTATTTTGATGGTCATTCTTAATGATTTCCTTGATTAGATAGTCTGAAAGCAAATGAAACCCAAAATATTAGTTTGGATTAAGCAAATTTTGGATTAGAAAACGGACAAGATAAAGCGATCGCATCTGGGATAAATATTGATTTCGCCACAGTAGATTTGAAGGTAAGTCTTAAAGTCTTTGCTAGTATGGATGGACTTGTATAGGATATATTGCGATCGCTATTGGCAAAGCTCTTACAGCATAAGGGATAAGTACTCTAGAAGAGATTGAACTCACTAACTCTCGATTAACATATTCAAATTAAAAGTAAGATATCTTTTGGGTTAAGTGGGGTTAACTTCAAGTAACCTCCAAGTTCAGACACCTTGATGACATATTTTAAATATTGCTCTTAAATATTGCTCATAAAAATTGTAAGAATTACAGCAGCTCGTTAAATACTGATAATTCTTACAAAACTTTCCTGTAACCTTCAAAATCAAGTTTAGAGGGTTAGCTTAAATAACAATGTTGTTCTCTATTTCCCTATTTCTCCAGTATCCAAATATTTAGCTGCTTAAAAATATCTGATACGAAAGGTTTGTGAGGAAGAAAAGAATCAACCTTGTAATTAATCCTTAAGACTCGGAAGCGGGTTCAACGTAAAAGGCAATTCCCTCAGATCCTCCCTCAATTTGGTAATCAGGAGATTCTGTAAAGAAATCTTTTTCCTCAGTGGAAGTAGTATAAAAATGTCCATCTAAGGTTGGATTATAAAAGCGATAGACGGGAACTGTACCCTCTTCTGGAGCATCATAACTGTAGTAGGGAGTTCCTTCTAAAACATAGTTATCCAGGTTTTCTTCAATAAATGTTTTCTCACCTTCATCCACCGTATAGAGATGTACTCCTGAAATAGTATTAAATAAGCGATATACGGGACTGAGACCAGTAATATCTTCTCCGTCTTCTGGAGGTGCCACCCCGACAAAAGAGACTCCTTCCAGCTCATATTGTGGTAGGTTCTCTAAAATAAAATCTCGCTCATCTTCGTCAGTGGTGTAAAACTGGGTTTGAGTATCGGTTCGGAAAAATTCATACACTTCAACATCATCGTCTGAATCAATATTTGCCTCAATTTCACCATCGATAGGCACATCCAGACCATCGTCTGTAGAATCATCTTCAAAAGAAATAAACTCACCAGTCTCAACAACAATCTCACCATCATCAAAGAGAATAATTTCGACATCAGTTAGACTATCGGTAAATAATTCTGCTTCAGTGATATCTGCGTCCTCTTCAGGTAAGCTTTCAATAGCGACTCCAGTTACCGTAGCAGCACCATCGTCAATCACAACTTCATAGTCAGAGCGAAGACCTACATAAACTGAAGCATCGTTTCCTGCTCCACCAATAATCTCATCATCTCCAGCACCACCAAAGAAAGTATCATCACCTGATTCCCCATCAAGCATATCGTCGCCGCTACCACCTACTAGGGAATCATCTCCTTCGCCGCTAGTGATGCTCCCACCAATGCTAGTCACGGCAATATCGATCGCATCATCACCTGAGCCTGAAATCACATCTATTTGTTCGATACCTTCAATTTCTGTACCATCGAGGGCACCTCCTTCAGTAAGGCTAGCAGTTTCAAATAGATTATAAGTAAGGACAAAATCTTCAGACTCCGTGGAGAAATCTAGCTCGATGCGATCGCTTCCACCACCGCCGTTAACGGTTTTGCTCCCTGCACCGAAATTAAAATAATCATCTCCAGTTTGCCCATTGAGAATGTCATTTCCTAATCCGCCAAATATACTATCATCGCCGAGTCCCGCAGAGATCATATCGTCTCCAGCCCCAGCGATTATTTCATCGTCTCCTCTGCCGCCGATAACCATATCTCTTCCTTCGCCAGTGCTGACTCTGCTGGCAAGTGTTGCCCCAGCAATATTAATATCGTCATCACCAGCACCCGAAGTAATATTTAAACTTTCGATGCCCGAAATTCTAGTTCCATCAAGAGGTCCCTGATTAGTTATCCCAACATTACCGCCGTTATAAATTAAAGAGAAGTCTTCAGATTCGTCAGAGAAATCGAGAACTACAACATCATCTCCTGCTTCGCCATCAACGATTTTCTCTCCAGCATCAAAGGAAATGAGGTCATTGCCACTACCCCCCAGCAGCGTATCATCTCCTAACCCGCCATTGAGGGTATCATCTCCCCCAGCACCAGTTATGGAATCGTTTTCCGCAGTGCCAATCAAATTATCGTTTTCTGGAGTTCCGTCAATAATCATTTTTTAAGACTTATACATTTAAAATATTCTAGCTATGTTCTCACTATATTTTTAAGATTGCATAAACTGTTGATTATGTTCTGTGTTTTCAACGACCGTGTCATACTACATTAGGTGCTTTGTGAAGATCAAGTATCTGTTTGAAGCAATTTTTACCTTTTGTCTACTTTTTGAACTTTCAAGATCTGCTTTATATGGGTAAATGCGGTTTTGCTATTGTCTACCACCCCGATTATGTTGCTCCTCTGCCTGATGCTCATCGTTTTCCCATGCCCAAGTTCAAAATTTTGCGGGATTTATTGCTGCTAGATGAAGTAATTGTTCCAGAGCAAATTTTCGAGCCAGCATTACCTACCCAAGCAGAGATTCAGCTGGTTCATATTCCGCAATATGTGGAGGCTTACTGTAATGGAACCCTAGAATATAAAGCCCAACGGCGTATTGGTCTACCCTGGAGCGAAGCTTTAGCCCATCGTACCCGTATTGCCATTGGCGGCACGATTTTAGCTGCTAAATTAGCTTTAGAGTATGGCTGTGCCTGTAACACCGCTGGCGGAACACATCATGCTTTCCCTAGCTATGGCTCAGGTTTTTGTATTTTTAATGATTTAGCGATCGCCTCTCGGGTTTTGCTCCAACAGGGTGTGGTTAACAAAATTCTAATTGTGGATTGTGATGTCCATCAGGGAGACGGCACGGCATTTATTTTTCAAGCTGACCCTAGGGTGTTTACCTTTTCAATGCACTGTGAGGCGAACTTTCCAGGCAAAAAACAACAGAGCGATTTAGATATTCCCTTACCTGTGGGGTTAGATGATGATGGTTACTTACAAATATTAGCCAATCACCTGCCAATGCTTCTTAGTGAAGTTAAACCTGACCTTGTTTTATTTGATGCGGGAGTCGATATTCATGTCAGCGATCGCCTGGGCAAATTATCCCTAACCGATTGGGGCATCTATCGCCGAGAAAGAATGGTCTTGAGTACCTGCAAAGCAGGAGGGTATCCAGTAGCTAGTGTGATTGGTGGTGGCTATAGCAAAGATATGTCTGCATTAGTTTATCGTCATTCTTTATTGCATCGCGCTGCCAAAGAAGTTTTTGATTGACCTTATGCAGCACATGAGAGAATCAAGAGTTGTATGGTCATTCCAAATAGATACTACTCCCTATTCCCTATTCCCTATTCCCTAAAAAAATAGAGCTTATGGAATACAGAAACTAATCAGAACAACCATAACTTAAGATTTTTGTTAGCAACCATGCTATTTCGTCATAAAAAGCAATATAACTTCATTGTTTATCGACCTAATTGCACAGGAATTGCACAAAAACTTTGATTGAATAAGCTTAATCCAAATGTCACTGAATTTCCTAACTTAATGAGCTTGAAAACTATTTTGTTGGGTTGTTGAGCTTGAACAAAAGATTGAGAGTTCAATTTAACTATCTTTTTTGTATCGAGTTTTTAACCAGAGTTAGGAATCAGTTTTCTCAATAATTCATTTGGTGCTAATTCAAGATTTAGGAGAAATATTAATGTTTGACGCCTTTACCAGGGTAATTTCTCAAGCTGATGCTAGAGGAGATTATCTCAATCAAAGCCAGTTTGATGCTCTCAAAAACATGGTGGCAGAAAGTAATAAACGGATGGATGTGGTCAACCGCATTACTGGTAATTCTTCAGCAATTGTAGCTAACGCGGCTCGGGTATTATTTGCTGAACAGCCTCAGTTGATTGCCCCTGGGGGTAATGCTTATACTAACCGTCGCATGGCTGCTTGTTTGCGCGACATGGAAATCATTTTACGCTATGTCACCTACGCAACTTTTTCTGGCGATGGCAGTGTTTTAGAAGATCGTTGCTTAAATGGGTTACGAGAAACCTATGTGGCATTGGGTGTTCCTGGTGGTTCGGTAGCGGAAGCGGTCAGCAAAATGAAAGCGGCAGCGATCGCCATTGCTAATGATAAAAGTGGTGTCACTCAAGGAGATTGTAGTTCCTTGATGTCAGAGCTATCTAGTTATTTTGATCGTGCTGCTGCCGCTGTTGGCTAAGGTTACGACCCTCAAGTAAGAAGTAAGAAGTAAGAAGTAAGAAGTTAAATATTGCCAAGGATTTCAAGTGCAATCAATGGTGATGCTATTTAAGCTTACGTCTGCTAATTGACTCCTACTTAGATTCATCTTTTGGTTAAACATAGTAAAAATTTATTACCCGAGGTATTTTACCGATGAAAACTCCTATTACTGAAGCAGTATCGGCTGCTGATTCTCAAGGTCGCTTTTTAAGCAGTAGCGAAATTCAAACGGCATTTGGTCGATTTCGACAAGCTAACGCTAGTTTAGATGCGGCTCAAGGATTGACGAGACAAGCAGAAAGCCTAGTGAACGGTGCAGCCCAAGCTGTTTATTCTAAGTTTCCCTACACTACTCAAATGCAGGGACCAAACTATGCTTCTACCCCTGAAGGTAAGGCAAAGTGCGCTCGCGATATTGGTTATTATCTACGCATGATTACCTATTGCTTGGTTGCTGGTGGTACTGGTCCCATGGATGACTATTTAATTGCTGGTGTTGCGGAAATCAACGCTACTTTTGAGTTATCTCCTAGCTGGTATGTTGAGGCTCTTAAATACATTAAAGCCAATCATGGTTTAAGTGGCGATCCTGCTGTAGAAGCTAACTCTTATATTGAGTACGCAATTAACGCTCTTAGCTAGATTATCTCTCTTAGCTCGAAATCGCAGATGACTATTAGGCATTGTGAGACATTGTCTTGTTTGATGGTTGGCTGTAATTTCGAGCAATTTTTTTTAACGCCATATTTAGCAACAATCAATCAGCAAAAATTTAGGAGTATGACCAGTGGCAATTACAGCAGCATCACGCCTGGGAATTTCTGCCTTCGAGGATACAAATACGGTAGAACTGCGTCCTAATTGGGAACGAGCCGATGCCAAAATAGCGATCGCCGCCGTGTATCGACAGGTTTTGGGCAACGACCATTTAATGAAATCAGAACGTCTGATTAGTGCGGAATCTTTATTAGCAGATGGAGCGATTTCAGTCCGTGAATTTGTCAGGGCATTAGCCAAGTCAGAATTATATAAAGCAAAATTCTTTTATAACAACTATCATCCCCGTACTATCGAGTTAAACTTCAAACATCTCCTGGGTCGTGCGCCTTACGATGAAGCAGAAATTGTCGAACATCTCGATCTTTATCAGACTCAAGGTTTTGAAGCAGATATCGATTCTTATCTCGATTCAGAGGAATACGTGCAAAACTTTGGCGAAAATATAGTGCCTTTTTATCGTGGTTTCTCAACCCAAACAGGTCAAAAAACCGTGGGCTTCACCCGTATGTTCCAACTCTATCAAGGCTATGCTAATAGCGATCGCGCTCAAGGCAATACAGGAAGCCCTCGTTTAACTTACGATTTAGCTCGTAACACTGCAACCCCCGTGCGTAGTCCAGGAGGCAACGGATCTCTGACGGGAACTACTACTACTGAAAGAGGTGGCTCATATCGCTTGCGAGTAACTAAAGGTAGCAGCAGACTCTCACCTCAGATACGTCGCAGTTTGCAGGAATATGTGGTTCCTTATGAAAGACTCTCTGCCACCTTGCAAAAAATCAACAAACAAGGTGGTCGAGTTATTAGTTTGACTGAAGCTTAATAGGCAATACGAGAAAAGAAGAATCAAAAATAAACAGAATATATTTAGGAGAACAGTAAGTGGCAATTACAACAGCAGCTTCTCGTTTGGGAGTTTCTGCTTTTAGCGATCGCAAACCTCTAGAATTACGTCCTAACTGGACTCAAGATGATGCCCAAGGGGTAATTAAATCCGTTTATCGGCAAGTTTTGGGCAACGACTATGTTATGCAATCCGAGCGTCTGACGGCTACAGAATCTTTATTGTGCAATGGTTCCCTTACGGTGCGGGACTTTGTGCGGGCAGTGGCAAAATCTGAACTCTACAAAACCAAATTTCTCTACGATAATTTCCAGACTAGGGTAATTGAGTTAAATCTGAAACATCTACTCGGAAGAGCCGTTTATGACGAATCCGAGGTAATTTATCACCTCGATCTTTATCAAAATCAAGGTTTTGAAGCAGATATCGATTCTTATATTGACTCGGCAGAATACGAAGCCAACTTTGGTGAATATATCGTTCCTTATTACAGAGGATTTGCCACCCAAACCCAACAAAAAACCGTTGGCTTTACCCGTATGTTCCAATTATATCGGGGTTATGCCAATAGCGATCGCGCTCAAATTGCAGGTAAAACATCCCGTTTAGCCAAGGATCTCGCTCAAAATGGAGCTTCTGCTGTAGTGGCTCCCTCGGGTGGTGTTGCGGGCTGGGCTTATCAAGAGTCTCGCAGCGGGAATGCTCCAGATAAAGCTTTCCGCAGTGCTAATCAAGATAATCGTATTTATCGGATTGAAATCTCGGCGATGAATTTACCCCGTTATCCTAAAGTACGTCGGGTTAGTCGAGCCATCTTAGTTCCCTACGATAAGCTAACACCAACTCTCAAAAAGATTAATAAGATGGGCGGCAAGGTTGCCAGCATTACTTTAGCTTAAAATTCATTGACTAGCGATCAATAATTAATCAATTACGGAGAAAAAATTATGTTAGGTAGCTCTGTACTTGGAGGTAGCACTAGTTCACCTTCAAAAAATCGAGTCTTTGTCTATGAAGTAACTGGATTAAAGCAAAACGAAACCAATGATAATAACAATTATCAATTTCGTAGCAGTAGCAGCATTTTTGTCTCAGTTCCTTATAGCCGTATGAATGAAGAAATGCAGCGGATTGGCAAGATGGGGGGAACTATTGTCAATATTCAATCCCTCGATACTTTTCAACAAAATCAAGAAAATAGCCAGCAAGAAAGTGAAATTGCCTCAGAAGAAGGGGATTAATTGTGAACCCTCACATTTGAACCTTTACAGTATTCAAAAATAGTTGAAAATTAGCCTTCCTAATCATAGGGGCTTGATTACTTAAGCTCCTACGATTGATCGTTTGAAGTGAATTTGGCAATAAATTTTAAAATATAAATAAGCTCATGGTTGCAATATTTAAATCTTCACTCAGAGAACGTCAACACCATCTGATTCGGCAGTTAGCCAACTGTATTGAAGCAGAGTGGACAGGTCACTTAAACCTTTTTCCTTATGACATACCTGACAATATGGGCTATGTGGAAGGAAATCTCGATACAGAAAAACTAATTATCGAAAACCGCTGTTATCAAACAACTCACTTTCGCAAACTACATCTAGAATTGGCTCAGGTAGGCGATCGCCTTGATATCTTGCACTGTGTCATGTTTCCCCATCCTAATTATGATTTACCTATATTTGGGGTAGATTTAGTCGGAACATCAGCAGGTATTGGCGCAGCAATTGTCGATCTGTCCCCTGTAAATCATCAGAAAGTGCTGTCTTCTAGATATATTAGGGCTTTAGCAAACTTACCTACCGTGAATTTTTCCGAACCTCGGAAATTACCCGAGTGGGGAAATATTTTCTCGGGATTTTGTTTATTTATCCATCCCAAAAATGCGGGCGAAGAACAATGTTTTCTGGAGCGAGTTCGTCAGTATTTAAGCATACATTGTCAAGCGGCTCTGGCTTCTGTTCCCATACAAGATAAACAGCAACAAGCTCAAATTCTCTCTGGACAACGCTATTATTGCGCGCAACAACAGCAAAACGATAAAACCCGCAGAGTATTAGAAAAGTCTTTAGGCAAAACTTGGACAGATCGTTACATGACTCAAATGCTGTTTGATTGCCCTTGAAATTTTGACATATAACTACTTGGAATAACCAGATTTTATCTCTCTTTATAATGAAATAC
>JBCDEP010000033.1:0-46786 GCA_039179675.1 Cyanobacteria bacterium P01_G01_bin.67
CTATATAATTCTATAATTATTGAGTTTATTTTGCTTGATTCACCTATCAACAAGTAAGTTTATTGTCTAACATGCTTAATTATATTTAATAGAGCTTAAAAAGAGTTATGCCAGCCAAAGAAACTATTAAAAACAAGCTAAAAGTCGCTTTAAGATTCCTGCCAGCGTTACGGTTAGTTTGGCAAAGTAGTCCTGGTTGGACAATGGCTCGTCTTATCTTAATCTGGTTTCAAGGGTTGCTACCCTTGGCAATGATTTACTTAGCTAAACTAGTGATCGATAGTGTAACTACTAATTTACAAGCGCCTGAACCTAGTCGAGTCTTCCAGCAGGTATTACCATTGATCATCCTTGCTGGTGCTGCCACAATTCTCAATAGCCTCTGCCAGTCATTAACTGAGCTAGTAAACACAGCTCATTCGCAACAGGTTACTGACTACATGCAAGGAATTATCCATCAGAAGTCTGTGGCAGCAGACCTAGAGTATTACGAAAATGCCAAGTACCATGATGCCCTCCAAAGAGCGCAACAAGAAGCCCCCTATCGACCACCACAAATTCTCAATCGTTTAGCCCAGGCAGGGCAAAATGCTATTTCTTTAGTGGCGATGATTGGTCTGCTAGTTTCACTACACTGGGGAATTATTGGCTTGCTTTTGGTTGCCACTCTCCCTGCGGTATTTGTCCGAGTAAGATATTCACAAATCATCTATGTCTGGCAGCGAAAAAGAACTCAGCTAGAGCGACAATCAATGTATTTGGGCTGGATGTTGACCAATGAGATGTTTGCTAAAGAAGTTCGTCTATTCGATTTGGGCTACTGGTTTAGTCAAGAATATAAACAAATTAGGCACAAACTATACCAAGAGAAGCTAAATCTGAGTTTTAGGCGATCGCTTTTTTTCTTTCTGGCTCAAGCTTTTGCGGGAATTGTTATCTTTGCTGTTTTTGCCTACATGATTTATCAGACGATTGAAGGGGTATTGTTGTTAGGTGATTTAGTTCTTTATTATCAAGCTCTCCAAAAGGGTCAAAATAATCTCAAGCTTACTTTAAATAGTCTTTCAGGACTCTACGAAGACAACTTGTTTCTTGCCAATCTTTATGAGTTTTTGGATTTAAAACCAAGAGTTATGGAACCTGAAGACCCTAAAACTATTCCCCGAACTATCAAGCAGGGAATTACTTTTAATCAGGTCAGCTTTCAATACGCTGATTCTGCCCGACAAGCATTGAAGAACATTAATCTAACCATTAAGCCAGGAGAAACAATTGCTTTAGTGGGAGAAAACGGTTCGGGAAAAACTACTTTAATCAAACTTCTCTGTCGCCTTTACGACCCAACAGGTGGCAGTATTACAATTGACGGTGTTGACATCCGACTCTTTAACATTGCCGATTTACGTCGTCAAATTAGCGTTATTTTTCAGGATTACGCTAAATATCATTTCTCGGCAGCAGAAAATATCCGTCTTGGTAATATTGATGTTGCTGCCAAAGATGATCGTATTTTTTCTGCGTCAATGTATGCAGGGGCTGATGATGTAATCAAAAAACTACCTCAAGGTTACGACACTGTGTTAGGTAAACTATTTGATCGGGGAGAAGAACTAAGCATTGGTCAATGGCAAAAGATAGCGTTGGCGCGGGCATTTTTGCGAGAATCTCAAATTATCGTTTTGGATGAACCCACAAGTGCGATGGACCCCAAAGCCGAATACGAAGTTTTTTGTAAATTTCGGGAGTTAGTCCAAGATCAGGCGGCAATTTTGATTACCCATCGCTTGTCTACTGTAAAAATGGCAGATTGCATTTATGTTATGGACGCTGGTGCGATCGTCGAAAGCGGTTCTCATCAAGAGTTAATGCAGCAACAGGGAACTTATGCTCGCTTATTTAATATTCAAGCTCAAAATTATCGTTAATTAAATAAAATAATTAAATATTTAAAATCTAATTTAATGATTTCTACTATTTCTCAATCTAAGCCAAATCCAACCAGTAATTCTCTATCGTCAGAAATCGACTTAATTTTACAATGTGCTTCGAGTAGAGCAAAAGATCGCAATCGACATCAGATCGAACTGTTATTACAATCTGAAATCAACTGGTCATATGTGCTGGAGATGTGTACGAGGCATAAAATGCTATCGTTAGTTTATTTTAATTTAAATAAAATTGCCTCCCCCAAAATTCCCGAGAATATTCGAGCAATTCTGATACGATTTTATCAACTCAATCTCCAAAAGAATTTACTCCTAACTAGTGAATTATTGAAGGTACTGCATCTATTTGAAGCTCATAAAATTGCCGCCATTCCTCTTAAAGGAGTAGTGTTAGCTGGTCATGCATACAGTAATTTTGGCTTGAGAACTATTGGTGATATTGACATTGTGGTTCAAGAATCAGACTTTTCTCAGGCTGAAGAATTATTGGTTCAGTATGGATATAAACCTCACCCCAATAATCATGCTGAAGATATTAGGCAGGCTCAATATAAAAAGCCTAATACCTTGCTTTGTATCGATTTACATTATGCCTTTTCTCCCAAAAATCACTTTATTTCGGTAGATTCTGTCCTATTTTGGGATAATTTAAGGACAATTGCTCTAGCTAATCAAGAGATATCTATCTTTACTCCAGAATACATGGTGATTTATCTTTGTTTGGAAGGAGCAAAAGAACACTGGCGCACTCTTAATCGTATTTGCGATCTGTCAGAATTAATTGTTGCTCACGGTTTAGATTGGACAAAGCTATTACAAGCTGCTAAAAATATTGAGCGTCAAATTATTGTTTATTTGGGGCTATATTTAGCTCATACTCTATTAAACATGCCGATTCCCGATCACGTTTGGCAGGAAATAGAGTCTGCTCTTAAAATTAAGCCGTCGAAACAAGATATCTGCAATTTTCTGTTTCGTGCTGATTTTGATGTTTTGTTGGCTTTGCAGTGGCACTACTTCAATTTACAAGGATTGAAATCTCTTTCCCATCAAATAAAATATTGGCGTTGGGTTGCTGGAGTTAATTTTAAAACTAGATTTCCTTACTCTGTTAAAAAATAAATCTCCATGATTAGTGATCGATGTTTTCCTCTATTTGTTGCAAAGCTTTCTGGGGATTCTGACGACGACGACGATACCAGGTTGCACCACCAACCAGTATTCCCGTTAAAGTCAAAGCAGATATTAATGGTAAAAGCTGCCCCTGAGACAATGCTTTTAACCCTGCTCCCATCATCACGAAGGGCAAAACACCTGGAAGCGTACCAATAATTGTACCAGTTAGATAATCTTTGTAACGAATGGAAGTCAAGCCAGCGGTAAAATTAACCAAGCCATAGGGAATAATTGGTAATAGACGGATCGCGAATATATAAAATAAACCACCCTGACGAATCTCTGCATCAATTGCTTCCCATTGTCCCGCCAGTTTTTTGGCAATTAATTCTCGACCGATACTACGGGTAAAGACAAAAGCGATGACTGCTCCTATTATCGCTGCCACAGTCGTCCACAGCGTTCCCCACCAAACACCAAATATAGCCCCTCCTGTCAAATTTAGGGGCGTTGAAGGTATAATCAGAAGCGTTCCCAGGGTATAGAGCGAGATATAAATGACAGGTGCCCAAATACCCAATTGTTGCAATCTTATCTGCAATTGTTCTTGATCAATTCCACCCAAAAAATAAATGCCTAATCCCGTGGCAATAATACAGATAATAGTAAGTAAAAAAACACTGCTTTTTAGCTTTGACACAAGACTATAAAACCTCCTGGGTGCTTACTTTACTTATTTGAAAATAATTTCTTGGTGCTGCTGTTGTTTTTCTTGTGTCAAGCCGTAACACTCTCGGACGAAATAAAGTGGTCTTCCTTTAACCTCCTCATATACTCGACCAAGATATTCCCCTATAATACCTAGAGTAATTAGCTGTATCCCTCCTAAAAAAAGTATCGCTACCATTAAGGAAGCATAACCTGGAACATCAATTCCCAAAATAAGTGTCCGAATGATTAAAAAAGAAGCATACAAAAGCGAGATCAAGGATACGCTTAAACCAAGATAACTCCAAACTTTAAGGGGAAGAGAAGTAAAAGAAGTAATCCCATCTAAGGCAAAATTCCACAGTTTCCAATAGTTCCAGGTGGTATTTCCCTGAAAGCGAGGATGGCGCTCAAACAAGATTGATGTTTGTTTAAAACCGACCCAAGTAAATAAGCCTTTCATAAAACGAGTTCTTTCGGGCATTTGTTTGAGGGCTTCTACCACTTTTCGATCTAATAAACGAAAATCTCCAGTATTATGGGGCAGGGAGATGGGACTCATCTTACCGATAGTTTTATAAAAATAATGAGCAGTAAAACGTTTTAGCCAAGACTCTCCTTGGCGCGAGTTCCTCGTAGCATAGACTACATCATATCCTTCCCGCCACTTAGTAATTAACTGTTCAATTAATTCTGGTGGATCTTGCAAATCGGCATCAATGGGAATAATAGCTTCTCCGTTGGCAAAATCTATACCTGCTGTTAAAGCTAGTTCTTTCCCAAAGTTACGAGATAGATTAATAACTTTAATTTGTGGTTGGGTTTGATGGTATTTGACTAGACAGTTTAAAGTATCATCTTGACTACCATCATTTACGCAAATAATCTCATAGGTAGTTTTCAACTTATCTAAAACCTCGATTAAACGTTGAAATAATTGATCAACATTTTTTTCTTCATTGTAAAAAGGAATAACTACAGATATTTCCACAATACTTAGTGACATAAACGATAAATTATCCTCTGGAAATGCTACTCAATAAGGTAAAGTAAGGTTGAAAAAATGTACAGGTTCTAGAGACAGCTTGCTTGAGATGGGGTAAAGCCTAGTTTTAGGGTAAAAATATTGATTAAGGTATTATTTTGCATAATTCTGATAATTTCAACAACAGTGATAATGTATTGTTGTTTGTCTCTAAGATTGGTATCTTTCGGGATTGGCTTCTCTCACTGGTTCTACTCATTTAATTCAATTTAAGTCTTTTCTCTTACGACCCAGATTTTTTTAAATAGTCAGTTTACTTTCTTATTATCAACAGTTTCTTAATCAATCAAAATCAGACAAGCTTTTGACCTGAAAACAAATAAGACCATCGGTTGGTTTTAAGTTCAGAATAAAAATAGCGAATTTGTACTTTGTATCCAAAGCTGTAATATTATACTTTTGTTAGAAAGCGGTAATTTAGGATGATGTTTATCTCGTATTAAAAGAGTTTGAGCTTAAAAATTATATTGATTAGAATCTACAGTTACATAGCAAATAGGGATACTGTTGCTGCCAACAGCTTGCTTCAAAAATCTCTAAAAAAATCAGCTAATTAGTCAGAATAATAATTAATACAGACCCAAAGAAAGCTCAACCCACGGTATAACCGTAAAATACTTGAAAAATATCATCGTTCAAAACTTTTCTCACCTTTAGGGTGTTAATTGCAATATCTCTGTTTACAAATCAATTAAAATTAGCCGCAAAGATTAAATCAAAAATGTATGTAAAATGAGATGTTACTTTGGATCAGATTAAGTTAATCTGATCTTGCTTGGGATTATTATCTGAAATAAGAGTAAATCTAAGATTTACTCTTTCTGTTAATTCTTTTCTTGAATTCAACGTTGACAGCGCGATCGCACTCTAGCCTTCTTCAGTGCTAATAATTTTAGGAACGCGAAAAAAATCTCCTTGTTGTTCAGGAGCGGCTTTCAACAACTCATCTTTATCGGGAAAAGGAGTTAATTGATCGGCACGGGTGATATTACTAGTTTCGATCGCTCTAGTTGTGGGTGGAACGTCAGTGGTATCTAATTCACCCAACTGATCGAAATATTCGAGAATACTATTAAGTTGGGTCGTAAATTCTGCCTCCTCTGCTTCAGTGATATTGAGCCTTGCTAAATTGGCAACTTTTCTGACTTCTGCACGATCAATCATATTTTACTGATTATTAACTACTGACTATTGATTATTAAAAGAATACATCCATTTCCGAGCGACCAGTAATTTTGAGCCAGTTTTGAGCTTCCATGTAGTTATTAGGAGCAATACGAACCGCCTGCTTCCAGTATTCCGCAGCTTTATCATAATAGGATTCTGCCTTTTCTACGTCTCCTGTCTCCTTGGCTTTTTCACCTTCATAATGATAGATTACAGCGATATTATTGAGAGCCTGGGGCATTCTTGGATTAAGCTCGATCGCCTCAGTATAGAGTTTAATTGCCTGCTCAATATCACCATTGCTGGCATAAATTAAGCCCATATTGTACAAAATATAACTACGGTCATTAGGATCTTCTTCTAGAGTTAATGCTTCTTCATAGTTTTCGAGAGCTTCTGCATATTCACCATCTCCCTGAGCCGACATTCCATCACGGTAATAAGCAAAAGCTTCCTTTGCTTTTTTATTGGTAGGCAGTGCTTTGAGAATAATGTCTGCCATGACGGTAAAAGTTTTATCTACAAAATTGTCGTTTCTTTGGGTACGTGGCATAACTAGTTCTTAAATCAGTTAAATATAGCTAAATAGATATTAACGCCAAACGTAAATCAAAAACTATAAGTTAAGTTATGTCTAGTTTGGCAGTGACTAGTCACTCAAAAATAGCAACTAGCACTGATATTTTTTGGAGTTCACAAGTTAATCTCGCAGCTTAAAGCGCCTGATTTTTGAGAAAATCGTAGGTTTTCTCGATAGTCAACGGGACAATCAATGACCGCAGGGACATCATCAGCTAACGCCTGTTTTAAAATAGGAATTAAGTCCGCTGTTGATTCTACTCGATATCCTTTAAGTCCCATACTTTCAGCAAATTTGACAAAATCGGGATTGCCAAAATCAATCGAGGTCGAGTGACCAAACTGATTAATCTGCTTCCACTCGATTAAGCCATAGCCATTATCGTTAAAAATTAGGGTGACAAAAGGAGTTTTGACTCGCAAGGCTGTTTCTAGTTCTTGGCAATTCATCATAAAGCCACCGTCTCCCGTGACAGCGACTACTTTGCGATCGGGATGAACTAGTTTAGCCGCCATCGCCCCAGGTATCGCAATTCCCATTGCAGCAAAGCCGTTAGAAATAATGCAGGTATTAGGACAATCGGAATGGTAGTGACGTGCCATCCACATTTTATGCGCTCCTACGTCAGAAATCACAATATCTTCGGGAGCCATTACCTGTCGTAAATCATGAATAATTTTTTGAGGCTTGATCGGGAATTCATCATCGTTTGCATACTGTTCATAGTTAGCACGAATCTGACTCCGCAAGCTGCCAACTGTAGAGGGGGTTTCTTTGTTAGAGCGATCGCAACGTTTGACAATATCATGGAGAGAATCGGAAATGTCACCAAATACTTCTACTTGGGGAATATAGCTACTATCAATTTCCGAGCGACTTTCATCAATATGAATAATTTGCAGATTACCTTCCGGATTCCATTTTTTGGGAGAATATTCGATTAAATCGTAACCGATAGCAATCACTAAATCCGCTTCGTCAAAAGCACAGCTAATCAAATCTCGCTGTTGTAAACCAATTGTCCATAAAGATAGAGGATGAGTGTAGGGGATTGCTCCTTTACCCATAAAAGTATTAGCCACAGGAATATTCAATTGAGTGGCAAACTCGGTCAAAGCTTCGCTAGCACAACCGCGAATGACACCATTTCCTGCCAAAATCAGAGGATTCCTCGCTTTTGATATCGCTGCTGCCGCTGCATTTAGGCTACGAGTCGAAGCATAAGTCTTTTCACGATTATCTTGTAGTAAAGGCTCGGCAATTAGAGGCATGGCGGCGATATTTTCTGGTAAATCAATATGAACTGCACCAGGTTTTTCAGCTTGAGCAACTTTGAAGGCTTTGCGAACAATCTCAGTAGTATTATCTGGGCGCACAATTTGAGCGTTCCATTTCGTAACTGGAGCAAACATTGCCACCAAATCGAGATACTGATGAGATTCAATGTGCATGCGGTCTGTTCCTACCTGTCCTGTGATCGCGACTAGTGGCGCACCATCAAGATTGGCATCAGCGACTCCTGTCATGAGGTTAGTTGCGCCTGGACCCAACGTAGATAGACACACTCCTGCTTTACCCGTTAAACGCCCATAAACATCAGCCATAAAAGCTGCACCTTGTTCGTGGCGAGTGGTGATAAATTGAATTGGTGAATCTCTCAAGGCTTCTAAAATGTCTAAGTTTTCTTCTCCTGGTAATCCAAAAACATATTCAACACCCTCGTTTTCTAAACACTTGACTAAGACTTTTGCTACGTTCGACTCACCCATGATGCTTTTTCCCTTACTCAACAAAATATAAGATTGGCTTGTTCTTACAAAACTATAGCTATTCTGACCCTAAATAAGTTCTCGTCAATACCAATATCTTGGGGCAATAAGTAAATTATCTGCATAATTTGAGAAATTTTTGAGACATTCGATTTGCCTATTTCAAGATCGACACCTATAGTGCATTAGTTCTTATTGACTGTTTCTAGCTGATTATTACAATGACTTATCAAAAGACCATTTTGAGTTATTGAAGCAGCCTCTTACATATCTTGTTTTGAGAGTTTTTCCGTAATCAAATCAGTCCCAAGCCCAAAACTTAATGCTCTATCATTTCAGAATAGACTATTGTTACTTTATAGAGCAGTCAGAGGGTTGCGGAGCTTTAGATATTTCAGGTTTGAAAATCTTAAGATTGAAGGGCATTTTGGTAACTAGACTAGCTTCTTTTTGTTAAGTTTGTAAATATATTAAACTTCCTAAGAGATTTATTGAGCAATGATTTTTAGAAGCAGCTCATCTAAGATAAATACATCAGCTCAATTAAGTTATTAATCATAATGTCAGATCGAAACTACACGATTAAACAAGCGGCAGATCAAAGGTGGGGAATCTATCAAGATGAGCGACTACTGGCGACTGTTGGCAGTTATGAAGCCTGTGAATCAATCTGGAAATATTTACAGCAGGAACTTTCTTATCCTGACAACATCAAATCCAGAATGTCATATCGAAATGCGATTGATAAAAATTTGTTGATTCATTCTGCTGCGAAAGTAGTTTGAAAGTAATTTCCGTTTTGATTACTAACTAACCTTATCTAGGAACCTGATATTATTAACCATACTAATCGTCTGTAATCTCAAAAGCTAGGTCTTGTCTCTTAACTATGCGATCGTGTCATCCTCAGTTATGGACTAGAAGAGAGTAATAAGTATGCCTTGTGAACCTACTGGCAGTATCAATGCATTAATAGATGATTAACCTAAATCTCAACAAAATCATGATAATTATTGGAAAATGGGCAGGAGAATTTTCCTTAATAGCAAAGTAATACTTACTCAAAAGATTGTTTCACAAGGTTAAAGAGTAGACTATTATTGTGCTATTAGTCACAACATACTCCCCAAGCATTTTGCATGAATACCAACAACAACCTAGTTGAGACTAATGAGCATCAAGGTAACGAGAATTACGGTTTTACCATTGCTAATAGACTGATTGAAGCAATGGAGGAAGATAAACAAATAACTAGTTCCCGTACCTTGAGCTTTGGTGCATTAAGGGATAGTCTACCTGAGATTTGTCAAACTATCGTGGAGATAGTGACATCAACCAATCCCGATATTGAAACAACTAGCCTCAGTCTGTATGCTTCCGAATCAAACGGACAAGGAACAAAACATGGCTACACTCGTTGGGCTCAAAATTTTGATCCAGAAGAAATAGTTAGAGAATTTTTCTTACTTAAGAAAATTTTAATTAGTGAACTCAAGCCACAATTATTAGCCAACTCTCCTGAGAAAATTATTGATAAGTTAGCTTTGATTGATACGGTAATTAACCGCATCATGGAAAATAGTTTTCAAAGCTATGCTGAATTAAAGAAACGCCAGCTAGAAAATCTTCATCAGCAAATATTTTTGACTAATCAGGAATTAACTCGTTTGATTGCTGATCATCAGGAAAGTCTTTCCTATTTAGTACATGAAATCAAAAATCCTTTGACTTCAATTATTGGCTACTCTGATTTATTTTTGAGACAACAGAAAAAAGAAGATTCAATCACCAATCTTCAACATATTCAGCAAATTTTACAACAAGGACGAGAAATTTTGAGGCTAGTGAATGATACCTCAGAAATATCTGCTTTCAAAAAAGGTAATTTCCCTCTCAGAATTAAACAGGTCAACATGTGTACCTTGTTAGAAAATATTACCTTGGGATTAAAATCTTCTATTGAAGCTAAAAATCTCAAATTAATTACTAGCTGTAATCCCCAAAAGTTGATGGTTAAATCTGATTCTTTACGTATTCAACAAATTATTACTAACCTTTTAATCAACGCTATTCGTTATACATCACAAGGCAGTGTTGAGGTCACCTGTAGGAAAGTGGATGCAAAACTGTTAGAAATTAAAGTTGCCGATACTGGAATTGGTATTGCTCCGTCCGAACAAAAACATATTTTTGAACCTTATGTGCGCGGTCAAAATTCAAATATTAAAGCGATCAAAGGCTTAGGTTTAGGTTTAGCAATTGTGGCTCAGTTAGTAAGTACTTTAGGTGGTGAAATTAAACTCTCCTCTGAAATTGACGTTGGTTCGATATTCACCGTTACTATTCCTCTGCTCTCAAATGTGGATGCGGGATAAATAATAATCAGTAGATAATTATCATTTTTATTCGGTGAATTAGAAACTTAGATCTTTATTGTAGTTTTTCTGTAACTGATAATTTACTTCTTCTCAAGAGAGTTGAATTTCAATATAACCTAGCTGGGAACTGGGAGCAGGAATGGGTTCGTTTCCCTCCGTTAAAGTTTCAAGGTGAGATACAAGAGCTTCCGAAAGCTGTTGTTTAACTTCGTCAACAGTTTTAGCTGTGGCTACACAACTAGGAAAATCAGGACAATAGGCAGCATAATTATATCTACCTTTTTCAATGACAATGGCATAACGCATGGTATTCATTATATTTATAGAGACTTAATCTTTGCCCGTTGCACGATGTCATTTAATATATCGAGGATTGATTTCGTCAATAGTTTGCCAGTAACACTCTCAACAAACTAAGATAAAATTTAAATAAAGATTAAACGGATAAAGTTACCAACAATAATTAATAATATTTTTTGCAAAAATTCAAACGAAGCATTCTTTAAATATGCTTTAAAAGCGATCGCTCAGGCTTTAAGCAAGTAATTAGCCCCTATTTGTTACAAATTTGCTTTTATAAATCCCTGGCTATATGATGCAACTGTTTCCTCGCTTCACTGGAAATTTTCCCATCATTCTTTGTCATCACCTTGCCTAACAGCTAGTTAATGTTTTTTTACTATTTGTTCTTCTAATAGTTGAATTTGCTTAAGTTCCATCGCTACTGGCTGCTGTTTTAATTGAGCAATGTCCTGAATAATCCGTTGCTGTTGCTGCTGAATTTGATCTAAGCGCTGGATTATTAACTGTAGTTGTTCTGAGTTACTAGTTACTTGATAATTGGTCACTGTGGTCTGAGAATTCCCAGTCTTAGGCTTCTTTTCCCAGCCAAAAAGTAGCTTGAGCAACAGCCAAGGGGAGCGCAAAATCAGGAGCCACATTTGATCTATAGTGTTGGCGATCGCTCGATAGATAGTCGCTAATAATCGCAGAGTTAAGACTAAACCAATCAAACCAGCGACTAGGCTAATAATAGGATGGCCACATATCCAGGCTATAACGGGATGATGAACTAACCAATTTCCCCAGTTAGCTTTGATTGAGCTAGCTACACTACCAACTAAATAATCGTCAAATGAATTAGTACTGCTGACGAATCTATCTAGCACATGGGAAGACCTAGTGGTGATGAAGTTCAGCACGTCAGCTAGAATTTCAGATAACATAGGGCAAACAATTCCAGCTCTAGGTTAGCTAATAGTCTGAAACAGGATGAATGCGGATGGCGAGAATCGAACTCGCAAGGCGTAAGCCACACGCCCCTCAAGCGTGCGTGTCTACCAATTCCACCACATCCGCAGAGGTTAGTCAAGATTACACTAATACATCTAATTAGGGAAAGATTTGCATACCTTAACCATAAACAATTTATCACATATTCACCTAAATTACCGCTTTAATCATCGGTCTGACGTGAATTAACTAAATCCCTAAATTTCTCTCGCTGTTGAGGAGTTAATATTTCTCTGGTAGCAAGCATACTCTCAAAGCGCAAAGCTCCGATTTCTTGGCGTAGATTATTGAGCTGCTGATTTTTAGCTCTTAGCAATTCCACAGGTTCAGTCCCCACCATCATATCCGACAACTGCTGCTGTAACTTGTCAATGCTATTCTTTTTTCGGCGTATTTGTTGTCGATACTGACTATGAATTTGTTTGATTTTCCGCTGTTGATCTTCGGTTAGATTGAGCTGTTTAAATAAGTTAAAAGATTGTTTTTGTTTGACAATAGCCAAAGAGCTATCAGCCATAAATGTCTCTGTGGTCAAGGAAGGAATCTGGGTTTTAATAATAGACAGAGAAGAGTTAGCAAAAACAGGGAGACTACAGATAACCGAAAGAATTATGGTAATTAAGGTTAGTAAATAGCGCCGTTTTCTGACTAAAGCTTGAAAAATCATTAATAAAAATTAAGCAACAAGATATATTCTGATTAAAAAAATAAATAATTTATCTACTGTGCAGATACAGATAAGGTGGAATTTGGATCAGTAACGACTGGCAACAACCATTGAGCTTCAGTTTCTTCAATAGCGCTATAGCCATTATTTTCCAAAGTGTTTTGCCAGTTTCTGACTAAAAAGTTTTCAAAATCCTTTGGTTCGATCGCAATTCGAGGAGTTCTCAGACCAAAGCTCACCGAAGTAAACAAAAATCCTGTGGCGATCGCGCTGGGAATTGTCCAGACTGCTTTAAGACGGTTTTTGCCTTCAGTTGTTCGTGGTTCTAAGGAATCGAACAACCGTTGTTCTAAATCGGGATCTGCATCTGGTGGCAAGGGACAATTGCCCCGCAGAAAACTCACAAGATTATTTTGTTGATTGTTGTTTAAGTTAGTCATAGTCCTAATTAATAAGCCAATGTAGTTTAAAACGATATTCCTTGCTGTTCCAGAAACTTTTTGAGCGAATTTCTGGCATGAAATAAACGAGACTTGACTGTTCCAACTGGCACATTCAAAATCTCGGCTACCTGTTTTTGAGGTAAGTCCTCTAAATCGTGCAGGACGAGTACTGCGCGATGTTCGAAGCTAAGATTGCTTAAACCTCTTTGAACGATGTCTCGATAATGCAGATGCATTAAGTTGGGACTATCTTGGATATCAATTAATTTACCAGGATTTTGTGGTTCTTTTTCCCAGGAATTTTCATTAATGCTGATTTTTTCTTTGATTCTCGCTAATTTACGCCGTTGATCGGTCGCTACATTCCAGCTAATACGGTAAAGCCAGGTAGAAAAGTATTTTGGAGTTCTTAGTTTGGGCAATCCTTTCCAGGCTTTAAGAAAAACTTCTTGTACTAAGTCATCAAGTGATGCTGACCCACAAAGCTGATAAAGAGTAGAACGCACCCGTTGTTGATAACGTTGATATAGCAATCGAAAACCAGCGCGATCACCTTGTTGACACAACCAGATTAGTTCTTGTTCTGAAGGTGCTCCCGTTTCCGATTCTGTTTCAGATGCACTAGCTTGTTCACAAGCTAAGATTTTGCCCATTTTCTTAGAAAAAATTTAGTTCTCCTTGTTTAGACTAAGAATATATAGTGTTGGTTCAATTTTAAATTACTTATTCTTCAATATGCCCTGTCAATTGTGCGATCGCAATGTTAATCAGCTAACGGTTCATCACTTGATTCCTCGACAGACTGTTAAACGAAAACAAGCGGACTCTGGTTCGACAATTGAGATTTGTTCTTCTTGCCATCGCCAAATACATGTTTTTTACAGCAATCTGGAATTAGCCAGGAATTTCAACACTCTTGATAAGCTCAAGTCGGAACCAAAAATGAGGAAGTTTTTAGGCTGGATTAGAAAACAAGATCCTCAGAAGCAAGTTCGTATTCGTCGCAAATAAATTTTAAATTTGATCTGTATATTTAATAACATCCTCTGAGGCAGATTTGCTCAACAAATATAAGGATAAAATATCACCATAAATCTCTGATTTAGAAATTTAGCTAGATAAAATTAGTTTTAAGCAAACATTTGATGAATAATTACAACTATAACAGCTCCTAATAATACTAATCCTACATTTGCCAACCAACCTTTTTCATCCCACTCTTTGATTATCGGGGATAATTGAGACTGATACCGCTTTGATTTTGCTTTGGCTAACCGAGCCATTGTTTGATATTGTCTCAGTTTAGAATCGCAGAAAAAAGCTGCTTTATTTCTGTATTTAACTAACCGTGGTTGATTAATTACTTGTCTCAAATAATTCTTACTTTTAAGAAGTAATCGCGATATTTTACGCGATATTTTAAAAGAGCTATTATTAACCATTGGTGAAAGTTCTGAAGCCGAACGCCGAATAATTGTGGCAGGCAGAAATTTATTGACCACAATTAGTGAATTTGGCTCTTTTTTGCTTAAGTCAGGGTTGCCATCTGACTGCATCTGAATACGATTTATTCTGGAAACTACGTCTATGTGAGCAGTATTCTGCTGTAAATTGGAGCTACTAATTTTTTCTATCTCTTCATCCGTATTAATCTGAGTGAGTTCAATCGGATGCAGCTTTGCTATTGAGCTGTCGGGTAAATCAACAGCCATATTTTGCACCTCTGTAGATGACAATATGTTATCCCCAGATTTATGAGACTGTTGCTCGGGAGTAAGAGATACCGTTGATTGTTCAAAATGAGGTGTTTCGGGATTTTTGGCAAGCTGTTTAGAAGAAAACTTTTGCCACTTGTCGGCTTGGCTGCTTCGCCGATTCACTTCCCCCTTTGACGATGCAGATCTAGTATTACGCGGCTTAAAGTTACTCGGAGCAAAAATCTTGGCTAACAATCTTGACTCTATGTGAGAATATCCTCCCTCTACGGCTAAAATTGCCTGTCTTAAATCCTTGATCAAGCTAGTTTTGAGAATATAAGCTTTAGCACCAGCCATTAAGGCTTGGGTTAAATATTTTTTATCTTCATGACTACTGAGAATAATGACCTTGGTCTTAGGGGATAAGCGACTGATGTATTTTGTGGCAGTAATACCATCCATGCCAGGCATTTCAATATCAAGTAGCACAATATCTGGTTGGAGAATATCAATTTGTTTGATGGCACTCCGACCATCTTTTACAGTGCCAATCACTTTTAAAATTGGATCTTGTTCCAAAAGGGATTTAATTCCTTGTTGAACTAAATTCTGGTCATCTACTAATAGAATACGAATCATTTAATTATCAGCTTAAATTGAGTTGTTATTCAGTATTTAGCTATTGTTTTTTATCTGGAAAATATAACTTTTAGTCTTTTATCTATAAATGTCGGTAATTATACTTAACTATTATCATAAAGTTCGGTAGTTTGGGACAATGTTGGACTAGCTTTTGATAATATAGTCAAAAATTACTTGATTAAAAGCTACCTAAGTCGCTCAATTGGATTGATGCGTCATAATTTACGCCATAATTATTGATAGATTAAGCAGCATGAACTTGCTCGAAAATTGCTCCAATCAGGCAATTTCTAGAACAGCTAATTATTTAGTTATGTATCCTTATAATTGATTCTGAAACGACACAACTTTTATATGCTAATCAACAGTGTTAATAATCCAAACAAAAGGCATTAATTTCCTGAATTAGATTTTGCTGCATTTTACCTGCTTTGTTAGCGTCACTACGAGCTGATTCTAGAGCAGCTAAGTTTTTGTTTTCTCTGGCTCTCACAGCATCATAAGTAGCCTGAGAGTAGATTCGATAAACTGTGGCGAGCTGGTTTTGATATTGAATTAGTTGGCTGTTATCAATGTTGAGAGCTTTAATGTTTTTGGCAGCACTATCTAATTGACTGGCAGCTTGTAACCAACGTTTCATTTCTAATGATTCTACGCCCTTAGCATAACTAATATCTTGGTAGCTCTCGGCAACACTGCGGGCAATCTGGAAAATTTGTTCACACTGAACTGTTTTATTTTCCTCGCACCCAATCGCTATGATGCCCACAGCCATACTGATGAAAAGCAATAGAAAATTTTTATTTAGCTGCTTGAGAAAAATATGCTCCATCTCTTTAGCTACAGTTTTTGTAGTTTAACTCTCAATCTTTTCTGTGCCCATGCCGCTTCTGATGCCATTGCCAAGCATGATTGATGATGAGCTTGAGATTGGCATAGTTCGGATTCCAACCTAAAAGTGAGCGTACTTTTTGACTACTTCCAACTAAGATAGGGGCATCACCAAGACGGCGATCGCTTTCAACTGCAGGAATCTCCAGACCTGTTACCTCACGAGCAGTTTCAATGACCTCTCGAACTGAAAATCCATTCCCATTACCCAGATTAAATATCTCTGATTTTCCACCAGCAAGCAAATACTCCAAACCTAGAACATGAGCATCGGCAAGATCGTTAACGTGGATATAATCCCGCACGCAGGTGCCATCAGGAGTATCATAATCGGTGCCAAAAATAGATAGCTGAGGGCGTTTTTTCAGAGCAGTAAGTAAAGCCAAAGGAATTAAGTGAGTTTCTGGTGTGTGGTCTTCTCCTAGTAAACCATCAGGATTGGCACCACAGGCATTGAAATAGCGAAAAGCTACGGATTTTAAGTCAAATGCAGTATCAAAATCAGCTAAAATTCTTTCTACCATATCCTTGCTTGCTGCATAAGGACTGAGAGGATTGTGAGGATGGCTTTCAGTCATTGGTACTTCTTGCGGCATACCATAAACAGCACAGGTAGATGAAAACACAATCTTGTTGATGCCATGTGCCAACATTGACTCCAGAAGATTCAGGGTACTAGCAACGTTATTACTGTAATATTTCCCAGGTTCTGCTACCGATTCCCCTACGGCAATGTACGCGGCAAAGTGCATTACGGCATCAATTTTATGACTGGTAAACAATTGATCTAATAAGGCGCGATCGCTCGTATCCCCAATCACTAATTTTACCTGGAGTACATCATTAACTATTTCTGGATGCCCGTAGGATAAATTATCTAAAACAATTACTTCATATCCTGCATTTTTTAAAGCTAGTGCAGCATGGGAACCAATGTATCCAGCACCGCCCGTAACCAAGATAGTCTGATTTTTAGATGACACCTGTCCTTACTCTCCTAAGAATAGCTTTGAGATCAATTTGAGTTATTTCAAGATAACCCAAATTAATATAAACGACTAACTGCGTAATTAGTTAATTCGTGTAAAGCATCCTTTGATTCTGAAGCAGCTAAACAGCCTAAATTCTGCCCTGCTTTTTGCGCCAGATCTTTAGCTAGCTGACGAGACTGCTCAACTCCTTCACTATTATTGATTAATTCCAAAGCTTGATTTAAATCGTCGGGTTCAGAGAATTCTCGTTCAATTAAAGTTTTTAATTTGGGTTGCTGTTTGAGAGCATAGAATACTGGAGATGTTAATTTGCCACTAGCTAAATCTAGTCCCGCCGGCTTACCTAAGACTTCGGTTGAGCTGGTAAAGTCTAAAATATCATCAACAATTTGAAAAGCTAGCCCTAAATTGCGACCATAATTATAGAGATTTTCGACAATTTGCTCTTCGGCATCGCTCAACACCGCAGCAGCCTTAGCACTATTAGCCATTAATGAGGCGGTTTTGTAGTAAGTCTTGTCTAAATAAGAATTGATTGAAGCATCGATATCAAAACGATTGATGCTTTGCATGATTTCACCTTCGGCAAAATCTCTGATTACTTCCGACAATAGTTTTACCACCTGAAGATTATCCAAGTTTGCCAAGTACCATGATGATTGTGCAAACAGAAAATCTCCTGCCAAAACCGCAATTCTGTCTCCAAATAAGTTATTAACTGTTTCTACATTACGGCGTAGATCTGCCTCGTCTACCACGTCATCATGTACTAAGCTTGCAGTATGAATCATTTCGGTAATTTCTGCTAGCCGACGATGGCGATGAGTTAGTTCGTGATCTGACATAGTTGCCCGAGAGGCTAATAAGACGATTGCTGGTCTAATGCGCTTTCCTCCAGCATCAAACAAGTGTTCGGCTGCCGCACCCAGGATGGGATGTCGCGCACCAATTAGTTGTTTGAGATTATCTGTCATAATGCTCAGATCATTTTCAACGGGTGCTAATAATGAAGTAGTAAAAGATGTCATTTTTAAGCCAAGCTTGGCAAGTATTTTTATTTAAGAAACTTTACATATTATTGTACTTATTTTAAGGGAAGCTCCGCTAATAACCAACCATTAACTTCAGAAGTATGCTGAGATTGCCTTTAAAATTAGTGTTGTGAGAGTGATTAATATAAAGTGTTTATGTTATGCTATACATAAGAGTCTTAAACGAATAAATGACGGCTGCCTTGAGCAATGCGATCGCTTGAGTAGTATTGGTAAATGTAGTCTGTTATACCCTTGAGGGCATAAAAATATCTAGTTGCAGGCTTATTTGGATCAATTGTGTCGAGAAGCATTGGTCAAGGTTTATTCTTGCCAATAGAGTGATTGTTATATGTAGTCTAATGCTCAAGTCACATCAAGCACTTGAATATTAGATATTGTCGGTGTGAGGATCTAAGAAATTTAGAATATTCAGTTGTTGAAACTGTTGTCTGAAATTTGCTCATAGCCAGCAAGATTTTCGCGTTGGCGTTGTTCAGGGATATCTCTTATGGGATGTAATGGTTATAGGGCATTGTTTCTTGTGGCTAAATGAATTCTCACTCAAAGTCTAATGAGGAAGGATTTCAGTTCTTAGTTTTTGAGAATAGGCAATTTTTTGACATACTTAATAATCTTTAGTTCTGAAGTATTACCTGATTAAAAACTGATTTGACTAAGCCATCAAAACTAATGAATTTTATTGATTTACCAATTTTCATTTTACTGTTTGCTTTTGTTTATTTATCAATTGTCTATGGTTTGCTGAAGATAGCAGAAAATCAAAAACGGTCAGAAAGTATGATTTCTGATCATTCTCAAGATGTTACTCAGCGCATTAAAACACCTTGATAACCTAGGGATTGCTCCTGATTATAGTTATTTTTTGCTTAAAGCATAGGACTAAGGCATGAACTTAAGTTCTGCCTTAGTTGTTTTTCTAAAAAAATTAAAATAGTTTGCTCAGGTAGATAGAGCTTGCCCCTCTAAGCTTGATTTAATTCCATATTATCAAAGGCTATAAATTTAGAATAAATAAAAACTTTAGAACTTAAATCTAAACCTGAGCGCCTTCATTGACAGACATCATTGCTGAGGAGAATTCCGTCGGTTTCACTTGGGTAACGCGAGGATAGTAGCCCAACCACTGTTGAGATAGGTTTGCAAATTGCTCTGGAACACCACTGACATAGTAGCTAGTTGGTAGTGAAAATTGGTTGTTGCGGAGTCCTAGTAGCGATAATTCTGTTTCCGCAGCAATAACAATATGCTCGGCTGGATCAATAATCTGTACGGAGCTTGGTAATAGGTTGCGAATTGTTTGGTCGAGATGTCTGTAGTGAGTGCAGCCATAAACTAAGGTGTCGATTTGTGCCTCTATCAGAGGAGCTAAATATTGCTGCGCTATCTTTCTGGTAGAGTCTGTATGCAGCTGATTCTGTTCAATTAGGTGCACAAATTCGGGACAAGGAACTTCCCATACCTGTGAATGAGGATTAATTTCTTGGATCGCCTGACAATAGGCGTGACTTTTTACCGTAGCAGCCGTGGCAATGACACCTATGCGCTGACCTTGCTTAACTGCTGCTCTGGCTCCAGCCAGAATTACTCCCAAAATAGGAATATCATATTCATTTCTGATAGTCTCTAAAGCTAAAGCTGAACTGGTATTACAAGCCATGATGACCATTTTGACATCTTGCATACACATCCAGTCTAAAATTTCGCGGACAAATTGTAGAATCTCTTCTGAAGATCTCGCCCCATAAGGCAATCGAGCTGAGTCCGCAAAATAAAGTAGTGATTCCGTGGGCATCTGACGATACATCTCTCGCAAGACCGTTAATCCACCAACCCCACTATCAAACAAGCCAATACGCTGATGTAAATTTTTCATCGTTAATTTGGGTCGTAAATAATTATATCTTCCTGTTAATCCCATAAAAATGAGCAATCTTGGATAAGACTGTATTACACAGTAAAAATACCTAGAGATTATTTTGCTTAATATACTGTATAATCCCTCTGGCGATCGCTTCTGCCATTTGACGACGATGATTAGGATCTTTGAGGCGAGAAGCATCGACAGCACCAGTTAAAAATCCTACTTCTACCAGTACAGCAGGCATTGTTGAATGTCTGAGAACGAAAAATCTGGCGCGGCGAATACCCCTGTTGTCAATATTGACTCCGTTTAAAATACTCCAGTGAATCACTTCAGCTAAACGACGACCACTTTTGTAGTAGTAAGTCTCTAGCCCATTAACGTCGGGACGACTAAGATTGATGGCGTTAGCATGAATGCTGACAAATAAATCGGCATCTACATCATTGGCTAAATCAGTCCGACCTTCAAGGCTGATAAAATTATCAGTATTCCTAGTCATAATCACGTCGATTTCTTGTTTGCGGAGAATTTCAGCTACATCCATAGAAATCGGTAAAACCACATCTTTTTCACGAAAGCCACCAATGCCGACCGTGCCAGGATCTTTCCCGCCGTGTCCAGGATCGATAATTACTCTAGGGCGATCGCTCGATAGAACAGGCAGCTCTGGTTCAAAAGCACGTTCTTTAGGAGCTTTAGCGAATCCTGGCGGTAATAAAGGAGCATCGCTCGCAGGTAAAGGAGCAACCCCAACTTCGATGGGTAACATAAGTTGCTCTTTGGAGGCATTGAGTTTGCCCAAACGATACCTCAGGCGAGTCGTAATCTCTAAGACCACCCGCGAATTTTCTTGACGTACTTTGACCTCCGAAATTGGGCTACCTGCCTTTAATTCAGGACCCTGAAAATCTTCAGCTAGCTCGGCATTGTCGATAGTAACTTGATAAATTCCATTACTAGTTCGAGATGCTACCGCTGATAATTGATTGTCAGCGTAAATCAGAAATTCTGAGTCATTTTCCTTTAGCTCAATCTGATCAATTTGACTTAATTCTTGGCTGTTGTCTGACGATGGCTCGTCAATGGTCACTGACGATTGGACTTCAGAGGGGTTTGCAGCAACACTTGATGTGGGTAGTTTCCCTCTAGGAACTAATAATAATCCCTTAATCCGACTGAAGGTAGCTAGCCAATCAGGACTGCCTGGTGCTACCGCTAAACTCATAATTACTTGGTCATCGTCCTGCTGGTCAAATTCAATGGTAGAAACGCCATATTGATTAACTGCCACCGTCTGGGAAACCAGTTCGTCAGGAATAGTAATCCCTTCCAGCACAAACTCAATGCGATCGCCTTCTCTAGAGGAATCAATTTTAATTTTCCGATTACCATCGATACCAATATAAAAACCATTTTTGGTAGCTCTGATGTGTGGAGAGGCAATTACCCCTGGAGGGTTAACTTTAGCTTCCTCAAAGCCAGGCAGAGTTGAAGGAAGCTCTACTTGAGGAAGATCTATTGCTTCCCGATCAGCAGATGAAGCAAAACGAGATGCTTTTGGTTTGGGTATTTCTACTTCCCAATGAGTCGGCGAAATACTTTCAAATTCGATTTCATCAGCGTCAATCGTATAGCCAGGAGCCAGTTCGACTACAATCCGAGAAGTATCTGGTTCTGGTTGACCAATGCGAAATCCTCTCACTGAACCTGGATATCTCTCCTTAACGGTTTCTCTGCCCAAAATTGTTCCTGGCAAATCGATCACCAGTCTGGTTGGATTTTTGAGCAACTCAGCTTCAGGCTGAACCCCTTCGTCGGTCTTAAAAACTAAACTATTGTCTTGCGACTCGAACTCCCAAGATACGATTTTTCCTGCCTCAGCGGGGGAACATAACAGAAAAACACCGATAAAACCAGATAGCAGCCAGTGAAATCTCACAATTATTGCTCCTCACACACAGTAGATAACTGACGTCTTAGATAAAGTCTGCTCAGACTTCTTTTGAGTGACTAAACTCAAGTAACGACAACAATATCGTACCCAAATAAACTGTCTCAGAAAGAGTGATGCAGACCCTAAAATATTCCCAGTCAATCTCATTAGAACTCTATAGTACCCATTCTTGAAGTTTGATCTATCGAGACGTAAGAAGAAGCAATTTAGTTTCATAAATTACTTGAGGCTAATCGCACAGGAACTTATAGATGTTTATGTGGTGAGCTTCGCCTAATTATGTTGTTATTCTTGAACTTTGTCCACTGATTGAGCGACGGTTTCTGGTTCTCGAAACACCAGACGCAACAACGGAGGGGCAACAAAGGTAGTCGCAATTACCATGACGATAATAGCTGCCTCAGTTGCTTCTGATAAAGCTCCGCTAGCTGAACCTACTCCTGCGAACACTAATCCAACTTCTCCTCTGGGAATCATCCCAACGCCGATCGCCAATTTATTTAGCGAATCATTGCCAAATACGGTAAATCCCGTAATGACTTTACCCAGGATAGCAACCAAAATTAAAAAAGTGGCAATGATCAATCCTTCTCGGTTACTCGCTACAGTAGGATTAAGCACGCTCAAGTCAGTCTTAGCGCCCACACAGACAAAAAATATTGGTACTAAAAAGTCGGCGACAGGAATTATTTGCTCTTCTAGTTCCTTTCTTTTTTCCGTCTCAGCTAAAATTAATCCTGCTGCAAATGCCCCTAAGATACCTTCTAAATTGATTACAGTTGCAACGTAAGACAATATAAAGGCAAATACCAAGCCAGTTAATAAAACTTCCCCACGGGTTTTCATTTCATTAACCAAGCCAACGATTAAAGGGCTAACTAAACGACCTAATAGAATTGAGCCAATTAGAAATACCGCAGCACTGATAACCAAATAAATAATATTACTAACCTGAATTTCTCCTGTTTTGACTAGGCTAGCGACTACTGCTAAAACCACAATGCCTAAAATATCGTCTAGTACCGCCGCGCCAATTATAATTTGCCCCTCTTCCGAACTTAGCTGACCCAATTCAGCCAAGACTTTGGCTGTTATGCCGATGCTAGTAGCTGTTAATGCAGCGCCTGCAAACACAGCGGGGATAACTGGAGTGTGGAAAATATAGATTAAGCCAACTGTTCCTGTGATAAACGGAGCAATTACTCCGACAACTGCAACCACCGCAGCAATTGGACCTACACGGATTAACTCTTTAAGGTCGGACTCTAAGCCGATTTCAAATAGAAGAATAATTACTCCTAACTCTGACAGCAAAGTAATCACCTCGCTTTGGGCAGAAAATACCGACGTGGCTGCTTCTGTTGGTAATCCTGCGGTATTTTGCAACATGCTAATTATTAGTGAGTCTTCCGCAGCACAGGTTTCAGGAAACACTAGTAGGCGAAATGCAGAAATCCCAATTAGAACTCCTCCTACTAATTCACCTAATACGGGAGGTAAATTAATGCGGGAACAGACCTCCCCCCCTAATTTACTAGCAAAGTAAATTATGACTAAGCTCAGCAATACTCCAGCTAAGATTAACGTACCTTCTTCAGCATTAGATTCGGGAGCAACTTCTCTAGCGGCAGCTAAAAGAGGCGAACTACTGAGCCAGTTCCAAGTCAGCATATAAGTAATATCGGTCATATTCTCGGCTAAAAAATTTTTCTCTAATTTATTAGCTTATCGTTATCTTTCCCCATCTGATGTTTACTCGCCAAATTGAAGCTAATATAAGACCCGTAAGTCTTTAGGCGAGTGATCAGAATTTAGATATTGTGGGTAGACAAATCAACATCAGCTAGCGACACCCAAAAATTAGAGGTATTGAAAGGAGATTAAATGCTCTCGACCATTGGTCGTATTCGTTTCAAGGTTATTTCCCCTCAGAAGTTGGGAATTGTGAGTATTGGAACTGGAAAATCCCTGTATTAGATATCTTGGTAGATCAACCCAAAATAACTTGTAAAATTCAGGCTAGATGTTTAAATAGTCTGATAAAAGCTGCTAATTATTTAATTGATGCTCGTCCATTAGAATTATCTTTTGCTAGAGTGACACTCCTAATTACTTATCCTGGGATGTTTAGCAGCGAAATTTGTATCTTTTTTGATCCTAATTACTTCGATTCATTTTTTAACCGAACCAATGATTATCAGTCTCTTTGTTTATTGAATAACTAACAATCTCTAGTAGAAAAACTCGGCGCAAGATTACCTAAAATATACGAAGAAGTAGGTTGCGAATTTAGGCATAACGATGATGGACTGGATGGAAGAACGGACTACACTGAACAATGGTGGTCAATTAGAGAAACTAAACAACAAAATAATATTTGAACTTTTATGGCGGAATTGCTATTGCCAAAAGATTGCTAAAAGCCTAAGAAATAAGAGAATTTCTTGAAGCATACTTTCAAGAGTAATTAGCGGTTTATTGATGTTGGCAATATATAGCGTTTCTCAACAACGCGATTCTGTAAGTCGAGGAAACCTCGGCACATCTATCGCTCAAATCCAGGAGGTACATCTCACTACTGCCTACTGCCCCCTGCCCCAAAACGATCAACTTTGTATCTCACCAAAATGATAATTGCTATAGACTTGATTTTAATTCAGCTTAGATAATGTAATAAAGGCATTGTCAACTAAGAGATTATCGGTTAGAAAAGCATTACCAATACGACTTAGTCTCATCCCTTTAATCATCCTGAAATAATTGTGAATTATAGTTGGGGAGAAAGACTAATTTTCCTGCTTCAAATAAAAAATGCCATGCTTATCAAAAAAATTATAACTGCTCGTTCAATTGGTTTAAAATGCAATTTATAACTAAATTTTTATTAATTGTTTTCAAGAAAGAATAATCATGAAACATTAAATTGACAGCAAAATCTAGTTCAATTTCAATATTGTCAAATTATCTTAATCAAAATTAATGAGTAACTAGTCCACTTTTAAGGTCGTTTTAAGTAAACTCTGAGAATTTGAATAGTAACGTCAGTAGATAGGCAATCTCCAGCCTGGGAAATTATTATGAGAATCAATAAGGCTAAGTACTTTAAAATTGGCATTTTAGTCCTAATCGGCATAACTTTAGCCGCCGCACCTGTCCAAGCACAAGAAAGCTTGGGCAATGGAGGTTTTAATCCGCAAGAATTACTGCGTAATGCTTTGCAGTGGGTCGATGATCTAGGAGCGATCGCCCCTATTGCCTTTATGTTAATTTATATTGTGGCTACAGTAGCATTCCTTCCAGGTTCGGTATTGACTTTAGGGGCAGGGGTTCTATTTGGTGTTGTGCAAGGCTCGATATACGTCTTTATTGGGGCTACGGTTGGTGCTACCTGTGCTTTTTTAGTTGGACGCTACTTAGCACGAGGTTGGATTTCTCGAAAAATTGCTGGCAATCAGAAATTTAGTGCGATTGACCAAGCTGTGGGCAAAGAAGGCTTCAAGATTGTAGCACTGACTAGATTATCACCGATCTTTCCCTTTAATTTGCTCAATTATGGCTTAGGTGTAACTGGAGTATCTTTGAAAGACTATGTCTTAGCTTCAGTCGGCATGATTCCTGGCACGATTATGTATGTTTATATTGGTTCCTTGGCAGGCAGTATCGCGACAATTGGCGGTGAGACCAATGCTAATCCTGTGGCTCAATGGGCGATTCGGATCGTCGGTTTTATAGCGACAGTGGCGGTTACTCTTTATGTGACCAAGATTGCCCGTAAAGCTCTGGATGAATCAATTGATGGTGGTGATACCGTAGCTAGCGAAGCATAACTAAAAATCGTCAGGCAGAAAATTAATTTTTTAGTTTTAACGAAATATTATGAACACCCAAAATCATGCCGTAACTATTAGTCCCCTCGATCAATCCAACCAGGAATTGCTGGCTAACGTTCATCCTCCTGATTGGGCAAATCCGCAACCTGTTGACTGTTATGACTTGGTGGTAATTGGGGCAGGTACAGCAGGATTAGTCACAGCTAAAGGGGCGGCAGGTTTAGGAATTGGGCTCAAAGTAGCCATGATCGAGAAGAATCTGATGGGAGGAGACTGTCTAAATGTTGGTTGTGTTCCTTCTAAATGTTTAATCCGTTCGTCTCGGGTTGTGGCAGAAATGAAGCAGGCATTACCTTTTGGTGTGTACCCGCCAGATAATATTAAGGTAGATTTTCCCGCAGTAATGGCGAGAATGCGCCAGGTGAGAACTAGAATCAGTCCAGTGGATTCGGCAGTGGCGGCAAAAAAATCTGGGGTGGATGTATTTTTCGGGGAAGCAAAATTTAAGAACGAAGATACTATAGTAGTTGGTGGGCAAAATTTAAAGTTTAAAAAGGCAGTAATCGCCTCTGGTGCAAGGGCAGTTAGACCTAGAATTGACGGAATTGAAGAAGTAGGCTACCTGACTAATGAAACTGTTTTTTCTCTAACGGAGCTGCCCAAAAGACTGGCGGTAATTGGCGGGGGGCCCATTGGCTGTGAATTGGCACAAGCCTTTCATCGCTTAGGGAGTGAGGTGATTTTATTTCACAAGGGTTCTCATCTGCTTAACAAAGAAGACCCAGATGCAGCGGAAGTAGTACAGCAGGAGTTTGTCAAAGAAGGGATTCGTTTTGTCTTAAATTCTCAGCTACATTCTGTGAAGCAGAGTTTGGAAGGAAAAGTTATTACTTTTAACGGTGATGCTGGTCAACAAATAGTGGTTGTCGATGAAATCTTAGCAGGTGCTGGTAGACAGCCTAACGTGGAAAGTCTTAATTTAGAAGCGGTTGATGTCGAATATGACCCTAGAAGAGGCGTCAAGGTTAACGATCATCTACAAACTACCAATTCCAAAATTTATGCTGCGGGAGATATCTGCATGAATTGGAAATTTACCCATGCAGCGGATGCGGCAGCTAGGATTGTAATTAAAAATACTCTATTTTCTCCCTTTGGGTTCGGTAAATCGAAGTTAAGCGATCTCGTAATGCCTTGGGTTACTTTTACTGACCCTGAAATTGCCCATGTTGGCTTGTATGAGGAAGATGCTCAAGCCCAAGGAATTGATTGTCATACGATTAAAATTGATTTTGATGATGTTGATCGCGCTTTAGCAGATGGAGAAACTGAAGGCTTTCTCAAAATTTTGCACAAAAGGGGGTCTGATGAAATTTTAGGGGCTACTGTGGTGGCGCGGCATGGTGGCGAAATGATCAGTGAAATCACTACTGCCATGATGGGTGGGATGGGTTTGAGCAAGATGTCTACGGTGATTCATCCCTATCCTACTCAGGCAAGCGTAATTAAACAGGCTGCGGATACCTACCGTCGGACTTTACTAACAGAGAGAACTAAAAAGTTACTTGGCTTCTTATACAAGCTGTCTTAATTTGACTGTAGTTAAGGAGAGAGATTAATTTCGGAGGGCAATTGTAGTTTCGTCACCAATCATGTGTCAGAGCGAACAATCTTAGATGATTGACAAAAGATGACTTATCCTTATTAAAGAAAATTCTTCAACTGTTCCAGTTCAAGGATGGTTCACGGGCTAATTCATAACCATTGAGATTAGACAACTAAGTTTTAAGATCCAATTTAGACTGCCAAATCAAATCAATCTCATGATTGAGGAACTTGCTAATATTTGGTAACAGAAAGATCATCTTTCTGTAAGAATAGCGGTTGGACTTTGTGTTTTATCTCCTAATGTTCAAGAAATCGCGGTTTAATTTGTCCCGTTTGGCAATCGAATACTCTCGTCTGACAATCTGCTTTTGGTTGACGATCGCCGTTGCTGGTATTTTTGCTTTTAGTTCTCTGAAATATTCTCTATTTCCCACTGTCAACTTTCCTGTGGTACTAATCCGCGCTCAGACTGGTTTAAACTCGGTTTTAGCTACGGAAGCAGAGATTACTAACCCCTTAGAAAACTCCTTAGCCGACACCTCAGAGTTGACACAGTTGTTTTCTTCTACCTACTCTGGGCAAACGGTAATTAATCTCTTATTTGATACAGATATCAAAGTTGAAACTGCCACTGCTGAAATTGAAGCGAGACTTAAACAGTTATCCCTTCCTGGCGATACAGATTTAGAAGTAATTCCTTTTAATCTCAATGAAACTAGCGCTATTAGCTATATTGTTACGAACGAAGAACGCGACTTAGCAAAACTGAACCAGATTACCACTAGCGAAATCATTCCTGTTGTGGAGCAATTATCAGGAGTTCAACGGGTTGATGTTTTAGGTAATCCTAATCATAGAGCTAGCTCTGATATTTTAGCCTCCAATAGCTTAATTCATTTCAATGGCAAGCAGGCGATCGCTTTTCAGGTCATTAAACAGAGTGATGCCAATACGTTGGAAGTAGTCAAGCAGGTAGAGCAACAGATTGCACAATTAAAACGGCAGTTACCTAATGTAGAGTTGATTTTGGCTGAAACCCCCGCAGGTTATATCCGTGATAGTACCAAAGCCACGATTGAAACTTTGTTAGGTGGACTGACCTTAGCAATTTTAGTTATTTATCCATTCTTGCGGAATCTTAAAGCAACCTTAATTACAGCGATCGCGATTCCTGTTTCTCTACTGGGTACCTGTATCATCATGGCGGTGGCGGGGTTTAACTTTGAAACTCTCACTCTCCTGGCTTTAGCTTTGGCAATTGGTATTATTGTTGATGATGCGATCGTTGAGGTGGAAAACATTATGCGCCACCTAGAAGCAGGAGAAAGTCCCCGAGAGGCTGCTCTATCTGCTACTCGTGAGATTGGGTTAACCGCATCTATTTCCACTTTAACCATCGTCGCTGTGTTCCTGCCAATTGGTTTGATGGGGGGAACTTTAGGACAGTTTTTCCGCCCTTTTGGGTTAACTATTTCCGCTGCCGTCTTGACCTCTTTACTAGCGGCACGCACTTTAGTTCCTGTCTTGGCAGCATCTTGGCTTTCTCGTCAAGACGTTAAACCATCAGCTAAAGATACAGGAGTTGTGGTCAATCGCTATCTGAAGCTGCTGCAATGGTCTCTAAGTCATCGACGACAGGTAGTGGTTCTGGCGATCGCCAGCTTTATTGCGGGAATTGCTCTAATTCCCTTGATTCCCCAAGGTTTTGTCCCGCAATTAGATCGAGGGGAATTCAAGATTGTTTACACTACTCCCTTGCCAAAATTAGCAGGTTTTGAACTAGAAACTTCATCTACAACGCCCGATTTATCACCTTCAAAGCCAGCAGAAAGCAGCTTTAGCTGGCTCAAAAACCTGGCGAGATCACCAGAACAGATTTTAGTTCGTCGAACTTTAACCGTAGGCGGAGAAATCGAGGCGGCTGTAATTAATCATCCAGATGTAGAATCTGTTTATACTATTGCTGGAGTTAGGGGAGAAGCCAATAGAGGTCAGCTTTATATCAAACTGAAGCAGAATCGTCGTCTAACCACCAGTGAGGTACAGGCTGAGGTACGTCAAAACCTGCCCCAAATCAAGCAGGTAGTTGTCAGTGTGGAAGATATTCCGTTTGTGGAAACGGGAGAAGACCCCTCTTTTAAAATCTCTTTAGAAGGAGAAGATCTTAACCAGTTAAGAAAGAGCGCGATCGCTTTTCAAGCAGAAATTCAACAGCTAGCTGGATTCAATGATGTTCGGGTTGACGGAGTCAATCAGCCTTTAAATAAATTAATTCATCTTGATCGTCAAAGAGTCGCCTATATCAATGCCAACCTCACCGCAGATCAGGGTATTGGCGATGCTTCAGAAAAAGCTAGGGCGATCGCTCAAAAAATTTTACCAGCTGAGATTAGTTTTGATTTGGAAGGTGATTTAGCCAGGTCTAAAAAGATTCTCGGGGAATTCGCTGTAACCTTGACTTTAGCTGTAATTTGTATGTTGACAGTTCTTTATCTGCCTTTTCGCCGTTGCTTAGAGCCTTTGGTAATTGGTTTATCCTTACCATTGTCAATTGTCGGAGCAATGCTCGCTCTCTTGATTGCACAAAGTGACTTTGGCATGATTTCCTTAATTGGTTTGATTTTTCTACTTGGACTGTTGGATAAAAACGCAATTCTGCTGCTAGATTATGCTAACCAGCTACGTAACTCAGGTATGAATCGCACAGAAGCAATTTTAAATACAGGATTAGTACGGTTGCGTCCGATTATTATGACAACTTTCTCCACCATCTTAGGTATGTTGCCCATCGCTTTGGGTTGGGGTGCAGGGGCAGAATTACGTCAACCAATGGCGGTAGGCATTATTGGTGGCTTGATTACCTCATCTTTGCTCAGTCTCATTGTCGTGCCTGTCCTATACACCTTATTGGAGGATTACAATCAAAATTTTTCATCGCAATCTGCTAAATAACTGATGTTACGAACTTGTTGCGCTCCAACCACTGGGAAAAGTCGCGAAATTTGAAGTGGAGAACTCGCAAAAATAGCTTCATTAACTATTCTTGAAAATGAAGATAAATGTTTAAAATATCTTCTAATACTCCAGGAAACTAACTCTCTCTTAATTATTAAGTAGATTTAGTGTCTGATTGAGATATCGATCTCCACCGAATTATTTAGAAAGACTATTAAACTTACTTTGACTTAGTGATTTTTTCTGTATCTAAGACAACAGAATAGGGATTAAATCTTTGGTTTGATTGGTTAGCAATACAAGTGTGGCAGCAGTAACTTGATCATCATCTTTCAAGCAAAGCTTAGAAATTATAGAAATATCTCAAATTAAACATATTAGAAATATCAATGTAGAGATTTTAGAGCTTGAATTGCATTTGTCAATTTTAAGCAGTCAATTTAGAATCACTGCTTTGTATGTAAATTGATGTGCCAATTATTTAAAAAATTAGTAACTTAAATGAATCGAAGAAAATTACTATCCTTGCTGAGTGTGTTCTGCTTAAGTCTGGTATTAACTATTAGTTGTTCCCCCTCACCTCAATCCACAGATTCAGGGACATCTAACGTTCCTGAAGAAGATGCCATCGTCATCGGCTATAGTAACTGGGCTGGTTGGTGGCCTTGGGCAATCGCCGAGCAAGAGGGTCTTTTTGCCAAAAATAACGTCAATGTCGAACTTAAATGGTTTGATGGCTACTTGGCATCGATGGAAGCCTTTGCTGCTGGTCAATTAGATGGTAATTGTCAAACTCTTAATGACACTATTTCTTTTGCGGCAGATTCCGTTAATGGGCAAGTTGCAATCCTAGTTAATGATAACTCTGCTGGTAACGACAAGATTATAGTCGCTGAAGAGATCAACACGATTGAAGATTTAAAAGGCAAAAAAGTTGCGATCGAAGAAGGGGTCGTAGATGATTTTCTACTTACTTTAGCTCTGGAGTCAAAGGGAATGAAGCGAGATGATGTAGAAATTGTGCCGCTGGAAACGGGGGCGGCAGCAGCAGCATTTGCTTCAGGACAAGCGGATGCAGTAGGAGCATTTCCCCCCTTCTGGCTCACTGCACTGAAGAGAGAAGGCTCAAAAGAGTTAATTTCCTCGGCAGAATTTCCTGGAGCAATCCCCGATCTATTAGTAGTGAGTCAAAAGCTGGTTGATGAACATCCTGAAAAGGCTCAAGCTTTAGTTAATACTTGGTTTGATGTCTTGGAGTTTATGGAGCAGAACCCTGAAAAATCCGATGAAATCATGGCAGCTAGAGCCGATGTTACGGTGGAGGAACTTCAGTTATTCAAGGATGGCACCAGAATGTTCACCATCGAAGATAATTTAGAAGCATTTAGTGATGGAGATAGCATGAAGCATATGCCTTTTGCCGCCAAGCAGATGGCAGAATTTATGGTCAGCGTTGACTTTATCCCTGAAGCCCCAGATTTAACCAAAATCTTGGATGATCGCTTTGTTCAAGCCTATGCTAATGCTTCCAAATAATGCCATCAAGCTTACCCAATAGGTAACTCTTAATAGCTGTTTAATGTAATTACCTGGCTAAATTAACCCTTGGTTTTTCCTCGCTGGGTAACATAACTAATAACGACAAGGAGTTACAACTAAATATTGGGGCATACTGTAAGCATCAAAATAAAACATGCTCAGATAGCGGCTATCTGTATGAATTATGGGCATTTTTAATTATGAGGTAAAAGGCAAGAAACAAGATTCAATATAGGTTTAATGGTTCTCTTCATAGTTGGATGTTGGTAAGCGATCGCAGTGAAATTTTCAGTAATGGTAATTAGTAATCAAAACTTAATCTCAACTTTTTATTTAATAGAATAAATTCTCCGATCTGTATTATGCGTCGAGGCATTCTAAAATAATGACTGAAATTGAAGTAATTAAAGCTGCTGATACCAAAGTCAATTCAGGAAACTTAAAGCCCACTATTTTCTGGCGGATTACCCAAGACATTCCTCAGTCTTTATCGGGAATTTTATTGGCTTTATCAATTGCCATTCCCCTACTAACTTGGTTTCTTGTTAGTCAATATTCGGGGTTAGATTCAATTTTTCTACCTACTCCTGCTGACGTGATTCAAGCCTTCAAACGATTATGGTCTAAAGGTTATTTAGTCAAAGATAGCTTCAGCAGCTTCGCCAGAGTGAGCACGGGATTTATGTTGTCGGCGATTGTTGCAGTTCCCGTAGGTGTTTTGATGGGGACTTTTGCCAGTATTAGAGCTTTATGCGAACCTATTATTGGTATTGTGCGCTACATGCCTGCTCCCGCTTTTATCCCCTTGCTAATTATTTATTTGGGTATCGATGAAGCTCCGAAGATAGCTTTAATATTTATTGGCACGGTCTTTTTTAATATTTTGATGATTATGGATAGTGTTAAATTTGTTCCTCAAGATTTGATCGAGACTACTTATACTTTGGGGGGAAAACGTTGGCAAGTACTCTTGCAGGTGATTACTCCCTATATCGTTCCACGAATTATTGATACCTTTAGAGTTAATATGGCAGCTTCTTGGAATTTAGTGGTGGTAGCTGAATTACTAGCAGCAAATGAAGGCTTAGGGAAAAGAATTTTATTAGCGCAAAAATTTTTAAGGACGGAAGAAATTTTCGCCTGTTTAATTGTTTTAGGCTTGATTGGTTTTGCGATCGATCTTTTCTTTCGTTTATTAGTTAGATTGACCTGTAAGTGGGCTTTTTAATCAGTCAACAGTAAACAGTAAACAGTAAACAAATTTTTAATAACTAATAATTTCAGTACTTAGAAATTGGTAATTAATTAATGCACCTAGAAGTATCAAGTCTCTACAAGCAGTTTCCCAGCAAAAAGGGAACAATCGTTGCTCTTAAAGATATTAATATGCACGTTGAAACGGGAGAGTTTGTCTGTACAGTGGGTGCTTCTGGTTCAGGGAAATCTACTTTACTACGGCTAATTGCGGGTTTGGATTTTCCTACGTCAGGAAAAATTACCGTAGATTACTTACCAGTAGATGGACCAGGTGCAGATAGGGGAATGGTGTTTCAAAAATATACTCTCTATCCTTGGATGACAGTGCAAAAAAATGTCGAGTTTGGCTTAAAGTTGCTGGGAATCACCGCCAAAAAAAGAAGAGAAATAGCTTATTATTTCCTAGATATTGTCGGTTTGGCTAATTTTGCTCAATCTCTGCCCAAAGAACTGTCTGGAGGCATGAAGCAGCGAGTAGCGATCGCCAGGGCATTAGCCACTAAACCTAAAATATTGCTCTTGGATGAGCCATTTGGGGCGCTAGATATTCAAACTAAAGAAAGTATGCAGCAATTTCTACTGGAAATCTGGCGTAAAACGGGCAGCACCATGTTTATGATTACCCATGACATTCGAGAAGCAGTTTTTTTATCGCAACGAATTTATGTTCTTTCGACACAACCAGGAACAGTAAAGCGTGAATTTAAGATTGACTTGCCTCCAGATCGAGATTTTACAATTAAACGGCAGCCGATCTTTCATCAACAAGAAGACGAAATTATAGATTTGTTAAGAGCTAGCTAAGATGATCAAGTATCACCTGAAATACTTCTTTAGCTTCAATAGTTTCGCTGTTTACTAGATCTTGCTGTTGCGTAATTAGCAAGGGCGATCGCTCCACAGAATTAGTCAGATGACCGTGAGAACCTTTGACCAAATTGGCATCTAAGGGAATGACATCCATCAGATAGCGAAATCCAAGCTTCTTCTTTAGCAAAGTCAATCCCACCTTGACCTTGGGCAAACTCAATTGCGGGTCGAGAAAAAGCTCAACTGGGTCGTAACCAGGTTTGCGATGAATATCAACAGTACGAGCAAAATCGGGTGCAAGACTATCATCCAGCCAATAATAGTAAGTAAACCATGAATTAGAATTGGCGATCGCCACGAATTCCCCTGAACGAAAATGATTGAGATGATATTGTTCTTTTCCTGCTTGATCCAGAATTAAATCAATCCCTGGTGTATTTTCGAGAATGCTTCTTACTTGGGTTAAACAGCTAGGATCATTGACATATAGGTGGGCAATTTGATGATCGGCAACGGCAAAAGCCTTGCTAGCCCCTGGAATCAAAATTTCTCGACCTAGTTCTTCCCTAACCGTAATTAAACCCTGTTGTCTCAATAGGCGATTAAGGTGGATTGGCTGATCAACTTCGGTGATGCCATATTCCGACAGGACAATTACCTTGGCACCTATAGCTTCATAAAATTCAATTAAGTCCTGGCAGATTCGATCAATTTCTCTTAAGTCTGTAGCAATCTGATCGGGATTAGTCCCAATTTTTTGTAAACAATAATCAAGATGCGGTAGATAGACCAAAGTCAAAGTGGGGCAGTATTTTAACTCCACCTGTTTGGCGGCATATGCAATCCATTGACTAGACTTAATCGATGTATTGGGACCCCAGAAATTAAATAAAGGAAATTCCCCTAGTTCAGTAGTCAACCAGGGACGCAAATTCATGGGTTCGGTATAGATATCTGGCAGCTTTCTGCCATCTGCGGGATACATAGGACGAGGCGTTACGGCATAATCCACTGTAGAGTGCATATTGTACCAACCAAATAAGTTAGCACAGGTAAAATCAGGATCGAGCATTCGCGCCTTGTCCCAAATTTTCGGTGCTTGCACTAGCTTATTTGACTGTCGCCACAGCTTGACTTCAGATTCTTCACGGAAATACCAGCCATTTGCGACTATACCGTGTTGATCGGGATTTTCTCCCGTATAGTAAGTTGCTTGAGCAGTACAAGTTACGGCGGGTAACACTGGTTTAATCGATGTGGTTTTTCCCTGCTGTTGCCAACTAGACAAAAATGGTGTACATTCCCCGATTAAGCTGGGAGTCAAACCTACTACATTGAGAACAACTGTTTTATTCATAGATCATTGCCGATTCTTGGGGGGATTATTGAAATACGGGTACTTGATGATTATTTTTATAATGCCCACTCTACGACTGATAACTGTTAAGAGTGATCGCTTGTGGTGAGCAAAATAAAGTTCACTCTAATTGCAAAATTGAAATGCCCAAACTAATCATCGAAGCCTGTGATGGTTGCTTAGACTAGTTTTCCTGATGGTAGATCGGTGATTTGGAAATCGATTCTCCCTGATGGAGGAAACTGGACTATCTAATTCTTCAACTAATAAAGTGCGATCGCTTTGTGGGGTGGGCAAAACATAATTAAGATCGATAAGCCTTTCAGATAAAGATCTTTGCACTAAAGTACTAGCTTTACGCCCTAAAGGATTCCCTTCGGTCTCGCAGCGGTATCCTAGGACTGTTGACTGTTAACTGATAAAACCCACTGGTATTCTCGTTCAATAGATGTCAAAATATCTAGCTTCAATTCAGAGGGTAAAACTTCCCAGGTATAGGTTTCAATTTCCCAATGATTTCCCAGATTTTCATTAGGCAACATTTTTAGTAGTTTGACTATATGATCTTGAGTTGATTCAAATAGTTGAAAGTTAGAAATAAAGATCGGTACGTGAAAGTGGGTGCGCCATTCTTGAGCTTCGGTAGTCAAAAAATGCTCTAGGGCATCGGCTAAATCAGCATAATGTTGGAACTTCCCTGCACCATGATTAGCGATTACCTGATGTAGATAAGTAGATTCAGCAAAAGGAGAGATTTGCTCTAGAATAGTTTGACGTTGAGATATTTCTGAGGGAATAGCAATTTGGATCGCTGAACTGAGTTGAATTTTGCCAATTTTAATCCCTGCATCCTGAAAACCTTGAACTATATTTTGCGGCTCTTCGTACTCTAAGGCAAAATGACAAGTATCGTAGCAAACTCTGATATGCTCCCTAATCCAAGTTTCAGCTAAAGACTGTGTAATTCCTTTATTTTCGGTTAACCAGTTTCCCGCAACAGGCAATAACCAATCCTGAAAAAAATCAATTATTTCCTGAGTGTTTTCCAACATACCATCAGGCTCAGGTTCAAGATCAATATGAATGAGCTGACCTGTCTGTTGAGAGATTGCTGCTAACGTGGCGATCGCAATTCCTAAATTCAGACTACTTTGCTTTAATACTCGCTCTTTATTCTCAGAATTATGCCACCAAGGTTTATAAGATATAGGTAAGGTAGAAATTCCCCCATCAAGTCCAGACGGGAGCAAAACCGTCAAGATTTCTATCAGTCTCAAGGTGTAGTCTAACCGTTCGGTTTTTGACCAATCTGGGGCATATACTTGATCCTTAACTACTTGATGATGGAATCCTCCATAGGGAAAACCATTGAGAGTAAAAACATATAAGTCTTGCTCCTCTAGCCAGTTTTTAAGCTGGACTAAATTATCTCCCAGCAGTAACTCCCTAGCCGCAACATCTGCTAGACGCAAACCGATACCAAAGGGAGCATCAGGAGTCAAGCGAGCCTTGAGTTGAGGAATATATTGCTTAAGGTTACTTGCGACTTCCCCCCAGGTTTCCCCAGGGTGGATATTGGTGCAATAGGTTAAATGTAAGTTACTCTCAGTTGCTAGCTTCACTTGATCCTTACTTATTATTTATTACTTATTATTTGCTCCAGTTGTAACTTCAATTTCTTGCAGCATCAAGATTGCTTGACGATAAATAGAAAGATTTACCTGATTCACTTCTAGTCCTGTTCCTAATTCTTGCAGGAGCATTATTGCTAATTCTCCACCCAAATGTTCCCTAAATTCGGATAATCCGCAGAAAATTGAGTCTAAAGATTCTATTTCAGCCAAATTAATTGCTAATTCAGGTGCATATAGTCCAAATCCTAATTGTTTTAAAGTTGAAATTACTTGTTCCCAGTCTGGCTTATTCAACAAGCCAGTCAAATAAGAATAAGTGCAGTCCAAAGCCATGCCAATCGCCACTGCTTCACCATGTCGGAGACGGTAATGAGTGAGATGTTCTAATTTATGTGCCGCCCAATGACCAAAATCGAGAGGACGAGAAGAACCCATTTCAAAAGGATCGCCATAGTTAGCTATATGATCGAGATGCAGTTCACAACAGCGATAAATTAAATATTCCATCGCTTTGGTATTTCGCACTGCTAAACTTTGAGCATTCTGACTAATAAAATCAAAAAACTTGCGATCTTTAATTAAAGCTACTTTAACCGCTTCGGCAATACCAGAACGCCAGTCGCGATCGCACAAAGTATTCAGAAAATCAAAATCATTTAATACTGCGTAGGGTGGGGCAAAGGTACCTAAAAAGTTTTTCTTCCCATAAGCATTAATGCCATTCTTAACTCCAACACCAGAATCATTCTGGGCTAAAACTGTAGTCGGAATACGAATTAAACGCACACCGCGATGGGCTGTAGCCGCAGCATAGCCTACCATATCCACCACTGCTCCACCACCAATAGCCAGGACATAGGAATGACGACATAGTCCTACCTGTTCAATCACTTGATGAATATTGGCAATTAAATCTGGGTCGTTTTTCGCTGCTTCCCCGCCAGGAATAATAATAGGTTCAGTAGCTAACTGTAGCTGTTGACCATAATGATGAAAATAACTTTTTATTTGGTTAATTAATTGGGGATGGCATTCGATTAACCCCGAATCGATCGCAATTAAACATGATTTGGCTTTATTACTGGTTGCTCCTACTATTTCTGAGAGTAAGGGATTACTGGTTGCAAACAAACCCCTTGTAAAATGAACTCCATAAGAGAAATTAACTTGAACTTCTTGTTGTAATGACTTTATTTGAGAAATTTGAGAATCTTGAATCAACATAAAAATATCTTTAAATTAAAAATAATTAATTAAAAATTTGTTAACTGATAAACTGACAAGTGAAAACCTAATAGTTTGTGGCTCTTGCAACTACTGCCAATATTTAAGTAATGGCAAACATTCTCCCCAAAAATCGAGATAGTGGCAGTAAGGCTAAGACTGATAATCCATACAGCCAGTCAGTAAAACCCGCAACTAGCGCCGCATCCAAAACAATTAGAGACAGAACCCCTGCTTTAACTGCCCCTTGAATCAAGTCTGCACGAGGATTGAGCGCCGCCTCGATAAATGGTGGTAATACTAAGGCTGTGAACAGAGCTAAAAAAGGTAATGTCATTAGTAAGCTATATTCAGGCAGTATTCCTAAACACAACACGCTATTAATCACCACGGCTACCAGAGCGATCGCTATTAGTCCTGTGGTTTTCTTGCCGCCGTGAACTTCTCCCTGGGAGACTGCGGTAATAGCTGCAATATAGACAATCGGAATCAGAGCGAGATACCAGCGATCGCTAATAGCATGAGGAATGGCACTAACCCCCAACAGCAAATTGCCTCCACGACATATCCCCATATTGATCGGGGCGAAAAATGTTTGATGTTTACCCCACTTGTCATATACCAAGGCAGTTATGGCAACGATGGTGGCTAAGATCCCACTCAAGCTTGAGACTAAAAATGCACTAATAATGCCTAGTAACAATAAACTTATTCCCAAAGCGATCGCTCCTAACAAAGAAGCGCGACCACTGGGGATAGGACGCTCAGGACGTTCAACCGCATCTAGCTTAGCATCACAGACATCATTGAAAACAACGCCACCGCCATAGAGTCCTGTAGTAGCCAAAATTAACCACACTAAAGTCGTTAATTTAAGATGGTTTTCTAAAGTAATTCCAGCAGCCGCACAACCTAAAAGAATATCTGCCCAGGCAGTAATAATATTAGCTGGACGTATTAATTGTAAATACGCTTGCAAATAAGCCCCAAGTGACTGAAATTTACTAGATTTAACGGTGGTCATAAAGTATGATAAAAAAATTTTAGATGGGTAATAGTTTCTTGCCTAATATAAATTGAGAGTCAGGCAGTTAGGGCAGTTAGAACTAACAAAGGGCTTGCACCCAAAACGGCGGTCACTTGTCCTTATAAGTTTGAGGATAAATCCGCATGTACTAATGACCTTTTAAACAATGACCACCGCATTTTCAGTAGTCTGCTCAACTAAAGGCTGTTGTCCTCGAAGTACTGAATTACCGCTATAAAGTTGACGCTGATCGATAGGAGTCGCATCTAACCAATCAGCTTCATTAATCTGTCCACTCTGACCATAAGCAGTGAGAGCATTTTGATAGCAAACCGCTTTAATCTGATCTTCAGGAATACCCCTTAATGCCATTAACTGGGCAGTTTTCGGTACTGCCAAAGGATCGCTCACGCCCCAGTCTGCACTACTATCAACAATAATGCGATCGCTGCCGTAAGTCCGTACTACTTCTACCATCCTTTCGTTGCCCATTTTGGTGTGGGGATAAATGGTGAATCCTGCCCAAAAACCGCGATCTAATACTTCTTTGCAAGTTTCTTCATTGTTGTGATCGACAATTACTTGAGATGGTAATAAACCGTGTTCTAAGCAAACATCCATACTGCGAGAAGTACCTGATTTTTTATCACGATGGGGAGTGTGAATCATCACAGGGAGATTCAATTCTTTGGCTAATTCTAACTGAAGACGGAAATATTTATCCTCAGCGGGAGTCATGTCGTCATAGCCAATTTCACCGATCGCAACTACACCTTCTTTACAGGCATATAAAGGTAAGATTTCCATTACTGCTTCTGCCAAGGCTTCATTATTGGCTTCCTTGGAGTTTAAACCAATAGTGCAATAGTGTTTGATCCCAAATTGACTAGCACGAAATCTTTCCCAACCCACAAGAGAACTCAGATAATCTTTGTATGTATCTGCGCTAGTGCGGGGTTGTCCCAACCAAAAAGCTGGCTCAATTACTGCCACAATTCCTGCTTGTGCCATTGCCTGATAATCATCAGTAGTTCTAGCAGTCATATGAATATGAGGATCGAGCAACATCATTTTATTAGTTTTCATAAATTGAGTTTTTTTTACTGAGTTTTTTGTTGTGATTTGAGGCTTTTTATTATTTAAAAGGTGATTGATAACTATAGAAATAGTTATCGGCTTTAACTTAAATTAACCAATTAATTTATTTGATAATTTAAATCTTAAAATCAGGATTCAATCAATCATTATTTGCTGAATATCTAGAAAATATAATTTAGCTTTATACTTAACTAGCTTCTGATTTAAGTTGGGTAATTGCTTCTGGTTGAAAAGGCATAACCAGTTCCCAAAGTTCAGGACTTACTGTTCTATTTGCCGCCAATCTTTCCCCAGCGTAGTCAAGTAGCATTTGTGATAATTGTTGATTGTTACGACTCTCTAAACCGTGGATTGAATGTAAAGGACTACCAACGAATAATGCTTTTAGCACCATTTGATTCCAGGCTAGTTCTCCTAAATATTGCGCAGGATAAGAATTGTTTAACGCTACAGCATTAAATACTGAAGTCATATTTGTGCGAACCCCTTCCGCAGCACGCAGTTGAAATTTCTCAGGATGGGGTAACAAACTCAAACTCTGATAAAAAGCGATCGCTTCTCCCTCATCTGCTGCTGCCATCAGTTTGTCTAAGGTGGCTAAATACTTCGCCCCATTGATAGTAGGAAAAGATAGGAGTATTAATGTCCGTCCTACCTGATCTAACGTCCAATTGACGGGATGCCATCCTCTAACTAGTTCGGCTACTATCTGTAATTCAGCAGCAGATAAATCTAATTTTTCTTTACCAAGATAGCGAGGAACAGCACTGTATGAAGTAAAAAAAGTCCTTTCCTCACCTCCATTACTAATTTCTACTGTTTGATGTTTTAACCATTGATAACTTTCGATAGCAATTCTCTTTTCTAGCCAATCAAATAATAAAGAAATAGTTGTTTGATGTTTCCTGTTGGTCAGCATAATTAATATAGCCACCTTTATATTTCACTACAAATATAGCCTTGCTAAGTAATAACAACCAGGTTTTATTTTGCTTTGTTGATTAGCTTCAGTTTAGGTTAAGAATATCAATCTGTTGTGATAGTCCTAAGCTGTAAGCTATGATCCACAGGCTTTTAGATAATGCGTTTGAGCTGATATTTAATAGGAGTCAAGGCTAAACGATATTATTGAAATCTTCATATAGTAACGGTTTTTGCTCAAACTAAATTTATGTTGATTGACAGCTAGTTTCTACTGTTATGGGGGCTAAGATTTTATAGCCTAATTACTTAATGGTTTGGTTTTTTCGAAGAGTCTCTGATACTTAAATAACGATCTGTGCGAATTTCCTGTAAAACAGAACTAACAAGATCTTTATCTTCGCCTAAAGTACTGAGAATTTGCCTGCCCATTTCTAAAGCTGCCTCAAACTCGGGCTGTACTACTTCTGCTGCACCAAGCTTGGTTAACAAGTCAATTTCATGATCGCTATGAGAACGAGCCACGATATCAATTCCTGGAGCAAAATTGATGGCTTGCTGGAGTAAGATTCTGGTGCTTGAAGGATCGGGGAGAGCAATGGCGATCGCTTTAGCTCGATCTAAATGTGCCTTTTCTAGCACTAATTCGGCGTCAGCATCACCGAAAATATAAGGAATTTGTGCCTGGCGTAAACTTCTAATCGCTGCTTCACTATTTTCGATCACTAAGACGGTGTAACCGCGATCCTGCAACACTCTAACTATTACTCGTCCGACCCTGCCGTAACCAGCTACCACAATGTGATTAGAAATATTTTCGGGAATCGAAATTCCTTTATTTTGCTGTTGTTGCCGTAAATATTCGGCAATCAATGGAACCCCAGCAAGTCGCTGAGCTATTTCGGGAGAGAATTTCATCCCAATTGGGGTTAAGACCAGAGTTATTGCGGTTGTCCCAATGAGCAAATCATATTGATCTTGATTGATAAAGCCTAGCTTTTCGCCCAGTACAGCCAAAACAAACGAAAATTCTCCAATTTGATTGAGTCCCAGGCTACTAATCACTGAAGTTTTAAATGAGTAGCCAAATTGCCAAATAATAGGTAATATTACCCCTGCTTTCCCCAACATAACTAAAGCAACTAAACCGAGGATTACACCAAAATTCTGCCATACAGTAGTTGGATTAATTAACATGCCAATGGAAGCAAAAAATAGGCAGGCAAAAGTGTCCCGCAAAGGAATCATTTTGGCTAAAGCTTGATCGGCATAATCAATTTCGGAAATGGTTAACCCTGCGACGAAAGCTCCCATCTCAATTGACAAACCCAATTTAGCAGTAATTAAGGCTACCCCCAAACAGAGAGCAACAACTGTCAAGAGAAATAGTTCGCTAGTTTCTGTTTTAGCCACAGTAGTCATGATTCGGGGAATAATCCAATAGCCACTGGCGATCGCGCAGGTAAAAAAAAGGATCGCTTTTAGCGCCGCAGCAATTAAAGCTGGAACCAAATTATCAGGCTGATTTAACGCTGGTAAGACGGCTAACATCAATCCTAAAGCAAGATCTTGAGCAATCAGGATCGCCAGCATTACCTGGCCATGAATAGTATTAACTTCTCCCCTTTCTGTAAGGGTTTTTAAGACGACTGCGGTGGAGGAAAGTGACAACACTGCCCCCATGAAAATGCCTTCAGTGGGAGTTTCTACCCAACCCAATAAAGTACAGAAGGTTGCCACTAAAGCGATCGTTAAACCAATTTGTAAGAGACTACCCTTAACTGCAATATCTTTGACTCGTTTAAGTTCAGCTAGGGAAAATTCTACTCCTAGGGCAAATAGTAAGAAAGCAACTCCAATTTCGGCAAGTGACTTAATTTCTTCTATTTGGCTAATTTGTCTCAATCCAAACGGTCCGATTATCAATCCACAAACAAGATAGCCCAGTAAAACAGGCTGACGAAATCGATGAGCGATAAAACCACCAAGAGCAGATGCTCCTAAAACAGTAGTAATATCAACAATAAAGGTATGATTTGCTCCAGCCATGTATTTAATAATTAGCGTTGCTAATCAAGTAGTGTTGCTCGGATCATATTAAAATTACATCTTAGTGGATGGGTATAGTTAAATATAAAACCTTGAGGGTAGTGAAAAGAAAAAATAAAAAGTAAATGTGTTTATGATTACATAGTTAGTCCCAGAAATCAGTTTTTATAAATTATCTATTCACCTATTTAGATGTTAATAATTTCAAGTTTTATTCTGCAATCAGAAACAAATGACATTTAATAATTCCGAATATAATTCACTAAGAATAGAGCTAATCCATCATGATAGAAGTTGTCTCACTATTCTACAATTTTTACTTACGGTCTCTACTGCTATTTATGGATTAGTGTTAACCAAAAAAATAGACTCTAGTTTACTGATATTACTGTCGACAATTTTGTTCATCGGTTTTTTATATGTAGTTGAAAAAAGAGCTACTATCAAAAGAATTTCTTTATACATCAAGAAAAAAATTGAGCCGAAAATCCATGATTTTGGTTGGGAAGAATGGTCGAACAAGGAACGTAATGAAGTTTCAGAAACCTCTCTTCCTAAAATAAGTCCTCTAATAATAGAATTATCTCTACTAACAACAGCTAATATATTTAACTTTATTTGGTTGTGTTTGGATAAGAATAGTGAAATATCGCAGATTTGTAATAGTTTGATGATCAAGCTTGGAGTCAACAACATTAATATTGTGTTTGTTTTGCTTTTCTTGATATTTGCGATACCTGTTTTTTACAGCTTTTATATCGTTTTCCAGTATTATAAATACAAATCAAATTTTTAAATTGTCAATTAATTAACATGAAAAATATTATAGTTAAAACTAGCTTTGATCGTTAGAGTAAGTTATTCTGTTTTAGGCTTGACTTATCTCTAAAAAATTATCAGAAAATATTAGAAATAACAATATTATATGATTTGTGACGTTGAACCAAAACCATCAGAGCTTCTAGTAGTAGTGTTTATTTCTTCAACTACTTGTACTTTAGCCCGAATAACAGAGCAAATAACCATTTGAGCTATTTTCATTCCTTGAACAACTTGAAAAGATTTTTTTCCGTGATTAATCAAAATAATGCCAATTTCTCCGCGGTATCCAGCATCAATTGTGCCAGGAGAATTTAAGACAGTTATAGAATATTTTAAAGCTAGACCACTGCGAGGTCGAATTTGAGCTTCGGTATCTGGTGGAAGAGCGATCGCAATTCCAGTTTTAATCAGCTGAGTTTCTCCAGGGGGAATTGTCGTCTCCTCAATAGCAAACAAATCAAGTCCAGCATCTCCTGGATGAGCATATTGAGGAACGATCGCCGCTGGATGAAGTTGTAAGATTTTAAGTTCCATATTTATATAGTAAAAATTTATACTCCCTAGCTAAAATAAATTTTAATGCTTGGCTGAACAATATTCTGTCCAACATCTTAAAATTGAATAAACTAGATCAATTGATACAGCTGATACAGCAAACCTGATTTGTTCTTGCACTAAATGTTTAAACAGATGTTTAACTAGAGATTATCAAGAGGAGATAAGCATGAACGCATCGGAAAGAGCCAAAAGTTTAGATATCACTACTAAAATTGCCTCAATCGTCAATTTATTCAAAGTTCAGTTTCCCGATGCCAAAGCCGATCTCAAACCCTGGAAGAACGATCCCAATACCCTTGATTTAGTCGACCCAGACTCCATTGATATTGGATTTCATTTTCCTGGCTGGAGTAGACGTTATCAGAGTAATAGCATTCTGGTACAGGTGCGCTTTTACAAAGATCCGACAGAACAGTCGGAAAAGTTTATTGGAGTTGAAACCTGTGGTTTTAGTTATCTGGGTCAAGCATGGCGATTTTCGACTATCGATAGCTGGGAATGCGTTGGTCAGTGTCAGCCAGCACAAGACGCAGAGAAACAGCTAAAATTATTTTGTCGGCAGGTGTTTGAATTATTTAACTAGCTTGCTGTAAAATCAAGGCTAAATTAATCAGTTGAGATTGTAATCGCTCTTATAAAATCTTCAACATGCAAGGAGAGTTTTACCGAGGAGTATTCTGGCTGAAATCATAGCTGTTCATTTCTTACTCAAGCTAAAAAAGAGATAAACTATTGTTGATCAGTTCTGCCAGAGCTACTTGGAGGCGGTCTCGATTATCAAAGTTATCTAGCTTTTTAATTAACTTTCCGTTGTGAAAGAGCATAATTGTGGGTAAATTCCTCAGACGATAATAATTTGTAAGCTTGAAATTTTCGTCAGCATTAATTGAAACCAATTTAATTGAATCATTGGTCTCTTGCTGAAACATTCCTAAAGTTGGGTTGATCAGCTTACATAAGCCACACCAAGGAGTCCAAAAGTGAACTAATACTGGTTGAGAAGCATCTAGCACCTCTCGCTGAAAATTAGTTTCATTGACTGCCAGCACCATATGTAAAGGTTCTTTTAAAATCTGTTTTAAATACTTTGAGCTATGCTACATCTAATTGGGATCAACTGAAAAGATAATATTTGACAGTTTTAAAATAATTTGCAAATTTATTTGCAAATACAATTTACCAATAAACTCTAGAAGTTGCTTGCATCAGCCAAGGATGCGCCCACCAAAACAAGATTACGAAAGCTGCTACGCCGAGATAAGCAGGACGCAGGTACTCTTGCCACTGAAACTTCTGACGACCATCAAGCATCGCTCTAAAGGGAATGATTGAGGTACGGGCTTTCACTTCAGCAAAAGCCGTTCCATATCTCTTGGCTAGGCGGCGATCGCCATGCCAGACAGCAAATAAATGGTGTGCAATCAATCCGCAAGAGGTTACCAAAGTGAAGGTTGTTCCTAGCCAAAGAGTGTGAGCAATGCACCAGATGACCTGTCCTACCATTTGCGGGTGGCGCGTAATCCGAATAATTCCTGTTTCAAATAGATATACCTGGGGTTTCTGCACTGCTGCAATTTCCAATAAATTGAAAGTTGCAGGATAGAGAAAAATAAAAGAGATCGCCGATAAAATCCAGACTAAAGGTTTTATTCCTGTAACTCCCTGCAACTGCCACAATTGCCCTCCGTCATAGCGATGGTTGAAGAAATAAATAATTAAAATAGTAGCGAAAGGAATGCTGATTAAAGCAAAAAACACTCGGTAAAGTCTCGCTCCAACTTTTGTTTCTGCCCATGAACGCAGAGCGGCCAACCCACTATGAGCAACTGCAAACCCCAACAACAAACCCAGCATAATTAAATGACTGTTTGTTAACCACATCAAATTTGC
>JBCDEP010000201.1:0-10130 GCA_039179675.1 Cyanobacteria bacterium P01_G01_bin.67
CAAGGACGAGCATTTACATCAATAATTTCAAAAGTCGTGCCAAAGCCACCTTGACCAAGCTCTTGTAATACTCGATATCTGCCATCTAAAAGTAATTCTGAGCCGCATCCTTGGCAAAAAATAGTCGTATCAGAATTATGAGGATTTTGACATTGGGGATTTATGCATAGACTCATGATTTTATAATTTTCAGTATGACGAATATCTAGTTTTAATAGCTTTAATTAGTTTAATTTTTACTTTTTATTTTTACTGAGTGATAACAATAAATTATAAATCGAACTCTATCTTCTCAAGCAAATATTAGCCAACTCTACTAATTATTATTAGGTTTTAAACTTTTAAATTATGCAACATGAAATATTACTTATTGTTTATGCTCATTAACTAAGCTAGAAGTTAATAACCAAGGTAAAGTGCTAATTATTGATTAATAACAGCAATTAAATTTAATACAAGCAATTAAATTTGAGATAAATAGACTTAATTCAACCATTTTTACCCTTGTATGAATTGAAATATACTTGCTAGTCAGAGAATCTCTGCGGAACTATCTCCGAGAAACTGTCTGTAAAGTAGATCCGAAGTAGAGAAAAACTAGGGAAGATTTGTCGCTCCGCTTAAGACGTTAATAATTCTCTCTTTGTGTGCTTACTTGTTGACTGTACAGAAAAGTCACCTCTCTCTACCTCTCTCCTTTTAGGAGAGAGAGCATTGTCTCCCCACCTCACCATTGCAAGCTTATAGGGGGTGGGGAGATTGAGAGGGGTTGTCTCTAACTGATAACTGATATCAGGGTGTCCAGGAATAATAAAGAAATAATACTGATTAATTTCAATAACAGCTCAACTTTAGTAAATTGAAGAGAACATGGCTACGCTTGCGGCAATCTGGTTAACACGGCTTTAATCTTGAAACTAATGAAAACCATCAAAATCTTCCTCGCCTCCTCCTCCGAATTAGAAAGCGATCGCCGAGAATTTGAAATTTTTATTAACCGTAAAAATAAAGAATATATTAAAAAAGATCTGTTTTTGGAACTCTTATTGTGGGAAGACTTTATTGATGCCATGTCAGCGACCCGCCTACAAGATGAGTATAATAAGGCGGTTGCAGACTGTGATATTTTTGTTAGTCTCTTCCACACCAAAGTTGGCAAGTATACCGAGGAAGAGTTTCTCAAGGCGTTAGAAACTTTTAAAGCGAATGGGAAACCGCTGATTTATACTTACTTCAATCAAGCCAAGGTCGAAATAACCCCTCAAATCGTTAGTCTCCTCGATTTTCAAAAGAAACTCAGCGATCTAGGACATTTTTACACTAAATACGACAATATTGACGACCTCAAGTATAAATTCAGTGAACAACTAATCAAAGTTCTGCCTCAGTTAACAGATATCGATCCTCATAATCTTGAGCATCTCAAAGAAGATAATAAGAGTAATTTAAGCATCGAAGAAAATGTTCAAGGTGTCGGTAATGCTGTAGGTAATAATATTGGGCGAGATCTAAATATTGATAACTCAAAAGGGACTCGCAACATCAAGATCGACAGTGGTAACTACAACGAAAATATCCAAGGTGACTACATCGAGCAAAAAGGTAACTTCGGTATTGGTCATATGAGCGGGGGAACAATTCAGGGTAACGCGAAAGTTGCTGGAGTGATTAATGAAGGCACAACAGAGAATACTGAAGACGTGGCAGCAAAAGTAAGGAAAATCCTAGAACAATTGTCAGTCAAATTACCCACAAGCACAGCTAAAGAGAAAAATAGTGTTGTGGAAGAGGCGGCGGATCAAATCGAGGAAAACTCTGCCTTAAAAGCTAAAGTAAATAATGCTATTTCTACTCAAGGAGCAAGTGCTTTTAAAAACGCAATTAATCATCCGCTAGCTAAGAAGTTAGTAGCATTTCTGGAAGAATAGCAAGATAAATATATTTAAGAAGTTTTCTTGGAAGTCTCATTAGTTACATCGATGCCCCCTATATGCGAAGCGGTATCCTTTAGGAAATCCCCCCTAAAATAGGGACTTTAAACCCCTAAATATAGAGTGAAGTCTTATAAATATCCTTCTAGAAGAATTGCACATTGAATGCTTATTTCCGATCTCTTACAAAGAAATAATACGCTTTTGTTTCAATTAAGACTCAATACTAGTAAATTAAGTTAAAACTAGTTTAGTAGCTCAAGAATAAAAGGCAGTGAAGTTTTAGCTAAATATGCCGCAGGAGAAAGGAATTTTCAGGGAGTAAATTTGCGAGGGCAATCCTTTGTAGGAGAGGATCTTTCAGGTGCAGACTTTAGCAAAGCAGATCTTTACAGTACTAACTTTACTGGGGCAAATCTTCAAGGAGCTAATTTTACTGGTGTTAAATGTGGGCTGCAAAAACGATGGGCAACATTTTTAACAATTCTTTCCTGGTTGTTGGCGGTTGTATCAGCATTTTTCTCAATTTGTAATGTGGGATTAATATTACTAATTTTCAACTCTAGGTTGGAACTTAAAATTTCTGGTTGGATGTGTTTATTGCTTTTAGTTATTTTCCTGGTTGTAAGTATACGCCAAGGAATAAGTTTAGGAGCAGTAGCAGTAGCAGTAGCAGGAGCAGGAATAGGAGCAGGCGCAGTCGCAATCGCAGTCTCAGGAGCAGTCTCAGTTGTAGTCTCAGTTGCAGTCGCAATCGCAGTCTCAGGAGCAGTCTCAGGAGCAGTCTCAGGATTAGTCGTATTCGTAGTCGCAGTCGTAATCGCAGGAACAGTAGTTGTAGCAGTCGCAGTCGCAGTCGAACTCAAAGTCGCAGTTGCGGTCGCAGTTGCGGTCGCAGTTGCGGTCGCAGTCGCAGTTGCAGTCGCAATAGTTGGGGTTTATGTTTCTATTGCTTTGCGAGTGATGAAAGGAGATCCCAGAGATGCTTGGGTGCGTAGCTTTGCCATTGCTTTTGCCGCAATTGGAGGAACAAGTTTTCGAGGTGCGGATCTAACCAATGCTAATTTTTCTCATACTAGATTAAAAAGCACAGATCTAAGAAAAGCTAATCTAACTCGCACTCGCTGGTATGGAGCTAAAATGCTCGATCGCATTCGTCCTGGAAATACTTATTTGAAAAGCAATCAAATAAGACAGTGGGTTATTGGTAAAGGAGTTGACAAAAATTTTGATGGGCAAAAGCTACAGGGGATTAATCTTCAGGGTGCAGATTTAAGGGAAGCAAGTTTTATTGATACTAATTTAAATGAAGCCAATTTACAGGACGCGGATTTAACTAATGCCAAGTTAATCCAATCTCAGCTCGATCACACTGATTTTATGGGAGCAACTTTAACAGGTGCTTGTATTGAAGATTGGGGTATTACCTCTCACACTAAACTGAAGGATGTTAAATGTAAGTATATCTTTATGCGATCGCCAACTCCCGACAATCCTAACCCTAGACGCAAGCCTGATAATTGGGAGGAAGAGTTTGAGGGGGATGACTTTGCTGATTTTATTCAGCCGATATTTGATACTCTAGATCTTTATCATAATCAAGGAGTTGACCCCAGAGCGATCGCTATTTCTTGGAAAAAGTTAGTGGAAAACCATTCCGATGCACAACTTCGTTTCTCTTCGATGGAAGTCAAGGGAGAAAATAATTTACTCTTAAGATTAAAAGCCGATCCTAAAGCAGATTTGTCTGGTTTGAGTGCTGAATATTTTGCTACTTATAATGAGATTAAAGCTCTAACCGAACAAGAATTTAAACAGTTAATCGCTGAGAAAGATGAACGCATTCAGGAGCTTAGAGTTTTTGTCGATACTGCTCTTAAACAGCCGAAATACTATTATGAACAGAGTGGTAACTTTGGTGTTGGTCAGATGAATGATAGCAACATTGAAGATAGTGCTAAAGTATCAGGAATTATTAAAGAAGATATACAACAGGAACCATAAATTAACTAATTTGGTTATCAGGCGATCGCTTTAGTTTAGTTAAGAAGTATAAATTGGCGATCGCAACTAATCACTAACCTTCTTAACAAGTTCATTTTATTTATACCGACTTATTTAAATGAATTTTATTACTCGAAATCTGGTTGTAGGTATCTCTAAATTATTTCCCGATGCCATATTTTATAAGCCAACATCATTGAAAATCCTTGCCCTTACCATTGATGATGTTGGAGATGATGACACCCTGAAAATGCTCGATGTAATAGATCGCTTCAATCAAGAGATAAGCAATGAGCAAGAGCAAATAAGAGCAACTTTCTTTATTATTTCGGAAAAAGTAACTAGTTATCAGATTCTGGATGAAATTTTAACTAGAGGTCATGAAATTGGTAATCATGGACATCAAGATCACTTTCACGGCTTTTTATCTCCCCAAGAGTTTAGATCAGAGTTTAATCAAACTCATGAAATATTGTCGTCTAATACTGTTGGGGGAAAAATTCGGTGGTTTCGCCCAGGAAGAGCTTTGTATAATGGCTCAATGCTCAAGATTCTCAAGGAGAAGACTGGATACTGCGATCGCTTTGCTTTAGCTTCGATGTTGCCGTTAGATACTTTTTCTATTATTAATCAGCCAAGCTTTACTATCAAATATATATCGCAGTTTATCTTTCCAGGCTCTATTTTGCTACTGCATGGTGGAACAGTAAAATGTACGGCAAATACTTTAGAAGTCCTCAATACTTTACTAGCTCAACTTAGGCAAGAAGAATATCAAGTAGTTACTTTATCTAGACTTTGGGAATCAGAATAGATAAGTTCCATTCTACGCTTTACTTACTTACTTGATAAATTTGTTGTTCTCGATTAATAAAAATCTCGGCTAAGGCTTGATAGGCTTCCGTCCAAGCTGTCATTACTTCTGAACTTGCGGCATCTCCTAATACGTCTTTGATTGCCTGTAATAAACATTCGCCGACAATGGGATATTGTTCGGGTAAAACGTGAGTTGCTACATGGCGATGAGCAATCTTTTCTACCATTGCTTTTAATCCTTCAAGATTATCAATATGAGTAGCGTAGCTATAGACAGCAGTCGCTAGTTTAGTAGGTTGTTTTCCACTTGCTTGTGCCGACATATCAAACTGAGCTTTTACTTCAGGATACTTGTCAAACATAATCTCGTACATCCGAGTCGTGATTGTTTTTCCATGTTGTTTCAGCATAGGGGCAGTAGATTTAACGATATCAATGGTTTGCTGATTAATTGCTGATGTCATTGTGATTTACTCCGATAAAGTAAGGGTGAAGGTAAGGTTATCCTGGGCTTGGACTGCATGAGGTGCATTTGCTGGCATAAAGACAAATACCCCTGGTACTAAAGCAATATCTTTGCCCTCTAAATTGAGATTGCCTTTGCCTTCTACTACAGTTACAACTGCATTGCGAGTAGAAGTATGTTGATCGATGTCTGTTCCTGCTGCCAAACAAAACAAACTATGTTGACTATTATTATCCTTAACTAAAACTTTGCTCAGAATGCCACTGTGAGGATATTCAATCAAATCTTGAATTCTAGTCACAAATGATTTATCAGACGATGCAGTTATGCTAGTCATAATTGTTCCAGATCCTATTTACTCAACGAAATTAAAACGATTGCTGTCAGTCTTACTTTTCTAAGTAATCTTTGCCCACAAAACTATGTAGCCAATGCGATCGCGCTGCTGTTGAAAATTACGGCGCATTTGTAAGACCCTGAGGCGTAAATTGGTATTAGTTAAAACATTCCAGGCAATTTTAGCTGTTCCCAGTAGTCCTTCATCTCTTACTATCTGATCTAAATTAAGTAAGCCCATTTTCCCAACTTGCGACTCTTGTAATGTCATACCAGCTTCACTACAGGCTAATTGCCATTCTGATATTGTTAAAGGATGAGCGTTAACTCGAATTGTCTGAGATAGACTTTGTCGCACTTCAGACTCATGACTACGAACTAACATTTCATGAGAAAGAAACTTACCTTCTGGTTTTAAACAGTTCTTAATTGCTGATAATACCTTTGCTTTTCCTGCCTCTGATTGCATGGTGAGAATAGCTTCAGCCAAGACATAATCAAACTTAGCTGCAATCTTGTCTAACTGAAATATATCGCCCTCTATAATTGTTACAAGATCATCTAGTCCCGCAGCATTGATATTTTCTCTGGCTTTAACAACGCTATCAGGATTTTTCTCAATGCCTATAACCTTGACGTTAAATCTTTTAGCGATATCGATAGCACTTTCACCAAAACTAGCTGCTAATTCTAATACCGTATCTCCTGGCTGGAAATTAGCCCAAGTAAACAGTTGTTCTGTCGCAGCTTTCCCTCCAGGGCGTAATATTTTCTTCCCTGCTGCTGCTAAGACTTGATGACCTGGTGCAGTGGCAAAATTGAGAGTAGTTGTCATGAGTCATATCCAAACTCGATACTCATACTCTGACATCAAGTTTCAGTCCCGTCTTTGAGGTAGCTCATATTCACAGGTAAAGTTTTGTGATGTTGATTGCTATTTATTTGAGATAGATTCTTTTAATTGTGAATTGGCGATCGCAATTTACTAACGGTTTTTATAATTTGTGTGTAATGTTGCCAGAACCAATGGTTTGGACAATTTTTTAGAAAAGAGGAAAAAAGCTAAGTGGGTGGGCTGACGAGGTGACAACCTCGCTAAAGTATGGATAAATACTGGAGGTGAATCGAAAAATTAATGATAAATACTCTTAAGCTGTCATTTTATCAAAAAGGTCTGACAACTATGACAGGCATACAGCGTATAGTCTAGCAGGGTTATACCCCCTTCAGGTGATTTCATTTAAATAGAAAATTAATCTCTATGAAACCATTTTCTGACGGAGAATCCAGGGATAATTTTTATCGTTAATTGATGAAATAGCTGAAAGTCATGATTTTAAACTCTGACTCTCGTACCCGATTGAATCTGTTCAGTAGGATGCAAAATCACTTTTTCTGTAAGCTGTAGCCCATCTTCAACTACTGCCTCAAAATTACTGCGCTGTCCAACTTTTATTTGACGCTTCTGAGCTTGGTTGTTTTCCACCACAAAAGTACACCATATATTAGATACATCACGATTATTATCTGGATCGCAACGAAACATAGCACTTAACGGAATAACCAAGACGTCTTCTCCCGACCAAACTACAGTTTTGGTTTCTACACGATAGCGATCTCCTAAAGGTAGATCCGTATCAACAAAATCGGCAATGACATTGACTCGTTGTTCTTCTACTCCTAAAGCAGAAACTTTGGTAAACGCAGAGGGTTCTATGTAACGAACTTTTGCCTCAAGAGTTGATTCTCCACCCCAATGTTCGAGGAACATCGTCGCACCAGGTTTTACTTTCACGGCATCAGAGGATAGTAGATCGACAACAATTTCTAAGTCTTGGGAATTTCCTAATTCTAATAGTTGTGTTCCTGCCTCTACGTATTTAGCACTTTCTTGGTTAACCCTAAACACATAACCATCAATCGGGGCGCTAATACTAGTACGTTGGGCATCATCGGTAAGTTTTGCTAGTTCTGCCTCGACCCTTGAAATTCGAGCATTATATACATCTAAAAGATAGTCAGGGTCTTGTTGTTCGGCGCGGGTAATTGCTAGGGCTTCTCGTGCCGTACTAACTTCCGCTGCTGCACTGTCGGCAATTCTTGACTCGGCTTCTAAAGCCCTAGTTTTGGTAATGGCTTCTAACTCCGATAGTTCTTGTTCCTGACGAGAAATGACCCCATCAGCGTGTAACTGGCGATCGCGATCGCGATCACGTTCTGCCTGGTTTAAGTCAGCTCTAGCCCTTTCTACCTTCGCTTCTGCCTCTCTTTGTTTTGCTATTGCTGCGGCGATTCTAGCCTCACCTTGGGCGATCGCTTCTCGTTTGGGACGCTGTGTTTCCACGCCCCGCTTTTCGGCTTGCCACTGACGCAATCTTGCTTGAGCTTCGCGAACCTCAGATTCTAAAGACAAAGGATCGATCTGGGCAATTACCTCTCCTTTGCTAACGCGATCGCCTTCATCTAAATCAATCCTTCTCAGTCTTCCCTCCACAGGCGCAGAAACCAGATAACGTTTGCGGATACGAGTTTCTCCTTCTTCATCTACGGTCACGCGCACATCATCCCGTCTTACTTCTGCTACATCGACCACAATGGGCGAGGGACGAAATGCCAATATTAGTATTGCAAGTATGCCCAATCCACCCAAAATATAAGGTAACCGCCGCAATAAGTTTTTTCGGCGCTGCTTTTTTTTGGTTTGGGGTATGGAATGTGTAGTTTCTTCTTCTTGAGTTAACTCAAGTTTTTGAGATGGTTTATCGATCATTGCAGAAGGAATGATGTGGATAAAGTTGATAGTTAATATTATTTGACGATCTTACTTTAGGAATAAAATATATTCTCAAACTACAAAATAACTGTGAGGAAAATGCGATCGCGATATCTGCATTAGAATACAACTAAGCATTGGCTCATTCTGCAACTGATATTTAAATATGGTCACAACACCATCAAAATATATCACTTTAGAAGAGTTTCTCGCATTGCCAGAAACCAAACCCGCCCGTGAGTATATCGATGGACAAATCATTCAGAAACCAATGCCTCAAGGAGAACACAGTACAATTCAAGCAGAACTAATTATTGCTCTTAACGGTTCTCTTAAGCCACAGAAAATTGCGAGAGCTTCTTGCTCAATAGCCTTATGCGAAGCGGTATCCTTTAGGGCAACGCGGGGAACCCGCGCAACGGCTTCTCGCGCTTTCCCTGAATTAAGATGTACTTTTGGCGGACGTTCGACTGTACCCGATATATCAGTATTTACCTGGGATAGAATTCCACGTGACGAAAACGGTGCGATCGTAGATTCTTTTCAAGCTGCACCTGACTGGACAATCGAAATTTTATCTCCCGAACAAAACCATACCAGAATTACTAAGAATATTCTGCACTGTTTAGATAATGGCACTCAGTTAGGTTGGCTCATCGATCCTAGTGAACAGTCTATTTTTGCTTATTATCCTCAGCAACAATTTGCATTTCTTGAAGATGCCAGCGATGTTTTACCCGTCCCTGATTTTGCTAAGTCGTTTCAATTAACTTTAGGGGAATTATTTGGCTGGTTGTTGGAATAATCTTTTTTGCTACCATTTTTTAGACAATCGCTCATTAAATCTTGTCTCTAGAAAACACTATTACTAACCATGTGTGATCGCTAATTCAAGATTAGGTAATAGGAATTTAATCTATATTTCGCATATCATATACAGCAACATGACGGTAAGTGCGAAGTTCATTCTGATTAATTATAGTTGTAAGTTCGTCGTTATTTATTTCCGATATTTGATTTGTAAGAAGTAAATCCACATAATTTGGGAAAGGAATATCTTGTGAAATTGAAAGTGAATCAGATAAGTTGCGGAAATAGCGTTGGAAATATTCACCGTTAGATGACATAGGACAACAAAAAATACAATGAAATGGATTACTTTCTTTAAGTAGTTGGTTTTTAGAGATTCTTGTACCAGGTTTTTGATCGGCAAAATCTTTGATGGTATAAGCATCCGCCATAAATACACCTGTATTTTGCAATTTAACTTTACTACCTCGTGTACACATTACTTGGGTGCTAATATCAGGCAAACTGTAGAAGACGTAAAATGGCAGTCTTCTTTTTGCTTGAGCATATATAAGTAGAGTCTTCAGCTGATTTTGTGTCTTATCTGGGTAATTAAGTTTGGCGTGATATGAATCAAAATTTTTAATAAATTTTTTTGCTTGAATAACCAGAGGAAAGCTAAAAACTCTACCAATCAGCCAGAGTTCCAATTCATAATCTGCCCCTGTAGTTTTGTTCTCTTCCTGTCTCGTGAATGTATTAATGTTGATGTGTTTAAACCGCTTATCCAGTTCACTCCATTTCCAAACTAAATAGTCGGTAACAGATTCTTCTTTTACATCTGTGCAATTGCTTAAGAATTGTGAAACTTCAATAGATAGGTTTATATGTGATTGGCAGAGATTCATCGCTGGTCTTTTCTTTCACTAACGGTAAAGTTTTTTTGTCTCGCATAATCTGAATATTCCCAGTCCGTAATATTTTCTAACGCCCAAAAGAACAATATTTATCAGAC
>JBCDEP010000281.1:0-1930 GCA_039179675.1 Cyanobacteria bacterium P01_G01_bin.67
GGCTTGTATGGAGCAATTTGGGCTACTCTAACTTCTGATGGAATCAGAATGATTTCTCTCAACGTTATTTTATGCTCTATGTATTTTAAGAATAAGAAAACTTCAATGGATAATTGATAGAAAAGATTAACGGCAACCAACGGAAGGTGGGACAAAAAGAGAAATTAGTTCTCGATTGACAGTTGCGAACTAACGTTAATTATCTTGCTGTTGATAATTAATTTCTGATGTAGAACTACTTATCAGTGTGAATCTGATTGCTCAGAAATATCAGAATATAAATCTGACCAACTATCTTTTAGCGCATCAATAGATTTTTGAAGTTCATCAATTTGAACTCTTCGGATGACCATCATCACCCCATCAACATGAGCAGGAGTACCAGCAGCCCCCAGATGCTTATAACGAGAAGGTTTACCTGGCCCTTTTTTTGAGGTAAAGATAGGTTCTACTGCTTGTAGTTTGTAGTACCAGTAAGCCTTGTACTGACCTCGCGCCTGATAACGAGCCAGATGGCAGCCTTTGGGTGCGATTTCTCCTGAAGCAGAAATACTCTCAATCTGCTTTTCTAAAGCAGCAATTGTAGCTAATAATCTTTCAGCACGGTCGATTTTATCGAGTTGTCGAGCCTTTTTGGTTTGGGCAGACATGATTGAAATGGGGTGTCGATAATTAATATAATCCTAGCATTGTTCGCGATTCTTGGTCGCGAACAATGCTTTTTAGCTTTTTAGTCTGTCTCACCATGAATTTAAGAGAACGTTGTCAAGCTGTATTTAAAGCAGGATATCAGTTCAGTCAGAATTCATTTCGCAGTTTGGCACGAAAAACTGACCTGTCAAAAAGTAGTGTACACCGACTCTATCATCGAATAGTAAATCGAAATCAACATCCAGAATCTCCTTTATGGGAAACTGAGGTGGGACAAAACTGGCTTCGTTTATTGGTTTTAGCTACTATCTTTATCTTTGCCCTTCAAGGAGGTATTGGTTGTGAAAGACTCTCTCAATTCTTTCATTTACTGCGATTACACCGTCATATTGGAGTATCGCCTACCGCATTACGCAGTTTACGCGCTCAAATGGAATCAGCCATCATTGACTATCAACAACAACAAAACGAAGCAATAGAAGAAATCTCGTCTCAGGTGGAAGTTTGTGCTGCTGCGGATGAAACCTTTTTCGACCAAGTAATCTTAGTGCTGCTAGATTTGCCTTCGGGCTATATTTTTGTCGAAGAAATCACGGAAAATTGTCAATATGAGACTTGGCAGCAACGAGTGAGCAATTCTTTGAAACCATTAGGTTTGAAGGTCAAATATTTGGTGAGTGATCGAGCTAAAGCGATAGTTAAACTGGCTTTAAAGGATTTAGGGACTCATTCAATTGCTGACTTATTTCATGTTTTGTACGATTTAAACCGAAGTGTTGCTTGGGAACTCAACTATCTGGCTAATCAGCTACAAAAACAACTGAAAATGTCGCAAGAGAAGAAAGCACAACCAGAATTAATCGCACAAATAGAAACCAATCAAACAATATTACAACAATCAAGATTAACCTATTCTGATTGCTGTCATGGAATTAGCACCTGTTTACATCCTTTTGACAGCAATCAGAATACACCTCAAACCACTGAAATTGTCTCCATGAGGCTTCAAGAATTGCTTCACACTCTTCAAACCATCCAACAAACTCATCATCTCAAAGACCCTCGTAATGGGATCAGGAAACTGAAAAATCAAATTGAATCATTATCCGCAGTAGTTGATCTTTGGTGGTCTTGGGTTGACCACTGTTTAGATGCCCAAGACTGTGAGCTGAATATTGTCAACTGGGTCAAAGAGCAGTTACTTCCAGCCGTTTATTGGCAACAACAAGTTCGGCGTACCAAAAATCCCGACCCTCGAAAGGATTATCAAGCAGCTTAC
>JBCDEP010000016.1:0-57498 GCA_039179675.1 Cyanobacteria bacterium P01_G01_bin.67
GATTTTTTCAACATCATTAAACTTATCAAGTTCAGATTTTACTGTATTTGATTATTAATTAATTTCACCAATTTTGATTTTCAAAAAAGTAAAATTAATAACTTTTTGGATATAGTGAACAACAGTATCAAATCATAAATTTTTATTGATTAAAACTCTTAATACAATAGATGGTTTTAGTTATATAATTATTATTTTTTGAGTTAATTTATAATGTTTAATCTAATTTTTTTAATCTCACTTAGATAGATAAGACAGGTTTATTAACTCTCATGACCAAATAATCATAATCAGTTTAAGGAAGTCAAAATTCATGGAAGCTAACCCCGTTCAAAATGTAAATACACTTGAAATTTTGAAGACTAACCAAGGTATCAGACCAGGAAAAAGAGCCGAAAATTTAGTATCAGTCTCAGAGATTCAATCTTGGATAGTTTCTTATGTCGCTGAACTGTTAGAAGTTGAAGCTGATTCCATCAACATTAAGGTTCCTTTTGATACCTACGGACTAGATTCCTCAATGGCCATTGGCTTGATAGGTGATCTCGAGGATTGGCTAGAACAAAAAAATGGATACAAGCTACGGCTCGATCCTACTTTGTTGTACAGTTATCCCACCATTGAAACCCTTGTTAAGCAATTGGCATCGCATCAGAGTTAAATTTTGCTGTTGAAATACTTGTCAAATAAATCGATGATAAATATAAATACCGCCAAAACAAGAGAAGCCAATAAACTTTTTTGGATCTCACCGGAAACTAAAGAAAAGAAACATTTTAAAGTCATTGAAAAAACTTATCAAAACAATACCGATTCCGACTACACCGAAAAGATAGAAGACCTGGCTAGAAACTTTAACTACAGTAGCAATAGTAAACAATATTGGGGAGCGGTTGAATTTTCAACTCTTTACGGAACTCCACTGTTTGAAGAAGCCTCTCATTCGGAAAAACGCGCTCTCAACCACCTGTATTGGGTGGGAATGTACAATTATACTTCGGCCTCTGAAGTGAATACTATGCTCTTTAATGAGATAACAGCAGGTGTTTTTGCTAATATTGGTGGCTATGAAACCCTATGTAACGAGTTAGACTTTGAGAATTCTCAAGAAACATACCATATTCGGGCTTTTCAAAGGATAGGCTATAAGACAAAGCTAGCTCTACTGGGCAAAAGTGCGTTAGGAAATCCTTTTCAAAAGCTGACAAGTAAGAATAGATTAGGTTGGCTCAGTCGAGTAGAGACTAAGTCGCTAGAGAAATTACTAGAAACAGAGAAATTATCTACATTTCAGGACTCTACTATTCGTAACATTAGCAAATTTCTCTACTCAGACCATGACAAATACTTATCTCAATATTTTAGAAAGAGAAGAAATCAAACCCTACCTACTACAACAGGAGGGGTAGCGGGAACAGCATGGTTGCCATCTTTTCTAAAATTCTTCACCTTTAGTTGGGGATGCTCTCCATTTTTAGCCGCCCAATACTACTCAGCTCGTATGATTGCCAACATTTATCTAAAAGGTTACGAGTACAATTATCACAAGCGATTTAGGGAGTTAGGTAAACAAGAAAAACCAATTCCAACACCAACGGCTATCTCTTACTATCATTTGTTGGATGAATCCTTTCACACGACGATGTCTCAAGTAATTTCTCAAGAAGTGTATAAGGATTTTGCCAAACCAACTACAGCAGAAAAAATCATTGCCAACTGGATTATCTATAGCGCGCAACGGGGACTTCTAGAGGGGCTTTCTGCCGCTATGCCTTCTACTTTCCGCGATGACTCCTCCTATATGCTAACTACTTATAGATTATTGCGGTCTCCCCTGTTCAATATGTCTGCCCACGAATCACTTCACTGGATGGAAAAGTGTTTTTGTCAGGAGCATGAAGGTTTCCATACCAATCTCAAACATCATAAGCGACTTTTATCGGATTTTCGTCGCTTTTTTGAAAAGCTAGACTATTTATTACCAGTAAACAGAGAAATGCATCTCATGGCGGCAGGAGGCTCTATTAGTAGAGCCATCCAGAAAAACAGGAAAGATTTTAAAAAATTCTCAATGTCTATTGAGCTAAGTCGGTAATCTAGGAGATTTGGAATTGGAACCTATAGCAATTATTGGTCTGGGTTGTCGTTTCCCAGGTGCAAGAAATCCAGATGCTTTTTGGCAACTCATGCACGATGGTGTAGATGCTATCACAAAAGTTCCCCATGATAGATGGGAAATCGATCATGTATACGATCCTGAAGTCGGAAAGCCAGGAAAAATGTCCACACGCTATGGTGGATTTTTAGAACAGGTAGATCAGTTCGACCCTGGTTTCTTTGGCATTTCTCCCCGCGAGGCCGAGCGTATTGATCCCCAGCAAAGATTAGTATTAGAGGTAGCTTGGGAAGCTATAGAAAACGCGGGTATTGCCCCAGACACTTTGTCTGGTAGTCAAACAGGGGTTTTTGTCGGCATCGGCAACTACGACTATGGTCGCTGGCAAGGCAGAGATTTGACCGAAATTAATGCCTACGATGGCTCTGGCACAACCCTTGGAATTGCTGCCAATCGTTTATCCTACTTGCTCAATCTCCAGGGCCCAAGTTTAGTCATAGAAACGTCCTGTTCATCATCTTTGGTCAATTTACACTATGCTTGTCAAAGTCTAAATCTTAAAGAAACAAACCTTTGCTTGGTAGGAGGAGTCAGCCTGATGCTATCTCCCGAACCAAGTATTGCTTTTTCCCAGGCCAAAATGATGGCCCCTGATGGTCGTTGCAAAACCTTTGATGCTAGTGCTGATGGATATGTTAGGGGAGAAGGATGCGGTATGCTTGTCCTCAAGCGGCTCTCCGATGCCATTAAGAATAAAGACATCATTCAGGCGATTATTAGAGGCTCAGCTGTTAATCAAGATGGACTGAGTAACGGATTAACTGCCCCAAATGGATTGGCTCAGCAGACAGTCATCCTGCAAGCTCTCAAAAATGCCAGAGTAACACCAGCCCAAATTAGTTATGTTGAGGCTCATGGCACCGGAACTGCCCTGGGAGATCCTATCGAATTTAAATCCCTTAAAACGGTGTTGATGCAGGATCGTCAGCCAGATAAACTCTGCTGGCTTGGTTCGGTTAAAACGAATATTGGCCATCTCGAAGCGGCTGCTGGAATAGCTGGAATCATCAAGGTAGTATTAGCATTGCAACATCGAGAGATTCCTCCTCATTTACACCTAAAACAACTCAATCCTTATATTTTCCTAGAGGGGACAACCTTTTCCATCCCGACTGTGAGACAGTCGTGGGATGTGAACCACCGTTTAGCAGGCATAAGTTCCTTTGGCTTCGGTGGGACAAATGCCCATGTGATTTTAGAAGAAGCTCCCATCAACGACAAGATGGTTATCGATAATAATCGCCCAATCCATCTTTTGTCTCTTACCGCAAAAAGTCAGAAAGCTCTCCAAGAACTAGCTCAACGTTATACTAATTTTCTAACCTTAAATCCTGACGTTAATCTGGCAGATGTTTGCTTCACAGCCAATACCGGACGAATGCACTTTAATCACCGTCTAGCCGCTGTTACTTCCTCAGCGGATCTGCTGTGTCAACAATTGCGTGCTTTCGCTGTAGGAGAAGAAACCAGTGGACTTGTATACAGCCAGTTGTCAAGTTGCCATCCTTTAAAAATAGCCTTTTTATTCACAGGTCAGGGGTCTCAATATATTGGCATGGGTCGTCAACTCTATGAAACCCAACCCACCTTTCAAGCCGCTCTAGAAACTTGCGAGCAAATTCTTAGTACCTATCTCGATCACTCATTACTAAAGATTCTCTACACCGATGAAACGTCAGACCCCCTCCTCAACCAAACAGCCTACACCCAACCTGCGTTATTTGCCCTTGAATATGCCCTTGCCCAACTTTGGCAATCTTGGGGCATTGAGCCAAGTGCCGTCGTAGGTCATAGTGTTGGGGAATATGCCGCCGCCTGTATTGCTGGAGTTTTTAGCTTAGAAGATGGCTTAAAGCTGATAGCTGCTAGGGGTCGTATAATGCAAGTTTTACCCCAAGCGGGGACGATGGTAGCGGTTTTGGCTTCAGAAGCCCAAGTTACTGCTGCCATCGAACCCTACCGCCAGGTGGTCTCTGTTGCAGCCATTAACAGTGCTAAAAGTGTGGTCATTTCTGGACAAAAACAAGCTATTGAAGCCATTTGTGGCGACTTTGAAGCTCAAGGGGTCAAAATCAAACCTCTGACCGTCTCTCATGCTTTCCACTCCCCTTTGATGGAACCGATGCTGGCAGAATTTGAGCAAGTTGCCAGGGAAGTCACCTATTCTCCACCGCGCACCAGCTTAATTTCTAATGTAACGGGACAAGAAGTGACGGCTGAGATAGCCACTCCTGAGTATTGGTGCAATCATATTCGCCAGCCTGTTAAATTTGCTGCTAGTCTGGAGACCCTGAAACAGCAAAGGTACGAAATTTTTGTGGAGATTGGACCTAAACCCATTTTGTCAGGGCTAGGCAAAACCAGCCTGCCAGAAGCTGAAAAGCTATGGTTACCGAGCTTACGACCAGGAAAATCAGACTGGCAGCAGATGCTCAATAGTTTAGCTGAATTATATGGGCGTGGAGTGTCAGTAGACTGGTCAGGTTTTGAGAGAGACTATTGTCGTCGTCGAGTGATTTTACCTACTTATCCGTTCCAACGTCAACGATACTGGGTGCAAAGTACAGATTGTGGAAATGGACAGGTTAAACCAGCAGTTTCAGATAACTTTCAGACTGCTATTGTTAAGCTTTTTCATCAAGGTGAGACAGAGCAACTCGTCCAACAGTTGAAGCAACATGAAACGTTTTCAGAGGAGCAGCTGAAAGTTTTTGAAGAGTTACTCTCAGTGCTAGTGAAGCAACACCAACAACAGTTAACCGTAGCTTCTATCAAAGATTTGTTCTATCGGATGGAGTGGAAGGTTAAACCTCGTCTAGCAACCACAAATTTAGCTAAAAAATCGGCTAGTTGGCTTATTTTTGCTGACCAGCAAGGAGTGGGAGAAGCTTTAGCTCAAAGTTTACATCACCAGGGTCATCATTATTTTCTTGTCTATCCAGGAGAAACTTATCAACGGCAAGACAATAGAACCTGGATTCTTAATCCCTCCAGTTCAACTGAGTTTGAGCAATTGTTCCAAGAAGTAGCGATCATTAATTATTTGCCTTTAATAAAAATTGTTCACCTATGGAGTTTAGAGGCAGCCCCCCCCGAACAATTAACGGTTATGGCTGTAAACCAGGCTCAGCGTTTAGGGTGTGGAAGTGTTTTGCATTTAGTACAAGCTTTGGTTAAGCACCATTCGTCAAGATTACCTTGCTTGTGGCTAGTGACTCAAGGCGCAATGCCAGTCGGCTCAATCCAGCCAGCCGTGGCCCAAGCTCCCCTTTGGGGATTAGGCAAAGTTATTGCTCTAGAGCATCCCGATTTATGGGGAGGAATGCTTGATTTAGCCCCAAAACCAAGTAAAACAGCCATAGAAATGCTTCTCAAAGAAATTGCGGATACCCAAGAAGAAGATCATTTAGTTTTTCGAGGGGGACAGCGATATGTATCTCGCTTGGTGCCGAGTCAACTACCAGAGTTATCAGGAATGCACTTGAAATCCGATAGCACCTATCTGATTACGGGAGGACTAGGGGCATTGGGACTGAAGGTGGCACAGTGGCTGGTGGAACAAGGAGCCAGAAACCTGGTACTGAGCGGGCGGAAAAAACCTTCCACCGAGGTTCAGACAATCCTTAAGGGACTCGAAGACAAAGGAGTCCATATTTTAGTGGTTCAAGCAGACGTATCTGAGTGGGAAGAAATGCTCAGCGTATTCAAGACAATACAGACCGCAATGCCACCGTTACGAGGAGTCATTCATACAGCGGGTGTTATCAGCTATCAATCTATCTCTAATTTAGAATTCAACCGTTTCGAGTCAGTGCTGAGTCCCAAAATATTAGGAGCCTGGATTCTCCATCAATTGACTCAAGATCTAGATTTAGACTTTTTTGTGAACTTTTCTTCCATTGCATCCATGTGGGGATCAAAGGGACAAGCTCCTTACGCAGCAGCCAATTCCTTTCTCGATATCTTGGCTTTTTATCGCCAAAGCTTAAAATTACCCTGTATAAGCATCAATTGGGGTCCATGGGCTGAAGGGGGGATGGCTTCATCAGAAGGTCAACAGTGGTTACAGCAAATAGGGGTAAAAACGTTGCCACCTAAGCAAGCCCTAGCAGCCTTGGAATTTCTACTAGAAAGCAATTGTCCCCAAACAACAGTAGCAAATGTAGATTGGAAGCGATTTAAAGATATCTATGAGGCAAGGGGGTCAAGAACACTGCTGGAGAAGATAGCAGTTCAGCCCCAGGAAGAACTGGAGACGGCACAACAGTCAGAAATTCTAAAACAATTAGAGGCAGCTCCTGTCAGTGACCGCCAAGCCCTTTTAATTATTCATCTTCAAACGGAAGTAGCTCAAGTTCTGGGGTTAGGAGCATCCCAATTACCAGAAATACAGCAAAGTTTCTTTGAAATGGGTATGGATTCCCTCATGGCAGTAGAGCTAAAAAACCGACTGGAAGCAAGTTTTAGTTCTTCAGTGCCTACAACTTTAGTCTTTGAATACCCAACCATTAATGAGCTTGCGGTCTATTTAGCCAGAGAGGTCATGAGTTGGGAATCATCGACAGCAGAAGATGCACCGTTATCCCAAAAAAAAGAGGCGCAAACTGTCCTTCTGTCAGCTATAGAGCAGCTTCCCGAAAATGAAGATGAAGTTGCCGCATCCATTGCCCAAAAACTGGCAAAACTAGAAAGCTTAGTGAGAAGCAACTAAAATGAGTTATGTATCTGACAAGACTGAAAAAGTAAACCAACTATCTTCATCCCAACGCGTTCTCCTTGCCCTTGATGAAGCGGTTAATAAACTGGAAACCTTTGAGCGAGCTAAGCGAGAACCAATTGCGATCATTGGTATGGGCTGCCGCTTTCCTGGCGGAGCGAATACCCCAGATGCTTTCTGGCAGCTATTGCGCGAAGGAATGAACGGAATCACAGAAGTTCCTTCCTCTCGGTGGGATGTGGAAGCTTACTATGACTCAAATCCAGATGCCATCGGGAAAATGTATAGCCGACATGGTGGATTTCTAACCAATATAGACAAATTTGATGCTCATTTCTTTGGAATGGCGCCGAGAGTAGCAGCGATCGCCGATCCTCAACAAAGATTGCTATTGCAGGTAAGCTGGGAAGCGTTAGAGGACGCAGGCCAAGTCCATGAAAGACGAGCTGGTAGCCAAACAGGGGTTTTTATTGGTGTTACTGGCAATGACTATGCACGGCTGTTACTTAAAAATGGAGTTAGCAAGATTGATGCCAATTACCTCACTGGAAATCCTCTGAACACCTTAGCGGGACGCTTATCTTACCTCTTTGGATTTCAAGGACCGAGTCTCGCTGTTGATACGGCTTGTTCATCTTCTCTAGTAGCAGTTCATCTTGCCTGTCAAAGTCTCCGTAATAGAGAATGCACCCAGGCACTCGCCGGCGGAGTTAACCTAATTTTATCCCCAGAAGGTTCAATGGCTTTATGTCGAGCCAAAATGTTAGCCCACGATGGACGGTGTAAAACCTTTGATGCCTCAGCTGATGGCTTTGTTCGCGCAGAGGGGTGCGGAATGATTGTCCTCAAGCGACTCTCCGATGCTCAAGCCAATAGAGATAATATCTTGGCTCTCATTCGAGGGTCTGCAGTTAACCATAATGGCGGAAACAGCAGTAGCCTGATCGCACCCAGCAGGGCATCTCAGGAAACGGTGATTCGTAACTCCCTAGAAAATGGAGGTGTGGAACCAGCCCAAGTGAGCTATATTGAAGTCCAAGGGACAGGAACTGCATTAGGAGGAGAACCTATTGAGGTGAAAGCCCTCAGTTCTGTATACGGCAAAAACCGTTCTCTAAATCAACCTCTCGTTCTGGGATCAGTTAAGACTAATATTGGTCATGCGGAATCAGCGGCTGGCATAGCTGGGTTAATCAAAGTTGTGCTTTCCCTACAACATCAAGAGATTCCCGCTCACCTACACTTGAAAGAACTGAATCCCAACATCAACTGGGATCTCTTACCAATAGAAATACCAACGCAACGAAGACTTTGGTCTAGTAAGGGAAAACGATTTGCTGCTGTTAATAGCTACGGTGCAAGCGGCACTAATGCTCATATTGTTTTAGAAGAGTCTCCTCTTCAAAAGTCAATATCAGTGTCACCTCAAACAGAGCGTCCCCTGCACGTGCTAACCCTATCAGCTAAAACCGATGAAGCTTTAAAAAATTTAGCCCAACAATACAAAAAGCACATTACTGACTATCCCAATTTAGCACTCGAAAATGTCTGTTTTACAGCCAATACAGGTCGCTTACACTTTCAGCATCGACTTAGTATTATCGTCCATTCTTGTCCTCAACTTCGTGAAAAGCTCTCAGCTTTTTTAGCTGGACAAGAAGTACTAGGAATCTTTCAGGGACAAGTGCCAAGTATAAATCAGCCCAAAATCGGATTCCTGTTCACTGATCAAGACTCTCCATGGGTTGGTAAGGGAAGCCAGCTTTATGCAACCCAACCTCTTTTTCGTCAAACTCTCGACCATTGCGCTGAAATTTTGGGTTCTTATCTAGAAAAACCTTTGTTGTCGTTTTTGTTCCCTGAATTATCTGGAACTTCTCCTTTAAATGAACCTACTTATGGTCAACCTGCCTTATTCGCTCTAGAGTACGCGCTCTTTCAACTCTGGAAATCCTGGGGTATAGAACCCTCAATTGCCATGGGTTATGGCGTGGGGGAATATCTTGCCGCCTGCGTTGCGGGAGTTTTTAGCTTAGAAGATGGTCTGAAGTTGATTGTTCAACGAGGGCGTTTATTCTCAGTTCTGTCACAACAGAATAACGTAAAGCAATTCGATGTTCCTCAATCGGCTGAAGTTTCGGCGGTGGAATCAATGGTGGAGCAATTAGAGCAAGTGGCTAAGACGGTGACTTACTCTCACCCCAACATTCCTTTAGTCGCTAATGACACAGGAGAACTTGCTACGGCTGATATAGCTACTGCTCGTTATTGGTGTAATGATCTGCGCCAGACTGTTGCCAAGCTCCCGACAACCTTAGAAACAATAGAGCAACGGGGAATCGACATTTTACTCGAACTGAGTCCCCAGCCAATTTTTAAGGACATGAGCCGTCAACACCTGCCTAAATGGCAGGTATTATGGTTGCCTAGTCTTGATCCAGAACAAGATGACTGGCAACAGCTACTTCAAAGCTTAGGATCATTGTATGTGAAGGGCGCAAAAATAGACTGGTCACGTTTTGATAAAGACTATCCTCGCCAACGCTTACAATTGCCCACCTATCCCTGGAAGCAACAACGTTGTTGGTTTGACTCCCATGAAAAAGGGCAACAGACCGTCAAGAGTTTATCCCAAAATAACGGTCATCCCTCCCTAGTCAACCTTCTCAATCAAGGGAATATTGCTGAGCTTACTAAGCAATTGGAAATGACGGAAGAATTCTCAAAAGAAGAGTTGCAATTGTTACCTAAGTTGCTTCAACTTTTGGTTAAACAAGATCACCAACAACCAAGAGAAATAGCTAATGGAGTTTCTTCAACGAGATTAGAGGAAAGAGAAAAACTACCCTCTTTACTGTCCCTGACTCCCCTCTCCCTAACCCCAGAAGGAATTCAAAATTGGCTAGTCAATCGAATTGCAAAAGAGTTAGGAGTTAAACCTGATGACCTAGATATCCGTGAACCTTTCGATAGCTACGGACTTGACTCAGTATTAGCTATTAGTATTGCGAGTGCCGGAACCCAATTTTTTGGGGTGGAGATTTCTCCGTATCTCTTACTTCACTATCCAACCATTGAGTCCCTGTCGCAATATCTTTCAGACGAATTGCAGTTATCCGAATCAGAAATATTAGAGATTTAACCCCCCGAAATAATTCCCAACTGTTTAAAGTTTAAGGAGATTATGTTTAATGAATGTATCCCAACTTCTAGAAGCATTAGCTCAAAAAGGCATTGATTTGTGGGTAGACGAAGAGAAACTTAAAATTCGCTCTCCCAAGGGAGTCCTTACACCTGCTCTGAGTACAGAGCTTGCTCAACACAAACAAGAGATTCTTTCGTTTCTTCGAGGCAACACTTCAACAATCAGCAATTTACCTCAAACCAATAATCAAGCTCTCAGTTTGCAAACCATTGGTCGTCTGATTGGAGGGTTTGGAGATGATTCCTCTGTGGATTTTACTACTCCAACCATTGAGCCAAGAGCCATGGCCAAGAAGTTAAAAGTAACGTTTAAACCGTTACCTGATGGGTACAAAGAAGATGCCATTAAAAAGTTTCGAGAGGATTTAAAATTCAAGCTTCAAGACTGTGGAGTTCAAATTATTCCTTGGGAGCAAGCGACAAAAGAGTTTTGCTATGACATTAATATTCCCCTAATAGAGTGGAAAAAAAGTGTTAAAGTTCCCTTAGTTAAATCAGGGATCAGTGCTGTTATTGATGTTGAAAGAAATCCTAATAAAATCAAAACTTTTATTGCAGAGAAATTATACCAATTCTATTGTCGCTTTGTTTTAAAAAATAGAAAATTAGCTTTTTCAAAAATTGGTCAGTTTATTAGCTGGGCTGAAGATAATATCCATCCCCTTGAAGATCCGACCAACACTCAAGTCATTGTATTAACCAGAATTAATCAAGAGTTTGTTAATCCAACCCTTCCTTATCAACAAAAGATTCCCATTGGAGTAAATGCTCTGATCAAAACATTTTCCCAAATTGTAATTGGGGTTTCTACTACCCATATTTCTATCTTAAATATGAATCTTTCTGATTCAGTATTCCCGATAGAAGCAATTGATGAATTTGTTCTTCAATCTTTGATTCCTAAAATTCATGTGCCAATACTTCCATTGCCAATGAGCCGATTTGAGGTGGGAGAATACGATCCTACTCAATCTTGTTATGCAGCTAAATTAGTCAGATTAGGGCAAGAATTAGACTCAACTGGTCTATTACCTGCTAGTTTTAAGCTCGATGATGTTATCACCCGAAAATCTCACAGAGATATGGTGGATTGGTTAGCCAATGGCAGAACAGGGGTTTCTTATGGTTTTGTTGCTTATGCCGAGCCACCTAAATACATTGGAGAGCCTGAAATATCTGAAAAAAAATGGGAAGAGCTACTTTCTGTAGACGAATTCAGTTCTAATGAGGTTCGTCAAAATTCCCTGGGTAGGAGTTATGTGAAAATCAGAATAGGTAATCAATATCAGTTTAAGCAAATTCCTGATATTTGGCTTGTGAGTTCGCGCTCAGGCTCGAATAAAACAAACCTGCAACTTGAGCAGGATGTTCTAAGAATTGGGTTAAAAGGAAAGTTATTACTTCAATTGCCCCAAGGTCTTGATCCAGCAATAGCAGATATAAAACCTTCCTATGATATCTATGTCATGGTTGCGATCGCCCTTGCTTCAGCATTATACGCACCAGAACTTGTCAAAGATGGTACACCAATGGTTCATTTTCACGGATATCCTTCAATTGATTGGTTTAAAACCAATGAATACTGCACAGGAATTAAGAATCCTTCCGTTCCTTGTGGAACCTACGAAGCAGGTGTTTTCAACTTTTTAGGTATTTGCAATGTGGCTACTCAAAATGATCAAAATATTCGTCTCATTAGTTTAATTGAACCCGATCATGGAACGAATATTATCGCCCGCGATTGGGAGTCTCTTGTCGAAAAACTAAAATCAGGGGTCAAACAGGGGCAAATCGAGTTAGGGGGTAAGCATTTTCAGTCTTTGAAGGAAAATCCTGTTAATGTTGATTGCTTTGCCAAGAATTAATTGGCACTAATAATTCCATTCCCATGATTGAGGGTTTTATGAAAAAACAGCAGGATACAAGTAATTATGACTAACATATCAGGCAAGAATATTCTATTAACGGGAGCATCAGGAGGTCTTGGGAAATATATTGCTCAAGCTCTTGTCAAAAATCAAGCCAATGTAGTGGGAGTTTCCCGTTCTCAAAAAGGACTAGAAACATTTTTGGCTGATATCGAAACTGCAGGAGGAAACGGGATAGCAATTCCCTTTGACATCACTAAAGTTGTCGATTTACCCATACTTGTACGGCAAGTTGAACGGCGAGTAGGTTCAGTTGATATCTTAATTAACAATGCTGGTCTAGAAATATACCGAGCTTTTCCAGATTACTCTATCGACGAGATACAAGCCATCGTTTCTACTAACTTGTTAGCGGCTATGGAGTTATCCCGTTTATTTCTTCCTAAAATGCTAGATCGAAAAAGTGGACATATCGTCAATATTGCTTCTCTAGCTAGCAAAAAAGGTTCTCCCTACGACAGCATTTATTCAGCTAGTAAAGCAGGATTACTGGTCTGGAGCGATGCGATAAGACAAGAATTGGTGGGGACTGGGGTTGAGGTCTCGGTAATTTGTCCAGGGTACATTTCTCAATGTGGGATGTTTGTCAATACAGGAGTTCGCGCGCCATCGTTTTCTGGAACATCGACACCAGCAACTGTTACTAATGCAATTGTCCAAGCGATTAAAAAAAACCAGGCTGAGGTTATTGTCAGTGGAGGTTTGGCCAAAGATATCTTTACAAAATGTTTCTGTGCAAGTATACAACTCTATCCAATCTTGGGAGATATTTTTTACCGATGGATTGGTGTTCCTACACTTAACAAATTACGAGTAGAACAAACCTCATTACCAAGTCACTACCTCAAACAACATTCCATAACTATTCGTTAAATAGGGCTAAACAGATGGGTTATTCAAAACAGACACTACTATTTCTATTTACAACTTTTCCTCCCGAAGTAAGTGGTTCTGCTCAATATAATTGGGATCGGGTACGGTGGCTGGCCAAGCAAGGTCAATATATCATTGTTGTTTTAGCACCTGAATGTCGTAAAGGCTCAAGTTTGCCTACAGTTCCGCCAGATTTGCAAAAACAACTAATTATTGAGACTTATCCGTCTCAAAATTGGCTTTTATATCAATTAAACCGTGTTCCAACCCTTCTAGCAGCAAAAAAAATTAAGCAAAGAATAGAATATTACCAACCAGATTTAATTACTGTAGTTGACGTAGAGCGTTTATTTTGGTTTAGCACTTGGCATTTGCCTGGTAAAAAATATGCCAATGATAATCATATTCCATATATTACTGAGTATCATACGGATTACTATCAGATGTCTAGCACCTATCCATTAGGAAAATTGTTAGGAGAGATAATATTTAAGCACATTACTGGTTATCTTTATCGTCAGTTCGACTTGATTGTAACAGTTAGTGCAGCAGCCAGCAGAAGTCTCAAACTTTTGGGGTTATCTGATTTTCATCAAATTCAGATGTATGGAATTGATACTTCTAAATTTAGTCCTAATCGTCGCAATCGCAAGCATTTAGAAAAATGGTTATCTCCTGAACAATATGAGCATAAAGTATTATTATTTTTGGGTCGTCTTTCTCCAGAAAAAAGAATAGAATTACTGATACAAGCTTTTAAGAGACTACTTGATAAACACCAAAAGCTTTGCTTACTTATTGCAGGAGATGGGCCTGTTGAGTTCGTTAATCAATTAAAGCATATTACCAAAACTATTCCTAACATACATTTCACAGGTTTTGTTCATAAAGAGGCTAAAGCTAATTTACTCGCTTCGTGTGATGTATATTGCAGTCCTGCACCCTATGAAACCTTTGGACTTTCAGTTGTTGAAGCAATGGCTTCTGGCGTTCCAGTGGTTACAGTCAACAGTGGTGGCGTGTCTGATTACTTGATTGATGAAATAAATGCTTATCTTGTTATCCCAGATGATCTAGAAAGTTTAACCAATGCGATTGATAAAAGTTTGTCAAGGGATAATACAGTAATAGTTAAGCAAGCTTTACAAGATACTCATTCCCTTTCGATTGAACAATGCTGCCAAAATTTAAATAGTTTTTACAAGCAACTATTATGTACTACTACCGTAACGTAGTTATTTTTAAATTCAATAAATTTTTTTTATTTTTTAGAATGCAAAATGCACTTTATTAAAATAAAAACTTCAAGAAATCCATCCAAAAAAATTATCCAATAGAGAAATCTAATGACTAAATCTACAATCCAAAATATTGACGATATTAATAAATCCAAGATTTGGGGACACTTGAAAAATACATGGGGCATGGGAGAACGCCTTATTCCCAAGGCAATGGTAGACGATCCAACTAACAACAAACTTGTAGAAATTAGCTTCCGACACTATGAGATTGCATCGCGCTATGCTAATGGAAAACGAGTTCTAGATATTGCCTGTGGCACTGGATATGGAAGCCAAATACTCACCTTGGCGGGAGCACAAAATGTTGTTGCCGTGGATGTATGTCCAGACACAATCAAATACGCTAAAGTTCATTATCAAGTTCCTAATCTTCAGTTTATTTGCTCTGATGCTGAACAGTTTGATTGGTCAGATGAATTTGATCTGGTATGTTCTTTTGAGACCCTCGAACACCTTCCTCACCCAGAAATATTTCTTGAACGTATTCATAAAAAGTTGACTCCAGAAGGAAATCTACTCATTTCAGTTCCTCTAGGAGAAACGCGCCACATTGACCCCTATCATCTTCATACATTTAGTCAAGACGCAGTGTTTTCTCTTCTAGATAAATCAGGATTTACTGTCGATCTCTATAGATGCGATCAGTGGAATATAACTCGTCGTGATCTTCGCCGAATGAAGCATCTTTACCCAGATTCTCAACCATCGCTGAGAGACTGGTTATTGACACGACGAGGCTTAAGGGCTTTATATGATATCATCTTCGCCAATGGTTTTCATATTCCGCAATTAATGGTTACGGCAAGAAAAAAGCCAATCTCTTAAATTCAACTACCCTAACTTAGCTAACGCTTGAAGTTAGGGATTGCTAAACCCAGTTAGTAACTAAGAGTTGAATAGACCGTTGAGCCTAGCTATCTTACAGACTTCCAGATATTTCCCTAGTCTGGATTATCTCTAAAATTCCTGGGTGGAATTTCATCTAATTGGAGCAACTGTTTGTTAGTTGGTGTTCGTTTCCTCCCCAACGCAAGGCAATGGGGTTTCCACTTACACATTTTTTGACATGATTAAATGCAGCAAATGGCGAATCATCAACTTACATTAGCAATATAACTAATATGAAGACTATCCCCGTTTTATATTCACTACTATCACCCGCTAGCGAATTAGTCACAGCATCTCCAGAAGCAGAGATTGAACTTCTTTTTGGTCGTCATGGTGATGACTTGATTTATAGTTATGTTCCTAGTGAAGTTTCCAACACATTTGACGGCACTAATATCAAATTATTATTTGGAGACTTATTTGATACATCATTAACGTCAATTGATTTGATCAATGCTGCTTTTTTTGCTGCCACTCCAACACCTCTTCTAGAAAACGGCCCTCTTTTACCAGGTTGGAGCGACACATTTGTTCTAGGTGATTGGAAACAGCCATACTTCTTAGATGATAGCGATCCTATTGAGCTACTGACGACTAACCTTTTCGGAACTCAAGAGTTTGCTATAGTTTTTGACTTCAATCTAGACGAAGATACTCTCAAGCTTCATGGTTCTCCCGAAGACTATTTAATGGTCAATATCTCCGAATTAGATACTGAATCACTGCCAGGATTAAGTGCATTATTACCAGATGCAAAAATTTCTGGACAAGCGATTTTTGGCTTCAATCAGTCGATTCCTGACTTAATTGCCTTAGTTCTGGAACCTCCTGAGATTGTTCTCTCTTCAGAAGGCTCTTACTTTAATTTTGTCGGTAAGAAACCTCCTAAAATTAAGAAGAAGAAGCAAAAATCAGTCATCCAATTAGGATCAGCAGGGGTTGATATTGGTAATGCCATTGCAACTGATGATTTTGGTAATGTTTATGTAACAGGAGTCACCAGTGGCTCTTTAGGAGCAGCAAACGCAGGATCATACGATGTTTGGGTTGCGAAATATAATAAAAGAGGAAAACAAAAGTGGTTGCGCCAGTTTGGTAGTTCTAACCGTGACGCTGCTGAAAGTATTGCTGTTGATAACCAAGGAAACTTTTATCTTGCTGGATTTACCTATGGTGACTTATTTTTCCCGCGAGAATCGGGGAATGATGAAAATGGAGGCGGAGATTCTTGGGTCGCAAAATTTGACAGTGATAGTAATCTATTGTGGGCTCAGCAAATTGGAACTAGCATTACAGGAAGCACTTCTGGCTGGAATGCTTCCTTTGATCTTGCTGTTGACGATGATAGCAATGTTTATCTATCTGGACTAGCAATCAAGACTAATGAAAGACAAGATATTTATCCTTTCCCTGTTCAAGATGATGCTTGGACAATCAAATTTAACAGTGAAGGAGACTTACAATGGTACAAAACAACAAATGAAGATACCCCTCTAGCTCCTTTCTTCTTTGATGAAGCTTATGGAATCGCTGTAGATAACAATGGAAATAGTTACGAAGTTGGATGGACACAAGCAGCGCAAACTGTGGCGGATCCACCTCAATTTTCTTCTAAATATGATGTTTGGCTTTCTAAAATTAATAGTTCTGGAGAGACAGAATGGACTCAACAATTTGGAAGTACAAATGATAGTTTGGATTTTGGATTGGGGGTAATTACTGATAGTAACAACGATATTTATACAGCCGGATGGACAATGGGAGATTTTGGTGCGCCAAATCTGGGTTCTGGCGTAGAAGGAACCTTTGCTGATGCTGGTTCTCAAGATGTCTGGTTAGCCAAGTATAGTCCTGATGGAACTCAGCAGTGGGTTCGCCAATTTGGTACACCAGAGCGAGATGGGAAGTATACAGGCCCTATGGCTGTTGATTCTAATAATAATATCTACTTAGCAGGATATACTAACGGTAGTTTTCCGAAACAGAAAAATGCTGGATCTTATGATATTTGGGTGGCTAGTTACGATAGTGATGGAAATCAACGCTGGCTGGAGCAATTTGGGACACCGGAATGGGATTATGCCACCGGAATTTCTGTTGGCAAATCCAACAATCTTTACCTAACAGGATATACCGAAGGTTCTTTGGGAAATGTTAATAGTGGTGCAACTGATACCTGGATCGCCAAGCTAAATGCTAATACAGGAAAGTTTAAAAACTTTGATTCCTATTCTAGGACTATTGTCAGGACTCCTAACGATGACGACCTCTCTGGCGGCACTTCCAGCAACGATCAAATTAGTGGTTGGCAAGGTAATAACACCCTCTCTGGAGAAGCAAGCAACGATCTCTTTGATGATGGCGATTTTCGAAATGTCATTGGCTCTCTATTTGACGATGTCCCAATTGGTAATGCTCAAGACAATTTTACTCAAAAGCTAGAAAGCGATGGTTTGTTTATTAGTAGTCCAGGAATGATGCCTTTGATAGGTCCCTTGGAAAAGATACCGTCAGCTGCCGCCGAGATGCAAACGGCGTAACTTGGCGTATGGCTAGGGAAGCTGTCATTTAGTGCCAACTAACCTTCTTTCCTTATTCCGTAAGGGTTTCAAGCTTTTCAGACTTCATCTCCAAGTTTTTTAACAAGTTCCGAGTTTAATTGTGGATTTGGCACTTATTGCTTTTTTGTCTCTTTTTTTCTTTTAAAGACCCCTCCTCTTGTACAATAAACCTAGATTAAGTTCCGACACCAGTTATTAGCAGAACTTTTTTTGTGTAAGTCGGTCAAACAATCAGAGGGTTAAAAAAAAGGGGAAATTGAAACGAAACTGGGAATTAGACGAACTTATTGAATCATGGACACTACTTCCCCATGAACTAGCACTGCTGGACTCAAAGATAGGAGCTAATCGTCTTGGATTTGCTGTTCTCCTGAAGTTTTTTGAACTTGCTCACAAATTCCCCAGTTCTCCCCAAGATGTCCCTTGGGAGGTAGTCTCCTACATAGCCCAGCCGGTGAATGTGCCAGCACAGGAGTATGTAAATTATGACTGGAATGGGCGTTCAATGATGCGCCATCGTGGCGAAATTCGCCGCTGGTTGGGAATTCGCACCTGTAGTTCTGATGATGTTCAGGAGATGGTTGACTGGCTTACGAATCAGGTTTTGGGACAAGAGTTAGAGATAGAACACCTCATCGTAGCAGTTGAAGAGAGATTTCTTCTCCTCAAGATCGAACCGCCAACACGAGGCAGAACTGAACGTCTTATTCGCTCTGCTATCCGTACTTATGAAAGCAATTTTTTGGCGCTGATACATCAAAAGCTCTCCTCTCAAAGCCGTGCGGCAATCGATACTCTCTTAGAAACCAGCGACTCCGAAGACGAAGCGAATTCCAATTTCTCTGTGTTTTACTATCTCAATTCTGAGCCTGGACGCGCAACACTCGACAGTCAGTTGTCACTATCGCCGTTTAGTGCCAAAATTACTTATTTGTCTAGAGTTTCACTCCAATAATGAAGTCCACCGTCCAGTAATTCAGGCTTTGGAATTACTCAAGAAATATGCCAACAGCCAACAAAGATATTATGCTCCTGAAGAGGAAGTCCCCTTTGAAGGAGTCCTCAAAAGTGGCTGGCGAGAAATCCTGATTGAGAAAGACAACAAGGGGTGAAACTAGCGAAGCTGTCACCAGGGGCAATCTAGCCTGAAACTCTTGCCCTATAAGCATTTTAAAATCACTTTTTTCTTCTCAATTCCATAATCCTTCAAATCTAGCTGCCGATAGCTGTGTATACCTGACAGTATTCTGAATATTAGCGTGACCGAGATAATCCTGAATGGTTCTCGTATCTACTCCTTTATTCGCCAGATAATAGCCACACGCATGACGAAGCAAATGAGCATGAACCACAAAATCAAATCCAGCCAGTAGTCCAGCTTGATGAACAATGTGACTGATGTTTCTCTCACTTAAAGGAGTGTGACGATTACCATTCATTAAAGACAAAAGGTGAAGGTGCGTAATCCCGTTTCAGTTTTTTCAAAGCCCTCATCTCATCACCCTGAAGTGGATGACGACCAGAACGAGAACCTTTAATTCGTCTGATATAAATCGTTCCTTCTTTTAAATCTACGTCAGACCACCTCAAGCGAGCAGCTTCAATGGCAGTTAAGTCTAAGATTTCCGTGTGAGACTCAAGATGACGTTGAGCCTGGTGTTGAGTGAGATCTACGGTGAAGTGTTCAGTTTGGTAAATTTGGGGGCGTTCTTCCTCCCGTAGGCTACGCCTTAAGAGTGCGCGAATCCTTGCGATTAAAACCATCGGACTAAAGGGTTTGACCACATAATCATCGGCTCCTGTTGACAGACCAACGACCCGATCAATTTCCTCTCCTTTGGCAGTTAACATGAGGATATAAGGATCTGGGGATTGGTTTAGCTTACGGATTCGGGTGCAAACTTCTATACCATCCATTTCAGGGAGAGCCCAGTCTAAAATGACTAAAATGGGCTTGAGTTGCTGACAATAACGGATAGCGGTGACTCCATCGTAACAGGTTTGACAGTTGAATCCTTCTTTTTCTAAAAGCTTCTGGGTAAAATGGGCAATTTCGACTTCATCCTCAACAATCAGAATTGTCTGTTTCATTTTTCTGCTCCTAAACTTACCTACGACTATAAACTCAAGCCTAATAAGTCTCAATTCCCAAAGATTGAGACTTATCTTGAGACGTGCAGAAAAGTTGATCATTATGCACTTCGAGAAAGAAAAGATTGGGTGGATATAAGATATGTCTCTTGACCTAACTAGATTCTCACCAGTGAAATTGTGATATGAGCGACAAGACAATGACATACGCGGGGATTAAGGTCAAAGAAGAAAGAGAAAAGAAGAGGAAAAAGACAATGAAAGAACAAAATAAACAATCGATATGGAATCAGATGATCAATAGTTGTCAAGGTTGGATGGGAAGTTTATCAGAGGGCGGATTAAAACAGGAATTGTTGACGTTAGTGCATGGAAATACGGCTACAGCTTATAGATTGCTCAATGGAGAAAAAAGACAACATCCTAATCACACAGAAAAATGGTATTTAGAAAAAGTCATTTATGACTTGCAAAGAGGCCGTTAATTATGCCTCCTCAAGTACTTATTCTCACCTGAATGAGCGTGAACTTTGAGTTAGCTCAATGCCATGAATTTCACTATCATCCCAACCATAAAACAAGGTCGCAACAGTCATGAAAACTCAAATTACGAACCCTCAAATTAAATTAGAATCAAACGCGCTTTTGTCAAACCATTCCATTAGTCGTGAAGTCTTAGCGTTTGGTTATCCTCAAGGAATAGAAGGAAAAATCTTAGAATTAGTACGCTACACAATCCCATCAGGAGTCGTCCTTCCACCCCATAGCCATCCAGGAATGCAAATAGAACAAATTGAACTAGGGATACTAACTTATACAGTAATCAAAGGAACCGCTAAAGTGATACGAGCTAATAAACAGACTCAATTACTACAAGCTGGGCAGACAACTTATCTCTATAGTGGTGATTCCTTAACTGAACCGGCAGGGATGATCCATTACGCTAAAAATGAAACAAATAGTCCGATTATTCTTTATTCAAGTTCTCTATTTGAGGTTAATCAACCCAAAGCGATAACTGTTGTCCCTGGCAGTGCCACAGAAAACTGTGGGATAGCTAACCAAATTATCCCTAGTCCATAGTTATTACCTTTATCTACTTAAGGAGAAAAGCGATGAATAAAAATCTGCTCTGGCAATTGGCAGTGTTTGTCCTGGTGCTGTTAGCTCTAAACTTCTTTTTCCAAACTCATATTTCAATTATCGGCAGTTTGGTGCTAACCGTAATTCTGTCATTAGTTTTTAATTTTATTCAAACGCGCCGTTAAAGGAAGAAACTTGATTTTAAACCCAATCATAGGAGGTGAATATGAGCGATTTAATTGTCGTAGGATTTGACAATGAACTCAAAGCCGATGAAGTATTGCATCAGTTAGGAGAAATGCAAAAAGAGCATTTAGTTGATCTAGAAGATGCCGTAGTGGTCATCAAAAACCAAAAAGGGAAAGTCAAAGTTAAGCAGACTTATGACTTAGTATCAGCCGGTGTACTCAGTGGAGGAGTGTGGGGTTCGCTCATCGGACTTTTATTTTTACATCCGCTGTTAGGCGTTGTTGCTGGAGTAGCCACTGGAGCTTTAGGGGGTGTCTTAACGGATATTGGAATTGACGATGAATTTATCAAAGACCTCGCTCAAACCTTAGAACCAGGGACATCAGCTTTATTTCTCTTAGTGCAGAAAGTGACTCCCGATAAGGTTTTAGATGAACTGCGTCCTCTGGAGGGAAAACTGCTACGAACCTCCCTCTCAAAATCAGATGAGGCAAGCTTAAAGGCTGCTTTAGAAAAAGCTCAAGTAGAAGTATAGTCTTTTCTTTTTGAGCGGCGTTGCACGGGGCTGCCCGTGCGTCTTTGAGAATTATTACCTGTGTCTACTTCAGACTTCACTAACTTGACACAAATTGGTCATTCCTTTGCCAACTCAAAGGCTTAGCTTAAAAGTAACCGATAGAGAGAGGACAAAATGATGATAACGAATATATCCAACGACGTATTAAGCAACTCTCAAAAAAAGCTTCAGGGGTCTTCAACTCTAGCGCTTTCCTTAAAAGCTCAAGTCCTTTGTGTTGAGGGAAATAGCGGACAGTTAACTCATGTAATTATCAATCCAACAACCTTGCAAGTCAGCCACATAGTTGTGGAACATCCAGCCTTGTTTGGTTCTCAGACCCGTCTAGTACCGATAGATTATGTCAGCTCAACCGCCGCTCAATTTATTAAGCTCAATTGTACACAAGACGAGCTAGTAGGGATGGAACTTTTCAAGGACACTCATTACATTGAAAATGAGTGCTGGGAACGCGAAACCTTATATTGGCCTTGGGACAATGTCAACTATGCGAGTGACGTGTTGATGTCCTGGTCTTATCCGTTTCCAGAGAGGATGATGTCTTATCTGGCGGTGGAAAAAGAAAATCTTCCCCTAGGGGAGTTGCCCTTGGGACAAGAAGCTCAAGTCCAAGCCTCAGACGGTTTCATCGGAAAAATTGATGTGTTGTTGGTTGAAAGAAACACTCGACTCCTTAGCGGTCTAGTAGTGCAAAGTGGACATAATATTTTTGGCAGGGGGCACCGAGGAACTGAAGGATACCTTGATGCTCTTGGGTTAAGTTGACAACCTGTTGCACACCGTTAAGAACGACCAAATGGATGGACTGGAAACATTGAAATACCCAACCCATGGTCGGAGTAGCTGTCGGCTGGCCCAATTGGTTCGATATTGTCTGCTTGGCCTGGGCTAGAGATTGGCGTAAGGCTCTCTGAGCCAGAGTATAAATCAACAAACACAGACCCATCCCCATGGCCAAAGCCGCAACTCTCTGAGTCGTCTTGAGAAAGACACTACTGCTAAAGAACATCGGGTCTTTGAGGAACCGGAAACCTCTCTCAGTGCTCTGTTGCCCTTTGTACTCACAGAGCATCTCCTCTGTACTCAGAGACTCAGACTCTAAAACATTGGTCGCCAAAACAAAACGCCCGGCTCTTCTGTGAGCCAGGGTAATGGTCTCTTCCCATCGCTGTTTGAGGCCAGCGTAGGTACTACAAACACAGGCGTAGCGGTATCCCTTCAATTGAGAAGGCACAAAGGCTTCTTCCCTTAAGTGTTCCCTCAATTGTTGCGTCTCTTTGATGGTCCCTGGCACGCGGCTGAGCCATCGCAGGTTGGTCAATGACTGCAGGTTCTCCTCACTATAAAGGGCTGCATCTGCTACAAACAACGCCTCACAGTCCCACTTTTCTCGGAATTCTCTTATCAGTTGAGCGAAGATAGCCTGGTCTGATTCATGGCCATCGGCTACCCGCAGATATAGGGGTACGTCTCCATCCCCACTGCACATTAAATCAACCATGAACTGTTTGAGGTCGGGCCGATGGTCCCTCGAATAACCATGAGCAATGAGTATAGCTGCTGGCTCTTCTAAGGGAGGGATGTCTGGGCTCAGATAGGCTCCGTGAACCGAGAAGGAACTTGAGTCTAGGTGCAGGCTATCTCCCCTCACTCCAAACTGGAAGGCCGCTGCCAGTGCTACTTTGACCAATAGGGAGGTCAATCCTGCTTGAGAGATTATCGAAACTTCACTTCATCAACACCGTTCAAGAAGATAAACATCTTCCTCCAAAACAGACTCTGGATTCTCTAGTTTTTCTCCTGGGGCAAACTTTTCTGAAAGTCGGTAATAATTTTCATGGGATAACAAAGAGTATAAAGGCTGTTGCTCATAGAATTTAGTGGGTAAATTTGTGGGAATAAAGTTCTTTTTTTTGTACTCTGTTCGACAATATTTGATTAATTTTTGAAACATGATTTTTTTGGTTTCTTCAGGACGAAATGAATTACTAGCAACAATATCTCCCTTTTGTTGTACAGAAGAAAGTTGTTGATACAAGAAACTAATTGCTTCAATTTTTAAGTAGAAAAAAAGCCCTTCACATAAAACAAATGATGGTTGACCGTTAAGCCATTTCTTTAAAGTTTTCATCAAAGTTTCAAGGGTTGGGATTTTGTTTAAATCGTTTACAGGAATAAATTCAATGGTGCGCTCAGGTAAATAGCCTTGTCTTACCAATCTGGCTAAGGTTTCTTTTTTGAAGATGAGGTTGACTGGAGTGTCAATTTCACAACAAGAGACTTCTTGGGGAATTAAGTAAGGATAGTTGGTGAATCCTGCTCCGATATTAATAAACACACCATCGGGAGTTTTCTTTAAAAAAGCCCTCACAGACTCCAGGAAAAATCGATGACGAAGAGCGTGGACTAAAACTTCTGTTAAGCCAACTTGTTGTGTATATTGGGATGCCCACACCTGAGTATCTTGGGAAAGCCATAAGTCAGCAAATCGATCCCCACTAATGTCGGCTTTTCTAGCGCGAAAGGCATTAACAATGAGTGCTGAATCATGAATCCCTCTTGGCATACTTGTGAGGCTGTATTGATTAAGTAACATTATACTAAATCGATAATAACTGAACCGCCCGTCGTTTCGTCTTTTCTCCCCGTCAAAGCGGAACCTTTACTCCCAACCTTAAAGCCGGATTGTTACGCCACCGATCAGCCACATGAGCATACAAAGCCGTTGTCCTGGGGTCAGCATGGCCTAACAAATCCTGCACCTGCCTTAAATCCGACCCCGCCCTAATGGCCAACGTCCCTGCCGTATGCCTCAAAGAATGTGCGCTCAACTGTCGCTGTGGTTGTTGAAACTTATTGGACTTAGCCGAAGCGGATTGTGAAAGGCGTTGTTTCTCACCGTTAGACGCTTGATGCTCCTGATTTTGCCCTAAAAATGATGGTTGTGCCTCTCCATTAGCCATAGACGGTTGATGAGACTGATTAGATGCTGATTTTTTCTTCTTCTTCTGTTTTGTAGGCTGCTCCTTTAACCCGGCTGCTCGTAAATACTTATCAATCACTCGCTGAATGGAACGACGACTTAACCGCCCTCTGTATGTCCTTTTATCTAAGGCAATGAACAAAGGGGTATCAACATTTAACACCTCTCCTGACCGCTTCCTAGCATTCAGGTACTTATTGAGCAGCTTCGCCAAATCAGGCGTTAACGGCACAATGCGCCTTGAACGCTTCCCTGATACCCGAATTCCAATATCTTTGCCTCTTTTAACAATATCCCCAATACAAGCGCGGTGCATTTCTACCGTTCGGCATCCTTCCAATACCATCACCGCCACCAATAAGAGATCGCGTAAAGCCCCGATGGTATTCTCAGTGGGCAAACTCTCCAATAACCGCGTCACTTCCGTCTCTTCAAGATAATTAATCCGTTCGGCTGGATCAATATTTTCTCTAGGGGGTTTAATGCCCAACGCGGGATTAGCCAAAATCAGTCCCCGTTCTACCGCCCCCGCATAGAACCGACGCACCACCGTCAACTTCAAAGCGATGGTCGCACATTTATAATCTTGCACTTCTACTAACCAACGACGATATAACTTGATGTCATCCCGTGTGGCATCTAAAGGATGAAGTCTTTGAGAGTGACACCAACTAAAAAATTGCCTCACTGTGCAAGCATAGGTTTTCACCGTATCGTCGGCTGCATTACCATCGGCAGTGTCGAGACGAACGAAGTTCGCAAAGCGATCTAATAAATCAGTAGGGGTAAGATCGGTCGGGGTAGTTTGAGTCAGCATCAGTGTCGGATAAATACGAGGGAGCATCAGACTTAAGCCCGATACCTACTTCGTTAGAATACCATGCTGAGTCGGATAATTACACTTATCCGACGCTAAGTGATGACAGCCTAGATCTCTTACTCCCTTTGAATTAAGTTTCTCTTCCTACAATCAAGTTATTAGAAAAAATAAAGGTTTAACTATTAGGAAGAATAAGGAAAAATTAACAACTATTAAGATCTTTATCCTCTTATCTAGTTTAACCTCTTTTACTTCAAGATTCTTGAGAAGAAAAAACTAATTAAACGGGAGCTTTTTCTCGTTCTAAAGGGGAATGATGTAAGACCATCAATTGAGTTTCGTTTAAGGTTTCAATAGCATAAGCTTTTCCTGTATCATCACTAAATTCAACTTCAAAAACTCCCGGTTCATATTCTTCTACAATGGTTCCCACTTGTCCCCGATAAAGGTTAAGGTCGGGTAAGTTTTCTAGTAAAGCTACAATGTCTAAGAGTTTCATTTTTTTTTCTTCTTAAAGTAGATAACAGGTGACTAACCGAGGGAAGTTTTCATCATTTCTAACTATCCAAACGCTATGAACAATGGCGGTTTTGTTGTCTCTTGTCAAGGGAAAGTCAATAAGATATTTCTGTCCGTAAGAATTGGCTTTATCAGGAATCGCCTCATAGGTTTTAACGGCTTCTAATAGGGCTTGTTTGAGTTCTTCTAAGTTGTCAATGCTGAGGTTTAAAGCTGATTTAAAAACACGGGCTTTGTGTTTTCCTTCTTCATGGTTTACATTAAGGGAATAACCCGCTAATTTATTATTATCAATGAAGGTTTTTGAAGGGTTAGGTAGTTTCATTATAATTGTTCTTATCCTCCCCCTAATTTATCAAAACTAATCGTTTATAAGCCTAAATAAATTAGTCAATATTTTGAAAATATTTAGGACAATTAATCATCAAAACCTCCAAACACATCATCAGTTTCTTTAAGGAGAGGGGGTGAATCTTTCTCAACTTGTTCATCCCCATTTTGCTCAGGAGTTCGAGTAACCATTTGCTCAGCTTGATGAGTCACTTGAGAAACAATTTGATTAGGGTCAGCGACAACATTACTCGACAAAACTAAATGCAAGGTTGTCGGATGATTCACTTTCAACAGTTGACGCAGATATTCACTATGCCGACTCAACGCATCACAGGAATTAATACAAGTAATTCTTAGCTCTTCAGGCTCACAAGTATTTTGATGATAACGGGCTAAGGGCAAAAAAGCCGCCACCAAAAGCTCACCAACCCGCTTATTTAATTCCTCTTTTTTTAACGTCTGTAAATAGTCAATCACTTCCCCTAATAAACTCTCTCCATCAGGTTGTAATCTAATATGGAAATTCTTTCTCCCTTTGTCCATGTTGACTCCAGTTAACTGATTAATCAATGAAAATAGATAGCTTTTTTGACCAATATTTCTTTCACTTGTTTAAGGTTTTATCTATGAGATAAGCTCCTAACCCCACCACATCTGCCTGACGTTGAGGTTTTAAATAAAAAGATTGATAACCATTACTCTCGGCCACTTCAGAATATTTAGCCATTGTTTGATCTAACTGTAAATCGCTGATAATCTCTTTAGGAATTCCCATTGGGTCAACTTCATAAGGACGATAAATTGGTCTTAGATGAAACCACTTTCGTCGCTCATGCCAGTCCTTCTTAAGAGACAAAGGAAATCCCGATAAATAAATAGATAAACCTACTCCACAAAGAGATTTCTTCTCTTTATATTCAGACAGTCTAGTTACGTAATTATTAAAGCCGACACCAATAGCTTCTGGGAACCATTTAGACAGTAAGGGACGAATAAACCAACTAGCTCCCCCTGAGAGCAAAACTCGATCTAAATTATCAGAAAACATCTTTGCATACCATTTTTGAAACGATTCCCCATATTCAGATAGGGCAAGCTCTATAGCATGAGCAATGTCATTAATTTCTCTTTGTCTGAGGTCGGGATCTGATGCTCTAGCTAAGTCCTGAATGGTTTTTAGTGAAGCCCAATTAGGAAACTTCATCTCAATGCCCACATAATGGTCATAGCTTCCTACTTTGATTTCCCATCGCCTCCGCAAGGACTGGTTTTCAGGAGTTTTATGGATATAGGTGGTCTTAAAAAAAGCCTTTCGCTCAAGATACCATACAGTTTCAAAGGTTTTAACAATCCTCTCTCGGTCTAACCAAGAGATGGATTGGGCTATACGGTCAAATACTTGGTGAAATCCTAATAGTGGTGAAGCTCCACTATCAAGCTTGTTCTCCTTAAAATAAAGTGCAGAAATATTGCGATGACCAAACATCAAAATCGCCATGCGATGTAAAGACGGTTTACTCTTACTTTTTTGATACAGGTAAAATAATCCAAATCCTTCTTGACGTACTGAAAAAGATTCGAGTTTAAGACCCCATTTTTTCTCCCTATATTTCCAGTTAGATAAGAGAGATTCTAAAAAGGACTTAAAGCGATCTTTATCAGGAAACTCTTCCCAAGGCAGCACCGCAGCCAGGGCAATTTTATAGGTCTTTTTCTTGGGCAACTGGTTTGTTTGAGTCAGGGTAGACAGAACATAACCCATTGCAGCCAGAGCTTTATAGGCAGCCACTTCATATTTCACATCAAGAATAAGATCTACAGGTTCAAACTTCTGAGCTAAGTGACCCACTGCATAAATTTTTTCTTTGGCCTCAATCCAAATTTCTTCAATTTCAGATACTTGACTAAATTCAAGGGTATTTCTTTTCTGATACCGTTCTATTTTGTCACGGTCAACGGGTTCAATCTCTGGAGGCATCATCACCACCTCAAATTTAGACGAAGCTTCAGTTGCTCCACTTCGATAAGCTATCTTGGTAGCACTAGCTCCAAAATCAAGGGCAAGTATTAAGTCTGGCATCTCCTCACATCAACTCACAGATATTACCTTTAGGATTAAAAATTTAGATTGAAACAACCTTTAACCCCTTGACAATGATTTTAGCGATTTTTTGAGGTTTAAGCATCCCCAAAACTGGCTCGATTTATCCCCAAAAACCTCTCACTTTTGAAAATTTAGGCTCAATCTTAGACACAACCTCAAAATCAGACTGTATTGATTGACAAAATTTAGTCACTCTCTGAGCCTGTTTTTTGAAACAAGGGCTAGCTGTGAGCAAAACTCATTTCTTATTTTCTTTTTCACATTACGCCAAGTTTTAATAAAACTATTATAATAGATTCTAGCTTACCCCTTGTGAGAATTCCCTAATTCTCCGATTTCTCCCTTGCTTGTAACTTTTTTAAACACTAAATACTACAAATAGCTTAACTGTCTCACTTGCCAAAAACTCCCAACCCCATTAAAGAAAACATTAATACAACTAGCGTATTACAAATTGGACGATGATAGTAGAAGAGAAAAACTGGCCCAAGCGACAATTACAAATAGAGTCTAAGGAGATAAGCGATCGCCTGTTGTTCAATGGACGCTTACGCAAAGAAGTGGTTTATATTTATCCGTTGAAGTTCACTGATTGGGTAGCTTTGTTATTCACCCGCTATCACGCTGAGGCAGTAGCACTCATCAAAGACCTACCAGAAATGGATCGCTTTTTTTATCAGAACAAAGTGAATCGTTTCAAACAGATCAGTATCTGGTGTGTGCGAAATGAGCAAAGCGAAAAGCTGCTCCAGCAATTAAAAGCACTGCCCGACCTTCAAGTTGAACTTTTGGTAGAAGAGGAAGGGAATGCTGACCATTAAGAACGTTAATGCAGAACTAGCTAAGACCTACTTTGAAAAAGGCTATTACCAAAAAGGGCGATGGTTCGGTCAAGGTGCAGCTTCTCTCAACTTAACGGGAGAGATTGAAGCCCATGATGCTTACAATAACCTTTTAGATGGCCAGTCCCCTGACGGAACCCAGTCACTTATGGGGCGTAAAATCAAAGGAACCAAACATCGCGCCGCCATCGACTGTACCTTTAATGCTCCCAAAAGTGTCAGCCTACAAGCCCTAGTCAGTGGAGATTCTAGACTCATTGAAGCCCACCGTCAAGCGGTTAACCAAACCTTAGAACTGATGGAGTCCCGTTATGCTCAAAGTCGCATCTTGAAAAAGGGACAGCCCCGGCAAGTCGTTTCTACAAGCAAGTTAGCCGTCGCTCAATTTGACCACATTGAAACCAGAGACTTAGACCCCCATCTTCATACCCATTGTGTGGTGATGAACGTGACCCAACGAGGAGATGGCCAATGGCGCAGCCTCCACAACGATGCCATTTACCGTCAACAGAAATTATTAGGCATGGTCTACCAACATAACTTGGCAAAAGAACTAATGAAGCTGGGTTATCAAGTCAAAGCCAAACAGCATGGACAGTTTGAAATTGCTGGTTACTCCAAGCAAGACTTAGAATCGTTTTCTAAACGACGACAACAAATTTTAGCCGAAACAGGAGAAGGGGCCAGCGTCCTTGAACGTAACATCGCTTGGGGCAATACCCGCGTGAAAAAAGAAGTAGTGTCCCCATCTGAGTTAAAGGAGAAATGGCAACAGGAAGCCAGTCAGTTAGGGGTTCAATTTGTCAGCCCTAACCCTACCCCCGTTTCTCAAACCTCTACTATGGGCCCCCACAAAGTTAATGATGCCATCTCTCACTGCGAAGAACGGGCTGTGGCCTTTCGGCTTGAAGACTTAGAAAAATTTCTCTTGAACTCTGGCCAGCCCATTAAGATAGAGAGCCTTGATAAAACCATTACCCAAAATTCGAGCTTAATTAACGTTAGTGACAACCTTAGCCGTCGCTATACCACTGAAGCGGCTTTACAACGAGAACTGGCTACCATTCGGTTAATGTTAGAAGGGAAGAATCAACAACATCCTATCTGCCCACAACCCTTAATTAAAAAGACTTTAGACCCCATCTCGTTAACAGAAGGACAGCATGAGGCGATCTCAACGGCTTTAAGTACCCGTGATGGGGTCATGGCATGGCATGGGGTAGCAGGTGCTGGTAAAACCTATGCTTTAAACCATTTCACCAACTTAGCTCAACAAAATGGCTACCACATTAAAGGGTTTGCCCCTTCTGCTGAAGCTGCTAAGGTCTTGGGTAACGAGGTTGGCATTAAAGCCGATACAGTAGCTAGTTTACTTTATTCAAAACCATCCCAACCAGTTGAAACCAACCAAATTTGGCTCGTTGACGAGGCAGGGTTACTCAGTGCCAAAGCCGCCTATGAACTCTTACAACGGGCCAAAGCCGAAAAAGCCAGAGTGTTGTTAGTGGGGGACACCCGCCAATTATCAGCCGTAGAAGCTGGTAATCCCTTTAAGTCCTTACAAGCAGCAGGGATGACCACCGCCAGAATGAATCAATCCCTACGGCAGCGCATCCCAGAACTACAAACCGCCGTTGATTTAATTTCTAAGGGGGAAATTGATGCAGGGTTTGGCCTACTCAATCAGGCTAATTGTTTAATTGAAGTGACTGAAGAGGAGAAGATTAATCAGATTGTTAGTGATTACTTGAAAATTCCTCAAGCGGATAGAGAGAAAATTTTAGTTTTGGCGGGGACTAATGCTGAACGTCTAGCTATTACTCAAAGTATTCGTCAGGGTTTAAAAAAGAAAGGTTTCTTAGGGGAAGGGGTTAAAATTACTCAATTAAAAAGCAAAGATTTAACTAGGGTACAAATGCGCTTTACCCATCATTTAGAAATTGGGGATTTAGTCAGTCCAGTTTTTGATTATAAACAACGTCAGTTAAGCAAAGGGAAACTTTATGAAATCATTGATAAAGATGTTGATACTTTGACCCTATCTGATTCTACTGGAAACATCTTCAAGGTAGATCCTTTATTTGAGAAAGCTGTCTATCATAGTTCAGACATAGAAATCGCTCCAGGTGACAGATTGAAGTGGAATAAGAATGATAGAAAACAAGGACGAAGAAACGGACAAGAATTCACGGTTAAAGCCATCGAAGGGACAACAGCCACCATTGAATATAAAGATGGGAAACAAGACACTTTTGATTTAAGTGTTCCCCAACATTTAGATTATGGGTTAGTTAGCACCACCTATTCATCCCAAGGAAAAACCGCAGAACGAGTCTTAATTTCGGCTGATTATACAATAGGGAAGGAGAGCTTTTATGTAGCGGTTTCTAGGGTCAAGTCGGATTTAAAGTTATATACATCGGATCTAGATAATTTACTTGAATTGGCTAAAGCATCTAGGGCTAAAGAGAATCCCTTAGAATTATTACGCGCTCGTCAAAGAGCTTCAGTTAAGGTAAAACGGCTAACCAAAGAAAGAGGGGCAGATGGGAAAGAAGAGTCAAGTTTAATGACTCAAAATGTTTCTACTTCAGTGATTGAAGCTCCCCCCAATGTTAGTAATTTACCTCAAGAAACAGATGAAGAAATTAAGACCCCTAATGAAGCTGATACTAACCTTAGTAAAAAGTTGAAGCAAGCTAATGACACTCTGGCTAAATCTAACCAAATTTCTGACCAAAATCAACAACGATTAAAGGAACTGGAACAACGTCTTATAGGAGATAAAAATCAGAAACAAACCCAACAAAATCAACCAGTTAAGAAACCCCCTATCCCGAAAAAATCGTCAAATTATCCTAGTCTTAAACCAACGGTTAAACCATCTATAAATCAGCCCCGTTCTTCAGATAAAACTCAACCGTCACGTTCTAAGAAGCAACGGTTAGCTGACTTAAATAATCTCCCTGCTATTTTAGCTCTTACTAGATTGATGCGGTTACTAGATATCCCACCCAAAAAAGGTTGGCGACGATTTGAACGGCCGCCTTATACTATTAAAGTCTCTACTGATTATGAGACGGTAGAATTATCTTCCTCTGATGGACGGGGTTTAATTCTTCTCCAAAAAGATGGAAAAATTAAAGGTAATCTTAATCAAGAAGATAGAGAGTTAATTGCTCTGATTAATCCGGAAATTGACCAAAGATTAGATGAGATTGAGCAAAAGCGGATGAGGCAATCTCAACAGCGTAGTCGAGATGATGGATTCAGTTTGTAGTGCTACTTGTCGGTTAATTTTTTCCTTCTTTAATTCACAATAAATCTAAAATCGACAATTTACAATTCTATGACTTCTCCAACTTTACCTATTCATTTAAACCTCGACCAAATTCAGCGATTTTGTCAACATTATCATATCCGTAAATTCTCCTTATTTGGTTCAGTCTTAAGAGAGGATTTTACTCACCAAAGTGATGTCGATGTTTTGGTAGAATTTAAACCAGGAAAAACCCCAGGATTGGCTATCATTACAATAGAAGATGAACTATCAGAGATAATCAATAGGCAAATTGATTTAAGAACCCCAGCCGATTTAAGCCGTTATTTTCGAGAAGAAGTGATGAAATCCGCTATGGTTATTTATGAGCCAAAGTAATTAGTTATGATACTCAAAGACTAGAAACGAAAATTTTTTGGCTTAATCATGGGTAAACAAGCTAAATTCAAACAGCAGCGAAAATCTCAATTTTCTCCAACTACAATAGATAATTCCTCTAAAAATATATCTTTAAGACACTTAAAGTCTTTACCCGAACTGAATTCATCCCCTAGTAATCAACAAATTATTAATTGGCTACTAGACTCGGAACTCCGAGATTGGATATTTAAGATGTGGTTGGGGAAGATTTCTCGCCAAGAAATCTCTAAAATTTTGAAAAATTTATGCTTCAAAGTTTTAACCGATAGAGAACATGATTGGACGGCTGAGCGAAATAATTACCTGACAGAATTTAGTGTCGGAATTAATGGCTCTAATTGGACGCTCTGGGCTGGAGTTTTTGACGGAAAATCTCGGAAAATTTCGATGAATGATTATCCTCAAGATGTTTTTGGCAACCTGAATTTAGAAACATCTAATATAGACATTCAAGCTTAACAATTTGAAGAAATCCTCAAAAACTCTCAGAACTCGAACAACTATTCAGGGAAAGTTGTAGTTACAATTGTAATTACTCCTAACGTCCAAGGAAATAATGAAGTTAAAACTCAGAAAGATTGGCAATTCCATCGGAACCACTTTTCCCAAAGAAATCCTTGATAAGTTACAAGTTAGTGAGGGAGACACCATCTATCTCACTGAAACCCCCGACGGGATAGAGCTAACCGCTTACAATCCTGAATTTGAAGAAGTCATGGAAGCTGCTTCTGAAGTCACCCGCCGTTATCGTAATGCTTTAAAAGAATTAGCCAAGTGAGCGAACTGATCTGGATTACAGAGAGAATGGCTAGGGCGATCCATAGCCAGCAGCTTGCTTTGTTTGGTGGAGCCAATGGTATCTTGGATGAAGGTAAGTTATCTTCGGCCTTGGCGAGAGCTAAACACCTTTATACTTATCAACCCGATGCTAGTCTGTATGACTTAGCTGCTGCCATTGGTTGGGGATTAGCGAAAAATCACCCTTTTGTTGATGGCAACAAGCGGACTGCTTTCGTGGTGATGGCAGTGTTTCTTCAGGTCAACGGAATTGATTTGATTGCGTCAGAGGTGGAAGTGGTGACGGTTATGTTGGCCTTGGCTACTGGTGAGCTTAGTGAACAGCAGCTAAGTGACTGGCTTGCTGAGAATTCTACAGAGAGGGAATAAAAGGAGAGCATTAAACCATATACGGATTTTGTTGAAAATCGTACTACCCCTCAAGAATCGCCCTCGCTTCCTTCACCGTAATCATCAAAGTTAAGGGTTCCACAGGAGAAGCACGAAATCCAGCCTTCTCATAAAACTCCTTGGCTTGTTCGGTTAGGGCATGAACGAGGATCGCTTTAATACCCGCTAAATCAGCAGCTTGCACCGTTCGCATAATGGCATCGCGCAACAGTCCAAAACCTATCCCCTTTCCTCTCCAATTTAGATCCACTGCTAGACGAGCTAAAATCATTACTGGAATCGGATCTGGCATATTGCGTCTAATTTTGCTAGTTCCTAGCTCCCGCCTAACGGAACCAACGGCTAAGGCATAATACCCAATAACTTTGTTATCTACACAAACAACATAAGTACGAGATGCGTCTATAGTCTCATTACGCAAAGCTCGTTTCTTCAACCAATCATCAAGGACTTCTACACCACAACAGAAGTCTTCTGTATTATGTTTATCGGTCAACTTTTCAGGAGGAAGCGGTTTCCCCCGAAGCTTTGAGTCTGAGTTTAGACTTCCCACGGAGCAACTGTATTTAAAAGATTTTGTAATTTTTCATTGTGTTGAGGAGGAGCATCCAAAGCTTCTAAAAATTCTTGCCACTTGTCACTACTTAAGGAAAATACGCGCTGCTCTAAAAGCACATCTTCAGCTTTTTGGCAGGCAGCTTCTAACATAAAATCAGAGCGGTTCTTCCCTTGAATTTCGGCAGCAAGGTCAATCAAGTAGCGTTGCTGTATCTTGGCACGGATATTAATTTTTACGTCGCGCTTATTCGTGTTCTCGTTTAAGAGTCCTGATTCCATTCTTAACATCCAAACAATAACTACCTAATATAATATGTAATCTAGCCAATTGTGCGGACATTGTCAACACAATCAAGACGATGAGGGATGGTAACGACTATTAAGTTAGCTGAGAAATTTTTGAGAAGTAAATCGGTCTATTCCACCAAAGCTGAATATTGTGGAATCAACCGCAGCTAAGCCATCTTCAAAAAGTCCCAAAACTCTATTATCTGAGCATCCGTTAACAATTGCCTTGATTTCACACCATAACGAGACAGCAAATATTGTATCCCCTTATCTATTGTCCAACCGATTCGTTTTAGATGACGGTTCATATCTGAGATAATGTCATCCCAATAAAGCTCTTGTTCAGGTACAGTTTTTTCCGTGTCCAGATGTTCCTCTTGGTTATCTACATTTAGGGGGGTATCTGGACACGCTTTATCCCTTGTGCTGTCTACCTCTGAGGCATTTTTGACGGCGGGAACTTGTTCGGGTATTTTTCGGGCATTTTGACCCCATTCAAGCTCACCGGATACACAAATAATCCGATTAAATTTCTCCTCGATACACTTCAATAATGTTTCCCTTATGGGTTCATCTAACCAAGGCCGTTTTAAAGTATAAGTATTAATCCGATTGTCCCGTCCTCCTTCTTTACGACTAACCACCTCACCCCCGACTCGCTTAATTAGCTTATTAATGAACCGGATAGGATCTTTATCTACCTTTACCCCTAAATTGCCTTTATGCCGTTTAAGTTGGGCTAAACGATGAATTTCTCTGACCTCATCAGAGTCCTTATGATAAGTGGTGGCTGTTTTCAAGAATTCTACAAACCCAATGTCAATTAATGTGTTCACTTCTAAAAATTGCTGTCTCAGCTTCCAGAGGGCAATTCTTTCTCCTGCCATCCCCTTTTGATAAAGCTTATTGTATTTAATTAAGCTTAATTGTTTAGCTTTCTCTGGATTGAATAGCATCCATAATAGCTCTAACTGATTAACGAGGCATGGCTCATCATAATTGAGCTTTTTAATCAGGTCAAAATCCCAATAGTTAGTCTCATTGATTCCTGGTAATTGATTGATGATCTTAGCTTTAATAACCGCACATCTATCTGTCCAAGAAGCATCAAAGTTAAGACGAACATCGGGTTGACCAATGTATTTATCACTTCCGTTAAAAATGTCATGGGCTTTCTGAGTTTTAACCTCCTCTGATGCGTTTTTCATGTCTTCTTTAATTGCCTTAGATTGGGCGGTTTTAACTGAGGTGACATTTTCGACTTCATAGCCTGATTGTTTTAACATATATGCCAGACAACGTCTTAAATTATGACGTTCATGAGTTTGCATGGCTTGAATTGAGACAGCACATTGATAGTCACTGGTTTGATTTTGGTTAACCATCTCAAGGATTTCTGAGATGATTTGTGTTTCATTGATTTGACCACTCATGACTAAGTGAAGGTCTTCTTTTAACCGTCGCTTTAAATGGTAGTCAATGACTTCACTCAAAGGAGATTTAGGAACGTCTTCATCGGCAATAATTGAAAAGTCTCTGACCCAAATATATTTGTCTACGTTAATGTCTCTAATTCTCCCGATCATTTGAATGATGGAATCGCAATCAATCACGCCAAAAAAGAAACCAAAATGCTCAGTAAAATAGTCCGTAATTGAAACATCTAACCCTGATTCGGCTGAAGGAGAATAGAGTAAGTATTCTAAATGATTATCTTTTAAATACTGAGTTGAGTTAGCTAAAAATTCTTTGACTGATTTCTCATTAACCGTGGTAGAATCAACTCTTAATCCCGTTCTACCTTGAGCCATTAACAGATTTTCTAAGGCTTCTAAGAACAACTGGGAATCACTACAAATCGCGGGTAAATAAGACTCGTTTAAGAGTAACTCTAACCAAGGTTCTTTAGCATTCTTTTTCAGCTTGCCTTTAAAGTCAATCATTCCTTGTAAAAGATAAAGATTGGCTTTCTTTCCCTGATGGGTATTTTCAATGGTGATGGTGTCTTTATTGGGGCAGATATTCTTAAAGAATTTAACCACCCAATCACACATTAAGCCATCGAGACAAAAAACTCTATCAGCCCGTCTAATACACTCACCGAAATGGTCAATGACGGCGACTCGGTTACGAATGGTATTCGAGAAGAAAAGATGTTTTAAGATACTGACCACTTCATCAAGGATGATAATTTTACCGTCAAAATCTTCTGGTTGTAGCCTAAGAATACTATCGATACAGAGAGCGAGTTTAAATTGAGGATTGGCGAGATGAAGCTCTCCGTTATCATGATGGAGGTGGTAGAATTTTAGATTATGTTCTTCATCATTAGTTGATTCACAAAATTGGAGTAAGAGGGTGTTTCGATAGCCTAAGCTAATGGCTCCATATTCTCGTAAATGGGCGAGTAATTTCTTGATTCTGGTGGTTTTGCCACTGCCTAATCCTGAGCGAATAAAGGCGATAATATTGGGAGGTAAACTCTCTAAGTCATAGTCAAAGAATTTTTTCTGGATTTTGATAGATGCTTGGAATTCTTTAGACCTGATCCATGATTGCCAACATTGATTAATGTATTGTTCTTTACTGGCAATTTGTTGAAATTCAGTGAGGTTAATTGGTTTAGCTTCAGAGAAAGTTGTTTCATCAATTTCATCAAGATCTTTGGATTCTTTGGTAATTTGTCCCCACCATAAGATGTTGACTTCAAATCCTAATGATTGAATGAAGTTAATTTGGGTTAACCATCGCTTCATTACTTGGGGGTTAATCACATCCCTGGCATCGGGACAAAGGATGATGGTGTCATAGTGGGCCAGAATTTCTGTGAACTGAGTTGGGGAACCGCTAAAATGACCTCCTGCAGCCCCACAGACATCAATACCTAGTCTCTTTGACGCGATCAGGGGCTTTAAAATGCCTTCGGTGAGGTAAAGGATGTTTGATTCATTTTTTCCTTTAACAACGCTTATAGGTAGCTCAGCGTTGGGTAAATGGGATGGTACGACTCCTTTTAACCAGCGATATTTATTGTTTTTGGTAAAGTAGCGGATCTGTCCCCCGTTAATTTGGCCATTGATGTCAAAACTAGGGCAGAAATATCCAGATTCAGTGACACAGAGCTTAGGGTTCCCTGTTTGGTAATCTGTGCCGATGCCTGGCAAATTGTTAGGAATTCCTGATGAAATGGGGGAATATTTATTAACGCTGAAGTAGGGGAGGCTGTCGATGTCGGTTTCGGTGAGTCCTCTTGAAAGTAAATCGATGCGGTGTTGTTGGTCTAATCCTAGATAGTTAGCAAGCTTTTTATAATAGGTGTCCCTAGCGGGGATGGGTAGGGCATAGTTGGCGAGGAACTGCTCTCGATTGCACTTCTGTTGCTCTCTAAGAGCATTATCTCGTTCCCATTGTTCACGGTTAAATTTTTGCTCGTCATCAACAACGTGAACGCCCCAGACTCCGTTATCAGTGGCTTTTGTCCATTTCCAACCGGATAAGGGGGAGTCGGTGTCAATGTAACCATGACAGAGGATCATGGTATCCCCTGAGATTCGACAGTCTCCTGTGTGGTCGGTGCAGAGGGGACAGGGGTTATAGCGGTTGGTTGGGATGAGTTTGTTTCTCATGCTGCGTCACTCCCCCTGGTAGTTGCAGAGGAAGGCCACGCAGCAGAATTTTTGGCCGCACTTGCCTGTTCCCACCCAGATGAGGTAGGATTGCTCATAGATTAAATTTATTACGACAAAACGCAAAGGGGCCCAGCTAATAGGTAGGATGATTGGCTGGGTTTCGCGCTAAGAATAGTATATCTCTAAGATTCGACATATCGAATCTTGTTTTGTAAAGAATTGTTAAAAGCTGAAGAGAACGCTTATAGGAGTAGATAAAAGTTATCTTTGTCGTTCTCGCTGTTGTTTTATATAAATTAAGGCATCCGTATCGGCCACTAGAAAAGTGGGGCCAGCTTTATAGGCTTTGAGGCAGGCTTGACGATTACGCTTTGGATTTCCAGTGATATCATATTGAACTTTGCGAATTGTTACACTAAGCTCTGTGGCAAGCTCATCAATCGTCCAATAACCAGGAACAGTCGCCTCTTTTCTCTTAAGAGGCGGGTCAAAATCAGATGTAGACAGAATTATATTTTCCGAAGTGGTTAGAGAATTAGACATTTAAAAAGCATAGGAATACTCCTGATTATTCCTATGATAGATGGTGTGACAGTAAGAGAATAGGCTTATTTGATAATCGTCGCTTCTGAATTTCATTTAACGCACTTTTAAAATTGGTAAAACTCAGAAACTGAATAACTGCTTAAGCAGTCAATCAAATAAGCGATTAAGCACTTAACTGGTTAACTAGCATGATCATTACCATAACCTCCTATAAAGGTGGCGTGGGTAAAACCACAACAGCAATCCATCTTGCCTGTTACCTTCAACAGAAGCGGGGGAATACGCTGTTAGTTGATGGCGACCCTAACCGTAGTTGTTTAGCTTGGGACAAACGGGGGTCACTTCCCGTTAAAGTCGTCGATGAACGAGCCGCCCCAAAGTATATTCGAGACTATGAAAACATTGTCATTGATACCTCGGCTAGACCAGAAACTGAAGAGTTACAAGCCTTAGCTGACGGGTGTGATTTATTAGTTCTTCCCACTACCCCAGATGCTATGTCCATTGATGCTCTTTCGTTGACCGTCAACGCCCTTAAGTCCATTGGTATTAACTATTATAAAGTGTTACTGACGATCATTCCCCCAAAACCGACTAAGGATGGAGAAGAAGCTAGAGAAATCTTAACTGAGGCGGGAATTCCTCTTCTTAAATCAGGAATTCGACGGTTAATTGTGTTTCAAAGGGCAGCTTTACAAGGAGTTCCCGTTTATGAGATGACAGAGCGATCATCTCCCATCGCATGGAGTGATTATGTGGCAGTTGGTAAGGAGTTAATTGGTGAATAAGGCGAATCGATTTCAAAATTTATCTGATGCCCTCAAGGGGCAACATCTACCTGAACAAGTTGAGGAGAAGAATGACTTCCCTCTGGTGTCAAAAAAGAAAGTGAAAAGAGGTGGAAAACGTAGCGATCCTAATTTTGTTCAGATAGGAGTGTATGTCAATAAAGATTTACACTTGGAGATTAAGAAGTTATTGCTTTCTCATCCCAACATAGATATGTCCGATTTGGTAGGACAGCTTTTACAACGTTGGGTGGAAGAACAGCAATCTGATTAATCGCTTAACTGACTAAGTAGTTAAGTGCTTAGTCGATTAATTGAATAAGCACTTAATTGATTAATCGCTTTTTGGGAACAGATCTGTTGTTATCTAATTCACCATGTTTTATCCTAACTTTTTAAGTCCCTCTGAATTGATAGGAGAACTTCCCCCACTTCTGACTTTTCACGGGATCTCTGGTTCGCGGGCGACGTTCGAGAACTAGTTCAAAACCGATAAATCTCGCTATAGGGGTTTGAGTAGCAACTGTACAGAAAACCACGTTAAGGCTGTGTTATTTGCTGAATATAGCTTTTAGCTATCAAAAAACGCTTTCAATATGTACGATTTAATTTTTCTGGTCAAAAAAATCAATCATTATCGCTGATGTTTTTAATAAAATATCAAGCCTATCTCCGTCACCGAATAAACCAAAGCGTTTGCTAAATACAGAGTTAAGAATTAATGGTAAATCCATGAAATTTAAATGGTTAGCTGAGTGTAATAAATGCTTATGGACATTGGCATGATCTACAAATCTATCGATCCGTGTTCTGTCTTTTGCCATGACTACATCAAAGATATTTTGTGATTTGTTTGATTGAAGTGTGAATTTATCTCGATTGGATAAAATTAGTAAGAATTCTTGTTCCTTGCCAGTAATGTCAATCTCCTCCATATACAGAAAGCCATCAAGATTAACACTTTTAGCAATTCGAGAATCTCTTCCACAAGCCAAAAAACTAGCAGTCCCACCAGAGGAATGTCCAGCAGCAAATATTTTAGTGATATCAATTTTTTGATATAACCACGAATCAGCAGTGTTATTTAGATTAAACACTTCGTCTAATACAGCAGATAAATTATTTGCTTTCTGTTCGGTGATTTCAGCAATTAGTGCATCTGCTCGATCAACATCATTGAAGTCAAATTGATTTAATAAAACTTGCGAGCCATTAACAAGCAAAGTCCCAGAACTCCACCCAGGGTGATTTATCCCAATGACAATAAAGCCATGGCTGGCAAATTCTAAGGCATAAAAAGTATTTAGAAAGTTAACTCCGCCAAGACCTGGTGAAAAGAGAATGATTGGGAAATCATTTTGGTTCTGAGCTAGGGTTGCATTAATCGATGATGGAGTCTGAATTCGACCAAGATAAAACCTGTTAAGAATTAACTTGACCAAAGGACTAAGTCCTTTGGTCATTACCGACAAAGTTCGGTCAAGATAATCGATGTAAGGACTATGACTCTCCTGTTCAGTACTGCTTGGATACCAAATCTTGGCAATGATTCCAGGGTGGCTAGGTAAATGCCAAATTAGATCAGATGTACTTACTTTCCAGTTTCCTGATGGCTTAGGAAATGGATTAGCTGAAATTAGTCCATAAGGTAGAAGGAAAAATAATCCGATGAAACAAGTAAAAAGCAAGAATATTGTAATGATCATCTCATTGTTGTCCGTAATCTAATTTTTTAGTTGATTCTTTGTCGGTCTCGCTTCACAATTTCATTCACTGTAGTCTTGCTTAAATGAAGCTCACGAGCTATCTGGCGATAAGAATGACCCTCCGCTACCATCTGCAAAACTTTGGGAGCATACTTATCTGCCTTAACTCTTTGCCCTGGTTTCCGACCTAATTTCTTACCCTTCGCCTTAGCTTCTGCCAAACCCGAACAAACTCTTTCTCGAACCAAATCCCTTTCAAATTCTGCTAGAGAAGCCATTACCGAAGCAATCAATTTTCCTTGAGGAGTTGTTAGATCGAACTGAAGCCCCGTGGTAGCTATTACCGAGACTCCCCAATGGGCTAAATCCTGTAGAGTAGTTATCAAATCGATAGTCGAGCGACCCCAACGGGTTAATTCTGTAACCAGTACTCCATCAATTTCTCGCGCTTGAGCTAAGTTCATTACCTGCTTTCTTTTGACGCGATTATTTTTACTGCCACTAGCTGTCTCTTTCCACACGCCAACCACTTTATAATCAGCTTTTTTGGCATACCTTAATAAGTCTTGTTCCTGACGAGAACAAGATTGGTCAGTAGTCGAAACTCGGCAATAAATAGCTACCTTCTGTACCATTTAAACCTCTCTGTCCACAGATGGCTCAAACCATAATACTGTCGTTACCTTTTGCTGTACCAAATAGACTATAGTTTTAATGATACATCATTCAATTTTAATCAGTGTCATCTCGGTTTCTAAGCCAAGAACAACAGCATAATTATGGGCGTTATACGGGAGAACCAACTTCGATTCAGTTGGCTAATTATTTCCATCTTGATGATACAGCTTTCCAATTAGTCCAAAAACGCCGTGGAGATCACAATCGTTTGGGTTTTGCCATCCAATTATGTACAGTACGCTTTTTGGGAACGTTTTTAATCGATCCGATTGATGTTCCCCAAGAAGTGATTAATTATTTAGCATCTCAACTAGAAATTGAAGATGTAACTTGTCTCCCACAGTATCTACTGCGTTCCAATACTCGCTGGGAACATACTTTAACTATCAAAAAGCATTACGGTTATCGTGATTTTAGCGAGCAGCCAGGACACTGGCGTTTGCTCAGATGGTTGTATCAAAGGGCTTGGACAGGAGGAGAAAGTCCTTCGATGCTATTCGATTTAACCACAGCCAGATTAGTCGAGCAGAAAATCTTACTCCCAGGAGTAACAGTATTATCTCGTTTGATATCTACAGTTAGGGAAAGAGTAGCCAACCGTACTTGGAAAATCCTTTCCCGACTCCCTAATTCTAAGCAAATAGAGAACTTAGAAACTCTAATTGTCATAGGCGAAAAAGCTCGACTGACCCCATTAGAACAACTCAGAAAATCACCCACTAGAAGAAGTTCCCCCAGTTTGGTTAATGCTTTAAATCGCTTAGTGACAATTCGCGCTTTGGGGATTTATAGATTAAATGTAGGCAAAATACCGCCCATTTGCTTCAAAACTTTGGCTAAGACTGCTTTTACTCTCAGAGCGCAAGCTATCGCTAGAATGCCTACCCAAAGAAGAATTGCCACTCTAGTAGCCTGGGCTTATGTAATGGAAGCGATCGCCATTGACGATGCTCTCGATGTCCTGAATTTATTGGTCAAAGATATTTTGGCTAAGTCTCAGACAGATGGAAAGAAAAATCGTCTGCGTACTATCAAAGATTTAGATGCTGCTGCTTTACAGTTGGCTATCGCTTGTAGAGTCCTTCTCAATCCCACCACAGAAGATAATCGAGTTAGAGAAGAGGTTTGGCAGCGATTAACCCCAGAACAATTAAGTTTGGCTATTGCTGATGTTGAAGATATAGCTCGTCCTCCAGAAGATAATTACTATGACGAGTTACTCAAGCAATGGCGTTCGGTTCGCCGTTTCCTCCCCAAGCTACTCTCAATCATTGATTTTGAGGGCAATCAAGCTGGTCAACAAGTCCTTGAAGCATGGCAATTTCTCCAATCCATAGAAGGTAAACGAAACCCCAAAATGGATGCTGCACCATTGAAGATAGTCGATAAAAAGTGGGCTATTTGGGTAATCGACGAGGATGGCAGCATTGACCGTAAAGCTTATACTTTCTGCGTTTTGGGGCAGCTACTAGAAGCATTACGCCGTCGCGATCTATTTGTTTCCAAGGGAGAAAGATGGAGTAATCCCCGTGCCAAATTGCTCAAGGGCGACGCATGGGAATCGGCACGAACATCTGTCTGTCGGACTTTAGAACTCAACCCCAAGCCAGAGCCAGAACTGAAGGTCTTACAGAAGCAGTTGAACCAAGCCTATACTAAAACTGCTGAGAATCTACCGCAAAACTCAGAAGTCAGAATTGAGGTAGATAAAAAAGGTAAGGAAAGCCTGACTATCAGCAATCTGGATAAATTAAACGAGCCTGAAAGTTATCTCAAACTGAAAGACAAGGTAGAGTCATTATTGCCCCAGGTAGATCTTCCCGAAGTCCTCTTGGAAATCAATGCCAAAACAGGGTTCATGAATGAATTTACCCATCTCAATGAAAGCTTTGCCAAGGTTAAAGACCTCTCAACTAGTATTTGTGCGGTACTTATTGCTCAAGGATGTAACATTGGACTATCGCCTTTGGTCAGAAAGAGGATTCCCGCCCTTACTAGAGGACGTTTATCCTGGGTGGAACAGAATTATTTTCGCCCCGATACTGTCACCAAAGCTAATGTGCGGTTAGTTGACGCTCAAAGGGAAATTCCCCTTGTCAAAAGTTGGGGTGGTGGTGAAGTGGCTTCCGCCGACGGTATGCGCTTTGTCGTTCCCGTACAGACAATAAATGCTGGAGCAAATAGCAAATATTTTAATCGCGGACGGGGAATTACTTACTATAACTACACTTCCAACCAATTTACTGGCTTTCACGGTTTAGTTGTTCCTGGGACTTTGAGGGATTCGTTGGTGGTCTTGGTCGGTTTGTTAGAACAGCAAACCAGTTTGCGTCCCAAGGAATTAATGACCGATACTTCAGGATATAGCGATGTTATCTTTGGCTTGTTTTGGCTGTTGGGCTATCAATTCTCACCTCGTTTAGCTGATGCGGGTTCGGCTCGTTTCTGGAGGCTGGATTCGGAGGCTGATTATGGATTGCTGGATAATTTGGCGCGACAGACAGTGAAAACTGAATTAATCGAGCAAAATTGGGATGATATGCTCAGGGTAGCTGGTTCGTTGAAGCTAGGTGCAGTTAGTGCGACAGAGATTATGCGAGCATTGCAGCGAGGTAAGAAGCCGAGTACTATTGCCAAAGCCATTGGCGAGTTGGGCAAAATTACCAAAACCTTATATCTGCTCAATTACGTAGATGACGAGGCTTACCGCCGTCGCATTCTGACTCAACTCAATCGGGGAGAAAGCCGTCATAGTTTAGCTAGAGCGATATTTTACGGTCGTCGTGGAGAGATAAGACAGCGTTACCGTGAAGGTCAAGAGGAGCAGTTGGGAACTTTGGGCTTGGTAACAAATGTGCTGGTGCTATGGAATACTTATTACATGGATGCAGCGATTGATCGGTTACAGAAAGAGGGTTGGGATATTAGAGAAGAAAATAAGGCTCGTTTGTCTCCTTTGCCTCATTCTCATTTCAATATGCTCGGTCGCTATCAGTTTAATTTGCCTGAAGAGTTAAAGGATGGGGCATTGCGACCATTGAGAGATGTTGATGCTCTTGATGAGTTAGGGAATTTAGATTTGTGGTAAGTAAAAATGTATTTAAAAAGTTATTTTTGATGGCTAAAAGCTTTATCTAGCAGGAAATACAGCCTTAGCGTGGTTTTCTGTACAGTTGCTACTCAAACCCCTCTTAGAAAGAGCTATACAAACCTTGAAATCAGGACTCATGGACTTAGCTGATGAACTGGAAAAGCCCCAGAAGAAGTAGTCGATTGGTTCTCGAACGTCACCCGCGAACCAGAGATCCCGTGAAAAGTCAGACTCAAACCCCATCAGTTGCTACTCAAATGCCGTGAACTACGCACCTCTCTATCCCCTTTAACAACTAAGCGACGAAATCCCCGATAAAAACTATCTATGTAAGTAAAAATCACTGGAACCACCACCAAGGTTAACAAAGTAGAGGTAATTAAACCACCAATCACGGCAATAGCCATGGGACTTCTGACTTCTCCATCGGCTCCCAACGCTAAGGCAATGGGTGACATTCCCGCAATGGTCGATAAAGTTGTCATCAAAATAGGACGGAAACGGGATACTCCGGCCTCTACCAACGCCTTTGATTTGGGTTTTCCTTCGTTCATCGCAGCTAGGGTAAAATCCACCAAAAGAATGGCATTTTTAGTGACCAATCCCATCAATAAAACGATTCCAATCAGAGCAAATAACCCTAATTCTTTTTGAGTTAATAATAACCCTAAAAACGCTCCACCAATGGAAAGAGGTAAGGAAACCATAATAGCTAGGGGGTAGAGAAAATTGCTATAGAGTAGCACTAAAATGGCATAAATACACAGAATAGCCAGACTCAATGCCCCCAGAAATCGACTGAAAACATCTCGCATAATCTTGGCATCTCCGAAGGGTTCCTCGGAAACGCCAGGGGGTAGGGGATTCATGGCTGGTAAAGCCCGAACTTGGTCAAGGGCATCTCCTAAAGCAATCCCTTGTAAATTGCCTGAAATTTCCACTTGACGGTTACGATCAAATCGTTTGATTTCTGCTGGGCCACTGCCTAAGCGGATTGTTGCTACTGCATTTAAAGGAACTAACGTCCCGTTGGCACTAGGAATCCGCAAATTTTTGAGAGTTTCAATGTTCTCTCGTTCCTCAGAGGCTACTTTAACCCTAATGGGAATCTGGCGGTCAGGAAAGTTAAATTTAGCAAGATTTGAGTCTATATCACCTAAAAAAGCTAGGGCTGCCGTCCTGGCGATCGCCTGAACCGATACCCCTAAATCTGTTGCCCGTAGGGGATCGGGTTCAATCACAATCTCAGGCTTAATCAAACTCAGGGTAGAGGTTACTTCCACTAACCCTTGAATCTGTTGCATCTGTTGTTCTAAGGCATTAGCTGCCTGGGTTAAAGCGGTGGGGTTATCACTTTTGAGAATAATGACCAAGTCTTTATTTCCTCCCCCTGCGCCTTGACTTTTAAAAGTTACCCTGGCCCCAGGGATTGTTTGTAGTTTGGGGCGAGTTTGTTGTTCAAAGGCTTTTTGAGACAGTTCTCGTTCTTCTTTTGGTAAAAGTTTCACATAGATCAGGGCATTATTTACTTGTCCAGAATCCCCCACATCAGCAAGAATCCTCTCTACCTCTGGACTTTGTTCCATAATATTAGTAGCTTGCTGTACCACCCTTTCTGTGTCCTGCAACGTTTCCCCTGGAGGTAACTCAACCTTGACACGACTTAACCCCAAATCTCCGTTACTAAACAATCCTTTGGGAATAAATGGAACTAATTGCAAACTGCCAATAAAAAAAGCCAAGGCCAACAAGATAGTAGTAATCCGATGACGTAATGACCAAGTTAAGAGACTACGATAAGGAGTTAGGGGAGGTCGCTTTTGGTTGTCAACTCTATCTTTGGGTCGAGGTTTTGATTTGAGTAAAGCCGCACTTAACATAGGAATCATGGTAGTCGCAACCAGTGTAGAAAACATGGTAGAAACCGCTACGGTGACACCAAAGGGCTGAAAAAATTGACCAGGAATCCCCCCCATAAAAGCAACTGGTAGAAATACCCCGACAATGGTGGCTGTTGTGGCGACCACCGCTAAGCCAATTTCCACAGCCCCATCCCAGGCAGCTTGCAATGGCTTTTTTCCCATTTGTAGGTGTTTATCGATGTTTTCAATCATACAAATGGCATCATCGACTAAATTTCCAATGGCTAAGGCTAAGGCTAATAGGGTCATGTTATTTAGGGTATAGTTACAGAGTTGCATTACCCCAAATGTCGGAATCAAAGAGAGAGGAAGGGCGATGGATGTAATCAGGGTAGCTCGCAAATCTCGTAAAAATACCCCCACCACGATCACGGTTAAGATACATCCTAGTATCAAAGCATCAAAAGTTCCTTTATAAGTGCTACGGATGCTATCCCCAAGGGTAAAAATTAGGGAAAATTTAATATCTTCGGGAAAAGTTTTCTGTAATTCGTCAACCCTTTTACGGACTTTTTCTTCCACTGTTACTAAGGTACTTCCGGTACTACGGAGAATAGAAAATCCCACCACAGGTTGACCATTAAAATAAGCTGACTGACGTGGATCGTTATAATTATCTCTAACCTTTCCTAAATTGGTTAGGGGAACTGTATCCCCGTTAGGTAAAGCAATGGGATAAATGCTTAAGTCGTAAACGGATTTGGCACTACCAAGGATACGGACATTTTGCTCACCCTCACCAATTTCTGAACGTCCTCCTGGTAAATTAAGATTAAAGTTACGAATTTGCTCATTAACCTGGGTAGCAGTAATGCCATAAGCTAACAGAAGATTGGCATCTAAATCTACCCGAATTTCTCGATCTACTCCTCCAATGCGATTAACTTGAGCAACCCCTTCAATGTTCAGTAATTCTCTGGCAATCTGACGATCAACGAAATCGCTTAATTCCTCAACTGATCGCTTGTCAGAAGCCACACCATAGGTCAGAATCGATCCTCCTGCGAATTCTACCCTTTGTACAATAGGTTCATCGATATCTTGGGGTAAGTCTTGGCGAATTTGATTGATTGCGTTGCGAACATCGTTGGTGGCTTGGTTAGTATCTGTTCCTAAGATAAAGCTAATGATGGTGGTACTTTTCCCATCAGTAACCGTAGAGATGATGTCGTCAATATTGCCTAATCCCGCCACCCCATCTTCAATTTTTTTAGTTACTTGAGTTTCTAATTCAGTTGGGCCTGCCCCCTGTTGGATGACAGTAATGCTAACAACAGGTATATCAATATTAGGAGTCTCATCAATCCCTAAATTGACGAAGGATACTAACCCTACTGTCGCCATAATAATAAAGGCGACTAGGATCGCAATCGGATTTTTAATAGACCAGGTTGAGAGATGGAAGGACATAGGTAAAGTCAGAAGTCTTCAAGTTAATAGTTAATGGAATCTCCGTCTTTGAGATAGGCTGCCCCTTTAACCACTAGGCGATCACCACTACGGAGTCCTCCAAGAATTTCTATGCGTTGGTTAGAGAGAATTTCTCCAACTTCGACAACCTGAGCTTTTACCGTATTATCGGATTGCACCAAGTAAACTAAGAAACTTCCGTCAGCTTGGGGTAACACGGCTCCCACAGGTGCGGTAAGAATGTTACTGGTATCCGTTACAATGGTCGCCCGTAAAAACATTCCTGGTTTGAGGGATGTTTCTGAGGATAAATCAATCGCAACTGTTGCTTGGCGTGACTGTTCATCAATTATCGGTTCAATTTCTCGTACTTGCCCCCGAAGTTTAAGGCTACTATCTGCATCAGAGGTAATGATGACAGTTTGTCCTGGTCGAATTAGTGTCAATTGGGTTTCTGGAATTTTTACTTGCAATTCTAAGCGTCCATTTTCAATAATCGTAAACAATGGTCGCGACGACGTGGTAACATCTCCTATCCGTGCTTCCCGTTTAGCGATTTTTCCACTAACTGGGCTAATCACCTTGGTATTTTTGAGTTGGGCAGCACTTATTTGATATTGTGCTTTGGCCTTTGCTAATTGTGCCACCGCTTGAGCGATCACTTCTGCTCTAGCTCCGGTTTCTAACTGGACAAGTTTTTGTTGAGCTTCTCTGAAACGGGCTTGGGTTTGTTGTAATTGAGCTTGCTTTGTTTGTGCATCATTGAGGACTTCATCGAGGCGATCGCGGGTGATCGCACCATCGGCTTCTAAGCGTTGATTTCTCTCAACTCGCTTTTGAGCTAAGTTTAAGTCAGCTTGAGCTTGGATAATTTGGGCTTGAATTTGTTGAACGGTTGCCGAACCTTGGGCAATGTCTTCGACTCGATTTCCTGCCCTTAGTTCGGCTAAACGGGCTTCCGCTAGGACAATGGTTGCTTGGGTTTGTTGTAATCGCGCTTGCTCAACTGAATTATCTAACGTGGCTAATAGTTGTCCGGCTTTGACAAACTCTCCTTCATCCGCTAGTATTTGTTGAATTTGCAATCCTGTAGCTTGGGAGAGAATCGGGATCGATTCAAAGGCAGTAACAGTTCCTGTTGCTTTGAGGGTACGATTAACCGAAGCAATGTTGACTGTTGCTACTGTCACCGTCTGAGTAGAAATCTGAGGCTTATTTAGGGTAACTGGTGTAGTAGTTGACTGTTTTTTTAGGAAAACTGATAAAAACTCGGTAACTCCTAATGTTACGACGATTCCGATCCCCATGCCTAAGATAACTCCCCGTCCCTTAGAGAACCAAGAGGTTCGGGCTGGAGGTGAATCTTCAAAGAATATTAATTTCATGGATGAGTGTTGGGTAATTGTTTCTGAGATTGCCTCAGATTGGGGTAATTGTTCCTGAAGTGAGTCTCGAATCACGGCTATTCCTCAGTAATATCTGGGAGGTCATCTCGGTTGTGTAAAGAAATATCAAAAAAGGTTTCAATTTATAGATTAACCAAAAACTTGTTATCAAGTGAAGTTTATCTTAAAGCTAATAAGAATGATAAAAATGTAGATTTTTTCAACAGACAAATGCAGTTAGTTTAGTTTAAATTATCAAACATAGCAGTCCTATTTCAGTTGTGAGACAAATATCTCAAAAAAAGAAAATAGGCTTCCCAAACTTCGACGAATTCTACAGGTTATTTTACATAAATAGTTTAGGATAACTATATCTAAAATAATAATATTATTAACCTAGAAAAAAAAGTTGAAGGGTAGTCCCTACAGTGCGGTGGAGGTTATAGCAAACCGATGTAATTCTGATGCCGTTATTGGCTGAAATTGAGTAAACTCGTTGCATCGATTTGCAACTCGAAGCCTTTTGACAGCCCTGAAACCCTCTATTTTGTAGAGACTATCAAGTTAAAGCTATTTTAAAAAAAGTCACTTGAGGTAGAAATTAGATAAAAATCAATCAATAAAATTTATCAAGAAAGATAAAAAAATACCTAACCATAATTCTATATATTACAACGGATTGAGATTAAGATAAGTCAAATGGCAAGACTTCAATTATAAACAATATTTTTATTTTAGCTTTTGTCATAATTTGATTTTAATCAAAGTATAACCCGTTAAAAACAATTACTGAAGATTGCCAATTTGAGGAGCAAGAAAATGACAGTTAGTTTAAATAATTCCTTTGGGATCGTAGATAGATTTTCGACGCTGATAGATCTGCTGAGCTATAGAGCACGAACTCAGCCTAACCAGATTGCTTATACGTTTTTGCAGGATGGGGAAACAGAAAGCAATTGGCTTACCTATCAAGAATTAGATCGGCAAGCTCGCTCAATTGCAGCACAGCTCCAACGCCAGACTGTTATTGGTTCACGGGCTTTGATGCTCTACCCATCGGGACTGGAAGTCATCACTGCCTTTTTTGGATGTTTATATGCAGGGATAGTCGCCGTTCCCGCTTATCCACCCCGACGTAATCAGAAGATGTCCCGACTAGAGGCTATTGTAGAGAATGCTCAGGCAACAGTAGTTCTCACAACTAGAGCTGTTTTAGTTAATATCGAGCGTCGATTTGCTGAAAATCCAAGCTGGGCGGAGATGAGTTGGCTAGTCACCGATAACCTAAATGACGATTTGGCATCGGATTGGTACGAACCAGCCGTCAGTTGTGATACCTTGGCTTTCCTACAGTACACATCAGGCTCTACAGGAGCACCGAAAGGGGTCATGATCAGTCATGGCAATTTGCTCCATAATGAAGAGATGATCAAAATAGCCTATCAGCATACAGAGAAAACAATCTTTGTCGGTTGGCTGCCCTTATTTCATGATATGGGACTTATTGGAAATGTACTACAGCCCTTATATTTAGGAATACCGTGCTTTTTGATGTCCCCCGAAGATTTTCTCAAAAAGCCTATCCGTTGGCTTAAGGCTATTTCCCGGTACAAAGCTACTACTAGTGGAGGGCCAAATTTTGCTTACGATTTATGTGTTCGTAAGGTTACTCCAGAGCACTTAGCTAGTATTGATTTGAGCAGTTGGCAGGTTGCTTTTAATGGGGCTGAACCCGTCCGATCTGATACATTAGAACAGTTTACTGCTACCTTTTCCCCTTGTGGTTTCCGCCGAGAGGCCTTTTACCCCTGTTACGGGATGGCTGAAACCACTTTATTTGTGTCTGGCGGTTTGCCGACAGATCCCCCTATCATTCGTGGGTTTGAAGGAGTACCTCTTGAGCAAAACCAAGTAATTATCACTACTGATGAGCAGAAGTTGATTAGGAAAATTGTAAGCTGCGGTCAGGCTTGGCTAGACGAGAAAATCCTTATTGCTGATCCTCATTCTTTAACTCTCTGTGAGACGAATCAAGTCGGAGAAATTTGGGTGGCAGGCTCTCACGTTGCTCAGGGCTACTGGAACCGATCTAAAGAGACAGAACAGACTTATCGAGCGTATTTAGCAGATACGGGGGAAGGACCATTTCTACGTACGGGAGATTTGGGTTTCATATACGATGGCGAATTGTTTGTCACTGGACGACTTAAAGATGTCATTATTATCCGAGGACGAAATCATTATCCACAAGATATTGAACTAACTGTCGAGACAAGTGATCAGGCACTGCGACCTGGAAGTGGAGCAGCCTTCGCCGTAACAGTCAAAGGAATAGAGCGGCTGGTGGTTGTTCAGGAAGTGGAACGAACTTACTTGCGAAAATTAGATTTGAGTCAAGTAGTCAGTAATATTCGTCGAGCTGTAACAGCAGAACATAGTTTACAACTATATGCAATTGTACTGCTGAAGACAGGCAGTATTCCTAAAACTTCGAGTGGTAAAATTCGGCGACATGCCTGTAGAGCAGGTTTCTTCACTGGTAGTTTGGACTTTGTAGGGGATTGGTGTGAAAATCCTCAGAATAAAATGAATTTCCTGTCTCTACAAGCTAAGGTTGAATCTGTCTTTAAGGAAGTAGTGTTGCAGGGGAAACGCACTTAATCGCTGTAAAATAGAGAGAGCAGATGTTAGCCTGACATAAAAATTAGGCATAGGTTAATTGTGGGATAAATTAGGCGGGAACGGGTACATCCCAGAACTTATTAACCTCCTCCCTCGTAAAAAACGAGGGATTCCTAAGCATCACTTCACTACTTAAGTTTCTGCTTCTTTCCGTTACGGGGTTTTCGCAACTGCCCTTTAACACTATGGTTATCAGGTCTTACATCCGCTCCACAGACGTTCACCTTATACCGCATTAAATGTAAAAAAGTTAATTGGAGGTCGGCGTTTCCTCCCATCACTAAAAGCACACCGCCCCGCTTAAGATTTCCTCAAGCATAGGGACGGAGCAAGAAGTGAGGGTTTCTACGCCGAAGAATAGATGAACTCTTGTAAGTTTAGTCCCTCAATCTTATTCACTTTGACCGTCGTTTGGCTAGGTGGATGTACAATTATTCCGTCACCCGACCCCTATCCTCATCAACCACCGGCAGAAATAGTGAATGAGGCTAAGGTCATATCTCGGAAACTAGAGTCCTACATCAATCAATGGTTGCGTGGTGAGGTATCAGCACAGATTCCCTCAGAGGTTTTACCGGCAAGCCTTGCTGATAATAAGAATTTTGTACTACGTCGTCCCCAAGATATAGATCCAAGAGATTTATGGATAACCCGAGAACGAGAGAGTGTGAACCTCTTAGCGTTGAGAAGTGGCGTACCAGATCCTAACGCCACTTACCTATTACTAAAGACACCACTTGCTCCATTTGGTCACAAAGTGGTGATGCAAGGCGAATTTCCTCGGGCTCGTTTTTTTGGAATTCAGATTACCCCACCCGTTGATGGATACGGGTACTATCCTAACCGAGTGTTTGGTTCGGGAGAGGTACCGCTCACCGATGTTGACATCAAGCCAATGCCTGGCCACACAAACCCCTACAATGTAGGAGCTGATCGACTGGCTCGCAACCGCTCCTACAGAGTATCATTCACTCTCAAAACAGGAGATCCAGTTGCACTAAACCCTTCATTTCGACCTCCTTATCGCGGTAGAGGTAATTCGCGTGTAGGATCGTTTCTCGTGTATCAGGGTCCTTGGGGCACAAATGCTCCCTTTGGATTAGACTTTGGCAAAGGAGATTGGGAACTTGGAGCTCTTTGGGTGAGAATTTATGCTCCAGATCGCGGAACCTCCGCTTTGGGAGGTGTACACCATCCACGAGTGTGGTTTGAGTCACCTCGTGGTGAAAAATACGTCATTACAAGCGACGCCAGTAGGATAGAGGGTCGTATTCACGATACTGCACCAGCCCGCGTCACTGCTCCTCAAGAGCCACGACCGGAGTTCGAAGGTCCAACTCTGGGATGGAATAAGAGTTTTGGTATCCTTCTTAGTCTACTTGAAACTGCATCACAAGTGAATAGTTGGGATTCTAAATCCAACTTTACACAAATTCGTAACGTAGACAAAGGAGCTACCGGCAGAGGATACGCCGCCCGTCCTCCTCACAACTACGAACCTCATGCCACGTCAGCTACTCATAATAGTTATATTGGGCGCAGCATGTCGCTGGGTGATGGGAAAGTAATTGTACTGACTGGAAAACTTCCTACGTTCCCTAAACAAGGAAAACGAATGACCTCTGGTCAAGTGCGGTACTGGTCCGTATCAGGCTACGATACCAATATCTATGCCAAACTGCCTGGAGTAGTACTCCACAGCATCATGGACGAAGAGGTGGTGCTTGATCGAAATCGGTACTATGTAATTGCTTACTCCCAACCAGAAGATCGCCCTATAAATGCTACTCATAAAAATGGCGTGACATGGAAAAACTGGGGACCAACAGCTACTCAAAGCCTTGTGATGAGATACCTCACAGTTCGCCCAGAGTGGAGCTTCAGGTTTTCTCCAGACGAAATTAATTTACCATGGAAGAAAACTGCGAGATCATCTCCGTTATATGATCGTAGGCTTCTTAATACCAACGACTGGAATGGGTTTATGGGGCCTTACCTTCCGAGAATTCACTACTTAACTAGAGAACAGTTCGAGAAACTTCCCTCACCCGTACGTGCGCAGGATGTGCCTCTATGGAATTGACCTTCTCTCACCATCAAACCGTTAGGTTGATGGAATGCCGCTAACTTAACGCTATAACCCCCATCGGGAAAGGGACACGGGGGACTCCGATGACACGGAGGACACGGCGTTAGACTAAGCCAACGTGAGTTCGACGGAGGGGACAAACTGCTTTGAACTTGCCAGTATGAAATCACGGCATGAGGATAGAGAGCGATCGCAGAAAAACTATAAGCGCACCGCGAAGCGGATCTCTTCAAGATCGCTGAAAATCAGAAAGATATTTCTCATTAAAAAAGGGCAGCAGGTAAGGCAACTAAACCCTTTGAGAGCAAGTCTAGAGAAGGTTTTTGAGGCAAATAAGTATAGGCAATTAATCCAGCAAAAAGATTAGCGAAAAAGTTCCAAATACGCCTTTGTATAGCAACGGAGAAATTTTGGTCGGTAAGGTCAAGAATTAGGATTTCGTAAGGCTCTGAGGGGATGTTTTTTCCTCAATCGTTTTTTATCAAAATGATATTGTCCATAAACATTGATATGTACGTGACGAGTTGGCCAAATATGCTTTAAATCTTCATCATCGACAGCATAATCTTCTTGTCGAAGTTGCTGAACGACTTTATCGATATAAACTGTATTCCAGACAATAATGGCATTAGTGACTAAATTCAGACATCCTACTTGATTTAGCAACTGGTCATCTTGCTGAGTTTTAATTTCTCCTTGATTGGCATAGAAAAGATGAGAACGTAGACTGTGCAAAGCTTCTCCTTTATTCAATTGTCGCTTGAGTCTGCGTCGATTAGCTTCATCAGCATACCAATGAAGAATATGAATAGTTTTGATGAGCCTGCCATACTCTTGAAGAACCCGCATTAAAGGGTGTTTTCGAGGAAAGGCTTGAAGTTTTTGGATGATTAATGAGGCTGTAACCCAGCCCATTTTTAAAGAACCCACCAAGCGCAACATCTCATCCCAATCATCTAAAATTAATCTCTGATTTATGATTCCCTGAATATGCTTCTTGAGTAGGGGATATAGATCGAGGTCAGTATTACTAGTTCGATAAAGCTTTTGGTCGGCTAAATCTCGAATACGGGGAGAAAAGCGCATTCCTAACAAATCGAACAGAGCAAAAATCACCTCTGTATATCCTAAAGAACCTTTAGCGGGGAATCTTTGACCATCAGAGGAAGATAACATCCCTCCTCCCCATAAATGACTCAAAGGCAGGTCATAATGATAATCAATCAATGCGTTGTTAGCTGAACGCAAAGTCTCATCCCGAATATACCAATTATTGAACCAACACAAACGTCTGTACAATAAACCTGTAGAAGTGGCCATCTGTTGAAAATCCAGATTACAAGCTTGGGCCAATAAACAACTGTAGAGACTGAGCCAAGATAATAAATCTTGATTTTGAGCTAGATTGAGATGTTCAAAAGCATTACTAAAATCTGTCCAGCTATCTACTTCTACTAACAGATCGGTAATCTCAATTCTGGGCAAGCGAGCAGTAATTTCTTCAGCTAAACGTTTTAACTCTAAGGTTTTCTCGTCTGCCTTAAAGGGGCTGAGAATTAACTTTCCTCGTTCTTCTGTGAGATCGCTATCTGGTTGATGGAGCAACTCTTCTACCTGCTCCATTAAATTAATCAGTTCGCTTTCTCGTTCAGCTAGACGCAGCTTGGCATCAATCGGCGTTCCAGTTAAATTGACTACCTCATCTCGACATAAGGACCATTCTTTTGGGGGAATAAAATAGGTTTCCAGTTCGCTAAAACGACGACTTTGAGCTAGATAGATATCCCCCGAACGTAACTGCTGTCGTAATAACCACAAAGCTGCCAGTTCGTAGTAGCGTCGATTAAGTTTTTGACTCGAACTGAATTATCTTCAATCTCTCCATCTAAAAGAATTTGACCGATATCTTGTAATGTCTTGAGTTTCTCGTCGATAGTTTTACTAGCCAGTAAGCGATCACTATCGAAGTTACGTTTGGCTTGATTATATAACTCCCACAAACGTTGGTCTACCATTTCAATTAGATCGTCAGTGAAATCATACAATGACTGCTTGAGAAAACAAATCAGGATGGGATAGCGTCTAAAGCCAAGACAGACGGGTTCTTTTCTCATTTGGCTCTACTTCTAACAAACCATCAAGCCAAGTAGTCCCATCTTGAGTTAATAAATTTTGAAGGCTTTGATATATTAGTTCGCTGGCTTTAGTTCTAGCTGTAGCAACCATCTTAGCGAGAATAGTTGTGCCAATACGAATGATTTTTTGCTGTTTGAGGTGTTTGCAAGCCATGTGGAACAGTAATAAGGGTTGATTGTGTTCTAAGGCTCGCTCCGTCAACCATTGTTCTAAACTCAGCAAATCAGAGTTAAATGCACGGCGATATCCTAATAATACTTGGATCTTTCGTTGGTGTTCTCTTTGGGTGCTTGACCGTTTCCCATAGAAAACCAATAACTCTGGAATTAACTGTAGCTGTTGAGCTACATAGTTAACCACTGGCTTTGGTAACTGATATGAAATCCGCTTGAAGAGTTAATGTATAATAAGAGGGTAAGGTTAATAAGCGATCGCCCTCCAGATGCCAAAGAGAATTGAGATAGCGGCTCACCTGAGTGTCTCTGAATTACAAGCTAGATATCGAGAGGCTAA
>JBCDEP010000143.1:0-17227 GCA_039179675.1 Cyanobacteria bacterium P01_G01_bin.67
AATATTCCTCAAGTTCTTCGACATCGATGTGCCTATCTTAATGGCAATTTTTCTACTTAATTTACTAGATATGAGCTTTTCTACCTATTACAAAATTGGGATGCACTCGGGCGAAAGCAGCAAGAGGAGTGAAAGCGATAACTGTAGTTAGAAGAGCTAGAGTAGATTTTTTCATGGTTTTGTACCTAGTTAGAATCAATAAGAGTATGTTTTGCTTACATTAGCTAGATACGATTGGTTGATTTTTTTATGCAGGTGGGGATTTGATTTTCGAGAAAGATTAATTAGCGATCGCGTTTGAGATCGTAAATAACTTTTTCAGCTATCCAATTTGGAGAACGGTCAGGATGAGATCTCGAAGTGCCAGATAAAAGCCGAATGGCTGTTTGTTGATTGTGTACCAACCTCAATAATTCTCGACGCAATTTGGGGCTGACGCGCTCAATGATCGGTGTGCTGCTGTTATTAACCGCAGGTATAGAGTTGACTAAGGAAGGTTTATAAGCGCGGGCGAGTTGGTAACCAATTACTCCCGTACCGATCGCTAAACCAGTTAGACCAACAATTTTATTTAAACTATCTGTAGATGAACTGTCATCAGGGCGATCGCCATAATCAAAATTCTGGCTCAAGATTAACTCGGCATTGGTTGTTTGATCTACTAGATTTTCTTCACTAGCTTTAGCGGGGAAAGACTTCAAGCTACTAGCAAGACTCGCCCCGATTAGGATGGTCAGGATTGTCTTTAAAGTCAAGATCTTGTTCATTAAGTTCGTCATTCAATTGGTTTTACAATTATTGTGACGTTTAAATATGACAACAAAATGTCAAAGGTGTGATGATTATCTAGCAAAACCTTGATTCAATGTAACGATATATGATCCCCTGCTATGATGCTACATGCTTGTGGGGATTATGTAATTAAGTAAATATTTGAAATAATATTTTGCTCCTCACACACTTAAACAGTCTCGATCAGGGACTGTTTTTTCTTGGCAACTATCAGAGGTAACAATTATCTATTCAGATGGCTCATGAGAATCGTCATGGCTTTATTTTGCGTTACTCTAAAACCTATATATCATAGTTTTTTTTAATGTATGAGCCAAGATTTGTATTCTAGCTCAAACTCATCCTCGTTATTATTTGCTGATTATCAAAGCGATCGCCCATTTAAGACTCTGATTTATCTCTATCGTCAGGATTTGAGCTATATCTGGCGTTCGATGCTATTCTACGTCATTAAGCATAGCCCAGAGTGGCTTAGACCACTAATTATCGCTAATGTGATTGATATTATTTCCCAACCAGCAGGACATACTCTTGGGGAATTATGGCTTAATGGGCTTTTGCTGGCTGTTTCAATTGTGCAGAATATTCCAACTCATTATTTGCATATTCGCTACATGAGTCTTGCTACCCGTAAGATGGAAGCAAATTTACGTCTGGCGATCGCTCAAAGATTACAAGAACTGTCGATTGGATTCTACAAAAGCAATAACACGGGTGCTTTACAAAGCAAGCTATTGCGTGATGTCGAAGCAATTCAAACTTTAGCTCAGCAAATTTTTCAGCTATTACCTGCAACCATACTCAATATTAGTGTGGCGATTGCAGTTACGGCACTCAAAGTTCCTAGTTTCTTAATCTTTTTTGTGGCTACCATACCTATCGCCGTCATTTTTATTAAGATTTTGCGCCAGCCATTGCGGGAGCGTAACCATGCCCTAAGACAGCAGTTAGAGAAGATGTCAGCTCAACTAATCGAGATGATTAAGCTGATTCCTGTAACTAGAGCGCACGGAGTTGAACAAGCGGCAATTACTACAACTGCGAATAATTTAGTAGCGGTGAAGCAGGCAGCAATTCGGGTAGATTCGATCAACGCTATCACCAATGCCTCTTCATGGGTAACTTTACGCTTATTTAGCTGTATTTGCCTGATTACAGCGGCAAGCTTGGCTTTTACTGACAAGATGGGAATTACGATTGGAGATGTCGTTTTACTTACAGGTTATTTTGATTCCTTAACTATGGCAGTGGTGCAAGTTCTGAATATGCTACCTCAACTCGGGAAAGGTTTTGAAGCAATTAGTTCGGTGGGAGAGGTTTTAGAATCACCCGATCTCGAACAGCAGCGAGGTAAAATACCAATCCAGCGAGTAGCAGGAGAGTTTATCTTCAATCGTGTAAGTTTTGCCTATCCCAATAGTAGTCAGTTGGCGATTTCTGACTTGTCGCTTCAGGTTAAGCCTGGTGAAACTATTGCTATTGTAGGTCGTTCTGGGGCAGGTAAATCAACTTTGTTGAATTTAATTATGGGTTTTTGGTGGGCAACGAACGGTAGTATCTTGCTGGATGGTCAGGATTTGCAAACTTTGGACTTACGCACTTATCGCAATTTTATTGCTGTCGTCTCTCAAGAAACTATTTTGTTTGAAGGTACAGTGCGGGACAACATCCTTTATGGCAGGGAACATGTAAGTAATCAGCAACTACAGCGGGCAATTATTGATGCTCATGCAGAGGAATTTATCAGCGAATTACCCCAAGGTTTAGAAACTCTGATTGGGGAGAATGGAGCAAAATTATCAGGAGGTCAAAGACAAAGATTAGCGATCGCCCGAGCTTTAATTCGCAATCCCCGTATCTTGATTCTTGATGAGGCGACGGCGTCCTTAGATACTGCTGCTGAGGCGTCGATTCAATCGGCATTATTAAGGTTAATGCAGCATCGCACTAGTTTTGTGGTGGCTCACCGCCTTTCTACAATCCGTCAAGCTAATCGCATTGTGGTCATGGAAAAAGGTTGTATTGTCGAAATTGGAGAACGCGATCAACTGTTAGCTAATGAGGGAATGTTTGCTAAACTTCATGCTTTACAAATGTGAACTAAACCTTGCTTCCCTATTGCATCTCTTTTCAACGTGAGTTCGATGAGTACAAAATTTATTAGTTTTGATGAGGGAACAGGGAACAGGGAACGGGGAAAAGCCTATGACTTCGTTGTCTAACTGGGAAAATTCCACTACCAAGCAAATCTATCGAACTGACGTTTTTCAGCTTATTTTTTGTTAATTGTGCTGTGAGGCATAAATGGACTCACTTAACTTACAGAATAGATAAAGAGGCTACTAGTTGGGTCATTTTTGGATCACAATGATGAATATAGTTTTATGACCTACAGAGGCAAAACGCCTCAAAAGTCTATCCTACTATATAGTCGGGATGAGAGGATTTGAACCTCCGACCCCTGCTTCCCGAAAGCAGTGCGCTACCAAGCTGCGCCACATCCCGTAACCGTTGTTTATGCTAGCATACGAAGCAATTTCAATGCTATGAAATTCTAGGTGTTGGTTAATTTTGGTATGATTCTCAGCAATTTTAAATCTCAATCGAATATCTAAAAGCTAAGAGCTAAAAAAGAAATGCTTTGTATATCACATGGCAATTTAATATTAATCTAACTGTTCTTCTCCCAGATCGGATAAGGGAATGACATCTTCTTCTGGCGATCGCAAGCTTTCCACCAATTGCTGAACCTCTAATGGTGGTGGTGGTGTCAGACGGGAGACAGTATAGGTGACGAAAAAGTTAAGTACCATGCCCACGGTGCCAATCCCTTCAGGAGATATCTCCCAAAACCAAGGCGACATGCCATAAAACTTGACGCCGATAATATAGAAAGCTGTAAAAGCTAAGCCTATTATCATTCCTGCGATCGCACCTTCGCGATTGGTACGTTTATCAAAGATACCTAAAATAATGACGGGAAAAAAGCTGGCAGCAGCTAATCCAAAGGCAAATGCCACTACTTCCGCGACAAAGCCAGGGGGGTTGACTCCGAAGTAACCAGCGATCGCCACAGCGAAGCCGACCATAATCCTGCCGACCATTACCCGTTGCGATTCGGAAGCTTGGGGATTAAGAATACGGTAGTAAACATCGTGGGCCATAGAACTAGAAATTACTAATAACAATCCTGATGCCGTAGATAAAGCAGCCGCTAACCCTCCTGCTGCAACCAAAGCAATTACCCAGGGAGCGAGGTTCGCTACTTCTGGAGTAGACAGCACAATAATATCGCGGTCAATTGTAATTTCGCTGGTGGATTCTTCTGGGGTAAGAGAGATTCTCCCATCACCGTTTTTATCATCAAATCCTAGTAACCCTGTATTTGACCATTTTGTTGCCCAATCCAACTGTTCTACTTGGGTCACTGTTTTATCATGCAAACTATCAATTAAGTTATAACGAGCGAAAGCAGACACCGCAGGAGCAGTAGTATAAAGAATCGCAATAAATAACAATGCCCAACCAGCGGAATAACGGGCAGCACGGGTAGAGCGCACGGTATAAAAACGCACAATTACATGAGGTAGTCCCGCAGTACCCACCATCAAGGCGATGGTAATAAATAAGACATCCAGCATGGATTTATTCGCAAAAGGCTGGGTATATTCGGCAAAACCCAAATCTAATTGAACCTGATTTAACTTATCAACAATATCGCTAAAGCTAAATGCCACTTGGGGAATGGGATTTCCCGTCAGAATTAAGGCAATCGCGATCGCAGGAATGAGATATGCCACAATCAAGACCGTATATTGAGCTACCTGAGTCCAGGTAATCCCTTTCATGCCACCAAGTACAGCAAAAAATGCCACAATTACCATGCCGATAATCACACCGGTATTGATATCTACCTGCAAAAAGCGACTAAAGACAATGCCTACCCCCCGCATTTGCCCTGCTACATAGGTCAGCGAGACGAAGATCGCAGCTACGACAGCTACTAATCTGGCAGTAACTGAATAATAGCGATCGCCAACAAAGTCAGGGACAGTATACTTACCAAACTTGCGAAGATAGGGAGCGAGTAATAATGCCAGTAGCACAAACCCCCCTGTCCACCCCATCAAATATATCGAGCCATCGTAGCCCAAAAACGAAATAATCCCAGCCATCGAGATAAAGGAAGCTGCCGACATCCAATCAGCAGCCGTAGCCGCACCATTCGCAATCGCAGGAATACCGCGATCGGCAACAAAAAAACCTTTACTATCTTTGACCCGCGATCGCCAACCGATATATAAATAGATAATAAATGAAATAATGACAAAAACTGTAGTCCACGCTTCAACAGACATAGTATTTAGTTATAGATATTTAGTTAATATTAATTAGCTATTTTCGGTGATACTTGCGATCGAGTTTATCCATCTTTATGGCATAGATAAAAACCAGAATTACAAAGGTAAAAATCGAACCTTGTTGTGCTATCCAAAAACCCAAAGGTAGACTCCCAAAATTAAAGTTATTTAGTAATGGCACCAGTAAGATACTGCAACCTAAAGAAACAACTCCCCAAATAATTAGCAGATTACGAATGAGATTGATATTAGCTTTCCAGTATGCTTTATGCCTGTGCATTCTTAGCTCTTGGTCTTCTTGCTGCTCCCTTGAGGTATTTCTTTCTGCCCGATCTGACATCTCAAATTGATTATTTTAATTTATAACTAAACTTAGTGCTTCAGTCTACGATAAAAGTTATCTCTCTGAACAAATCTGTAATTTATTGATACACTTACAAAAAAAAATCTAAACATTAAATATTATTGTTAAATACAATCATTGAATAGCTATCAAGAAAAAGATCCAAGGTGATTTTCAAACAAAATATGTGTAGATTATTGATAATTTTCAGATCTAACTTGACCATTGGTCACAAATTGCTTTGCTACTATTTCAGTGTTAAAAGTTAAAATACTGACAATCAAATCAGAATAAAAAGAAGTTATGAAGCCCACTACAGAAGAACTAATGCAGCAATTGGGTCAGAAATATGAAGGTATTGTAATGAAACCTATGTATACTGCTGTAGTAACCGTTAGTTCAGGGCAAGAGGGTCATGCTCGTATGTCAGGTCATGCTCGTAGTTCTGACGGAATATTAGATTTAAATTTGGCATTTCCGACTGCATTAGGCGATAATGGACAAGGAACTAATCCAGAGCAACTTTTTGCTGCGGGTTATGCCGCTTGTTTTCATGGTTCGATGGTTTTAGCAGCCAGATCGTTAAGAATTGATGCATCTCAAGCAACGGTAAGTTGTGCCGTTACCATTGGCAGAGATCCCGATGATGGTGGATATATGCTTGCTGCCCAATTATCGGTTGAAATGCCTAATATAGAGAGAGAAATTGCTGAAAAGTTAGTGGCACAAGCACATCAGCTTTGTCCCTACTCCAAAGCGATTCGTGGAAATGTGGAGGTAGAAGTAACAGTAACTTAAACTCTAAGCCACTCAATTCCTCCTTTTTAACACCATAACCTTTTGAATTAGCCAATTCTTACAACTTAACCAGGATTGCTATATATTATTCTCGCAGTTGTCTTTAGTCACCTGATGACGATAGCGAAACATATCTTTGAGACGAGCATCAACCCACCAACCCAAAAGTAATTCCGTCAAGAAACCCCCAGGAATTTCATAAGCGATCGCATCGGTTAATTGAGTTTTACCGTTTTTAGGCACAAGTTCATGACGATGAACCCAAGACTCCATTGGTCCCTCAGTTTGTCGGTCTACAAACAGGCGGTTTGGCTCACACTCAGTATGAGTAGCAATCCAGCGAATTGGAATACCCGCTAGAGACAGACGAAATTCACTAATTGCGCCCACACCCAAACCTCCCTCGCGGCGAATTATGGTTACAGGCTGCCAAGGAGGAGTTAAAAGATCGAGGATATCGGAACGTTCGTGAAATCTCCAGACTGTTTCGACAGAGGCATCAATCAAACTGGAATATTGAAAATTGAGCATAGGATAGTAATTAAGAGCAAGAATCTCGCTTGAGCGCCTGATTATCTAAATATAAATTAACAAAATGAACATCAAGTTTGGTTACACCATAGTCTACGTGGCAAATGTTCCTGAAATATTAGATTTTTATCGTCGCGCTTTTGGCTTTACCACTAAATTTCTTCATGAGGGTAATGATTATGGTGAGTTAGCTACTGGCGATACGGTGATTGGCTTTGCTAATCATCAATTAGGCAAGATGAATTTGCCCGAGGGATATCTTTCTGCTGATGTCAAGACTTTGCCCTTGGGCATGGAATTAGTTTTAGTTACCGATAAGGTAGAGCAGGTATTTAAGCAAGCCATAACAGAAGGTGCGATCGCAGTACAGCCGCCACAGCTTAAACCTTGGAAGCAAACCGTAGCTTATCTGCGCGATCCTCAAGGAACTCTAATTGAGTTATGTAACCCGATTGTCGGTAATTAGCAAGAAACCTTAAGCTGAGTGTGCTGGCTTTCTTAACTTTTGTTTTAATTGATCGACGTGAGTTCAATGAGTACAAAATTTATTAGTTTTGATGAGGGAACAGGGAACAGGGAACAGGGAACAGAAAAAAGCCTATGACTTCGTTGTCTAACTTGGAAAATTCCACTACCGAGCAAATCTGTCGAACTGACGTTGATCGCCAATTATTTTGCAGCAGCTATCCCCAATTCAACAGATTTAAAACTTCATCTGCTGAAAAAGAGCGTTTTTGTTGAATTGATAAATTTTTGATTTTTTCTCGATACTCGCAATATTTTTCGGCAGGTAAAGGTTGATTTAACAGCTGTTCAAATAGATATTGAAAATTGCTTGAACCGCTAAACTTGCCAAACCAAACTTCAGGCTCACCCTGAGCAAACAGATAATAGCTAGAGCGATCGCTGCATAAGGAGTCTACATGAATTCCTGTTTCGTAGCGTAAGCTAGCAGGGGAGTAAGGTGGATTGGCATAAAAGCCTTTATTTGCTAAATATTGAGTCACGTCTGCTAAAGCAGAGTAATTTATCCCTTTGACCTGCAAGTCATAGCGGAGTTTTAAACCGTTAAGTACCTGTTCAATCGCCACATTACCTGCTCTTTCGCCAATACCACCAAAAGTTCCAGAAATCCCCGTCGCACCCGCTAAAATTGCCTGAATGGTGTTTTCTAAGGCTAAACCGAGATCGTTGTGAAAATGGACAGTCAGAGGAGTTTGATTGCCTGTAAATTCAATTAGATTGCGAATCCATTGTCTAGTGCTTTCGGGACTCAGAATACCGACTGTATCACAGAGTAGGAAATGACTTATGTAAGGATGGAATTTGGTGATACATTCCACCAAGAAGTCAAAATCTGCCCGACTGGCATCTTCGGCAGCAAAACAAATCTTGAGTCCTTTCGCCGTGGCGTATTTTAAATGTGCCAGAACTTTATCTAGCATGCGATGACGAATCTGGTTGATTACTTCCAGAGTTTCGGACAGAGATTGTTGGCGTACCAACGGATCTCTTAAATAAAGCAGGCGATCGCTAACCGCATTAAAGAGAATAATTGTCTCCACACCACATGCTTGCGATCGATTGATATGACTTTCCCCCATCATGGTTGAGGCGATCAGGGTGTGTTTCATGCCTTGGTTAATCAGATTTTGAGCTAGCTGGGCTTCTGTCTGATGAATTGCAGGCATGATTGCGATGTAGGGCACTCCTGTTTGAGCGATTAATTGAGCCAAATCTTGTTTGGTTGCGGCATCAAAGAAAACGCCTACTTGTTGTTCTCCATCTCTAAGGGTTTCGTCAAAAATTGTCAGGGGGATCGTTTTCATCACCAAACAGTAACACAATAGCAACCAACAATATGTCGGCTGGGGAAATAAAATGCATTTTCTCAGATAAAATCGCCTCAGCAATGACAATTTGCTATAAAGTAACTCTAAATTTGATAAATCGGTAGTGAGTGAGTCTAAAAGAGTCTATGAAACAGTTGGATAAAAAACAGATAGGTATGTCTCTTTGTCACGGGGCTGTTTTACCCGATTCTGCTAGTGCCACTACTAATTTATCGGCACTGCTGAAGCATGCTGCATCTAGCAATAAGGGAATGATCTTTTGCTCTGGAGACAAGCAAGGACAGGCAGATTTTTTATCCTACAGTGATTTATTTACTGAAGCCCAAAGAATTTTAAACTCCTTAAGATTGCTTGGCTTAAAGCCACAAGATCTGGTATTACTCCAAATTCAAGATCCGCATTATTTCTTAGCCTGCTTATGGGGCTGTTTTTTGGGGGGATTTGTGCCAATTCCTATGGGAGTCGAACCCGATGTAAAATCTCAGGGAGACAGCAAACTCTATCAGACTTGGGAGTTGTGCGATTCACCCTTGGTTATTACTGACGTCCAGCAGAATAAAAATTTTACAGTAGCTAAAGTTAATGATTTATTAGCAAATGAACCTGATGCTGCTTGGCATTGTGGCAGCTTAGATGATCTAGCTTTATTGTTGTTTACTTCTGGCAGTACGGGCAAGCCTAAGGGGGTCAAGCTATCGGTACGAAATCTGCTCGCTAGTATCTATGGCATGGCTAGAGTAAATCAGTTAAATGAGCAGGATATTACTTTGAACTGGATGCCTTTAGAACATGTTGCCAGTTTAGTCATGTTTCATTTAACGGAAGTATATCTGGGATGTCAGCAAATTCAAGTCAAAAGTGAATTAATTCTGCAAAATCCGCTGCAATGGTTGAATTTAATCCATGAGTATCGAGTTACTGCTACCTGGAGTCCGAACTTTGCCTATAACTTGGTCAATGATCGGTTACAAGATACTGCTCTTCAAAGCTGGGATTTATCTTGCCTGCGCTGGATGGGTAATGGTGCCGAAGCCGTGGTAGGACAAACCACTCAACGTTTCTTAGAATTACTGGAACCCTATGGTTTATCACCGACTGTAGTTAGTCCTGGTTATGGGATGTCGGAAACTTGTTCAGGAATAGCCCATTCCCATGACTTTTATCTTCATCTGGATCGGGAATTTGTGTCAGTAGGTGCGCCAATTCCTGGGGTTTCTCTGCGAATTGTGAATGATGACGACAATCTGCTTCCTGAAGGGGAGATTGGTTTATTACAGGTGCAAGGGGCAACGGTAACGACAGGGTATTATCGGCAACCTGAGTTAGATAATAAGGTATTTACGGTTGAAGGTTGGTTTAATACGGGAGATTTGGGGTTTTTACAGAATGGACAACTCACCATTACTGGTCGTCAGAAGGATGTCATTATTATTAATGGGATCAATTATTTCAATCATGAGATCGAAACGGTAGTTGAAGCGATACCAGGAATCTCAATTTCTTATACAGCGGCTTGTGGAGTCAAAGATCGTTACCAGCAAGAGCAAATAGCAATCTTTTTTCATAGTACAGAGCAAGAATCAGAAAGTCTCTACCAACTAGTTAAACAGATTCGTAAGGGTGTATTTGAGCAACTTGGTGTCACCCCGACATATATTATTCCTGTGACTAAAGAAACGATTCCCAAAACAGCAATCGGCAAGATTCAGCGATCGCAGCTTTGTCAAAGATTTGCCGCAGGAGAGTTTGATACCATCATCTCCGAAATCGAGAAGTTAATTGACCAGAGAGATTTAAGTCAACAAGAGTTACCAGAAACTGCGATCGAGCAAAATTTAGTGACAATTTGGCAATCAGTTTTAAATCTAAAGACGGTAGGTGTTAAGGATAATTTCTTTGAGTTAGGAGGTAATTCACTGTTGCTGATGCAGGTATTAAGTGAGCTAACTTCGTCTTATCATTCTCTGTCAGCAGTAACTTTGTTTCAATATGCGACGATTAAGACTTTGGCAAATTATTTGAACTCGCATCAAGAGTCTGGAGCAAAACAACAGGGTCAACGTCGAGGTAAGTTACGTCGTCAAGCGATAGGGAATAAAGATGTGGCAATTATTGGCATGTCCTGTCGGTTTCCTGGCGCTAATAATCTAGAGGAGTTTTGGCATAATTTAAGCAATGGTGTGGAGTCTATTAGTTGGTTTGAGGATCAAGAAATTCTCGATACAGGGGTAGACAGGGAATTACTGAATAATCCTAATTATGTTAAAGCTAGCCCGATTCTAGAAGATATTGAAGCTTTTGATGCTGACTTTTGGGGTTATTCACCTAAGGAAGCCCGATTGTTAGATCCTCAGCAGCGTTTATTTATGGAATGTGCCTGGGAGAGTTTGGAAGATGCAGGGTACGATCCGATGACTTATTCAGGGGAAATTAGTCTTTACGGTGGTGCGGCAACTAATACTTATCTTTTGAATAACATTTACCCTCATCGCCATACAATTGATCGCCAAGATGATTTACGGGTAATCAATTTAAGCTCAATGGGTGGTTTTCAGGTTACTACTGCCAATGATAAGGACTACCTGACCACGAGAACATCTTACAAACTCAACTTACAGGGTTCTAGTGTTAATGTGCAAACTGCCTGTTCCACATCTTTAGTAACAGTTCACTTAGCTTGTCAAAGTCTGCTCAACTCCGAATGTGACCTTGCTCTTGCGGGGGGTGTTTCAGTCCATTCTCCCCAAAAAATGGGTTATTTACACCAAGAAGGAATGATTTTGTCTCCCGATGGTCACTGTCGCGCTTTTGATGCTGCTGCCGCAGGGACGATTTTTGGCAGTGGTGCAGGGATAGTGGTCTTAAAGCTATTGGATCGAGCGATTGAGGATGGCGATCGCATTTATGGTGTAATTAAAGGTTCGGCGACTAACAATGATGGGGGGTCTAAAGTAGGCTATCTGGCACCGAATGTAGACGGACAAACTAGAGTTGTTGCTGAGGCATTAGCCTTTGCTGATATATCGCCGCAGTCTGTGGGTTATGTTGAAGCACATGGTACAGGAACTAAGTTAGGCGATCCAATTGAAATCACAGCATTATCCCAAGCATATCAGGATGATACCAGAAAAAGCGGTTATTGTGCGGTCGGCTCTGTTAAAACCAATGTGGGACATCTACAAATGGCTTCGGGCATTGTGGGATTGATTAAAACTACGCTGTGTTTGTATCATCGTCAAATTGCTCCCAGTTTGCATTTCCAGCAACCTAATCCTCAAATAGATTTTGCCAACAGTCCGTTCTATATCAATACGCAGTTACAGGATTGGCAGGAGGATCAAAAACCTCGTCGTGCAGGGGTTAATTCTCTGGGGATTGGTGGCACTAATGCTCACGTAATTTTAGAAGAGTTTATTCCCCCCAATGAAGAAGTTAATGATACTCTTCCTGCCTATTTATTAACTTTATCTGCCAAGAATAAAATAGCTTTAACTGATTTAGTTAGTAACTATCAAGAGTATTTAGCTAAGTATCCTGATGTTGGTTTACAAGATATTTGTTTTACAAGTAATATCGGCAGGCATCACTTCGATTATCGTTTGGGTCTTGTTGCGAGAGACAAATCAGAGTTAGCAGCAAAGTTATCCGAAGTAGCTAAATTAAATCCTCTTCAAAATCATCATAAAATTGCCTTCCTTTTTACAGGACAAGGTTCACAATATGTTGGGATGGGACAACAGCTATATGATATTCATTCTGGGTTTAAAAATACAGTCGATCGCTGTTTGAAAATTATACGCCCTTACTATGATAAATCATTTCTAAGGGCGAACAGCCGTTCGCCCCTATGGGAATATAAATTCGATCTGAATCAAACAGAATATACCCAACCTTTATTATTTATAATTGAATATTCTTTAGCGCAATTATGGTTATCTTGGGGCATCAAACCTGAAATAATGCTCGGTCATAGTCTAGGGGAATATGTTGCTGCTGCGATCGCAGGAGTATTTAGTTTGGAATCTGCTTTAAAATTGGTTTCGGCTAGAGCCAAGCTGATGCAAAGTTTACCTGATAATGGAACTATGCTGGCTGTCTTTACTTGTAGAGATCAAATTAATAATTTATTAACTAAAAATATTTATCTGGCTGCGGATAATGGTTCTCATCTAGTTTTATCTGGCTTAAAAACTGAGATTAAGCAAATTGCTAGGGAATTAGATTCATTAGGTATTAAAAATCAATTTTTAAACGTATCTCATGGGTTTCATTCTCCTTTGATGAAGCCGATGATCGAAGAGTTTAAAGTCGTAGCCCAAACTATTGATTACTCTCTGCCTCAAATACCAATCGTTTCTAATGCGACAGGTAATTTGGCTGATGAGACTATTGCTACTCCTGATTATTGGCTAGAGCATATTATAAAACCAGTTTTATTTACAGACAGTATTAAATATTTACAACAAAAACAGGTAAATATATTCCTGGAAATTGGAGTTAAACCAACTCTAATTACTATGGCACAAAGCATTTTAGACCATAGATTATTTCTGCCTAGTCTCGATTCTCGAAAGAATGATTGGCAACAATTATTAGAAATCTTAGCTCAACTTTATATTGCAGGGGAAGATATTAATTGGACAGAAGTAAATCGAGTTGCTAAGAGAAATAAAATATCTCTGCCAACCTACCCTTTTCAACGACAAAAATACTGGTTTGATTTGCATCAGCTAGAGCCTGTATCTTACTCGAATCAATATGAAGAAAGCTCGCTCGAAAAGACAATTCATCCTTTATTAGGAAAGCCGATTTATTCTCCTATCAAACAAACTATATATCAATCTTACTTGCAACCCGAAACTATTAATTGGTTGCAAGATCATCGCTTCAATAGTCAAGTGATTTTCCCTGGTACTGCCTATTTAGAAATGGCGATCGCAGCAGGAGTAAATCAGCTTAAAACTACACAGTTAACCCTCAAAGATATTAGTATCACCTCGCCACTGATAATCGACACTAAGTTAGATTTAATACCAGAAATTCAATTTATCTATACTCCTGAATCAGATCTTAATAGTTGGGAAATATATAGTTCAGATGGCGACCAATGGCAATTACACTGTGCGGGGAAGCTTGGGGTATTAAATCCAGAGATAGAGATCACAGAACAACAGCTAGCGGCAATTAAACTCAAATTTAATCATGCCGAACTAGATATTCAACAGCACTATCTTCAGTGTCAGCAACGTGGCATTAATTATGGTAAAAACTTCCAGGGAATAAAACAACTTTGGAAGCAAGATAATCAAGCTCTAGGCTTCATTGAACTACCGACTGATATAGATAGCAAGCAATATCATGTTCATCCTGCACTTCTCGATGCTTGCTTACAAATATTATTTGCTGCTTTACCTGCGGAGTTGGCTACTACTGGCTATATTCCTGTCGCCCTAGAACAACTAGATGTCTGTAAACTTCCCCCACGGCGTGTTTGGAGTTATCTCAAATTAAATCAAGATAATATCCACAATAAAATTATCTCAGCAGATGTGTGGCTATATAGCGATCGCGGTGAATTAATTATCAAACTCAGTGGCTTAAAATCTCAGAGGGTTAATTCTCAACCTCATTGGCATGATTGGCTGTATCAACAGCAATGGATCAAAAAGCCTGTTACCAAAAAATCTTCTGTATTAAATAAAACTGGTAACTGGCTAATTTTTGCTAACAGTACAGCTATTGGTGATCAATTAGCTACCCTACTCAAATCTCAACAGCAGCTATCCCATATTATTACGCGCAACTCCGCATACGATTTTTCCGCAGCATTTAAGAATTTAATCCAGCAACAGTCAGACATTGCAGGCATAATCTATCTCTGGAGTTTAGATACCAACGAAGACTGGCAAGAGTGCCAAAGTTACTTATATTTAGTCCAGGCTATCATCGAACATGCAGCTAGTATTCCCCTATGGTTTGTTACCCACAATGCTCAACCCGTAAATAACGATCAGTTAACATCAGGAATTAGACAGTCTTGTCTCTGGGGAATGCAAAAAGCGATCGCTCTAGAATATCCTGATTTATTATGTGTGGGCATAGACTTTGATTCGTTAGATAACTCAGCAGATAATATATTTCAGGAAATCTGCGCCAGGGAAAATGAACAGGTGGGATATCGTCATAACCAGCGTTATGTAGCTAGGTTAGTTAGATCGGATATATTATCCCGCGATCAAATAAGTAATGGTGACTCGGAAACTTATCCTGAAAATAATTTACAGCTTCAGCTAAATAGTCCAGGTAATTTAGATAGCTTAAGCTGGCAAGCCACAACTCGTAAATCACCCGAAGCTAACGAAATCGAAATCGAGGTTAAAACTACTGGATTAAACTTCCGTGATGTGATGGTAGCTTTAAACCTATATCCTGATGACACTAGGTTTCTCGGTTTGGAATGTTCAGGAATAGTAACTAAAGTAGGTACAGCAGTAACTAACTTTCAACCTGGTGATGAAGTAATGGCAATTTCAGATTGCAGCTTTAGCCAGTATCTCACCGTCAACTCTCTCTTAGCTATCAATAAACCACTATCCCTTAGTGATGCAGAAGCCGCCACTATTCCCGTAACCTTTCTCACGGCATACTATACTCTTGTCCATTTAGCCCAATTGCAACCAGGGGAAAAAATCTTAATTCATGCCGCAGCAGGCGGAGTGGGTTTAGCCGCCATCCAAATTGCCCAACAGCGAGGTGCAGAGGTTTTTACGACGGCATCTCCCCCCAAGTGGTCATTACTCAAGTCGCTGGGAGTAACAAAGATCATGAATTCCCGTAGTCTGGATTTTGCTAATGAGATTATGTCAGCAACCAACGGACAAGGAGTAGATGTTGTCCTCAATTCCCTTGCTGGGGAATTTATGACCAAAAGTTTAGGGGTACTAAATAATCAAGGACATTTTATCGAAATAGGTAAGCAAGGTATTTGGTCTCCAGCAGATGTAGCGAAGTTAAGACCAAGTGTTAAATACTCCGTTGTCGATCTCTGGCAAATTACCCAAAATAATCCCCAATTAATTCAGCAGATGCTCTTTGAGTTGCGATCGCAATTTGTTTCCCAATACCTAAAACCTTTACCCCACAAGGTCTTTCCCAGGGACAATACCATCGCTGCTTTTCGCTATATGCAGCAGGGCAAACATCAAGGAAAAATAATTATTTCAATTGAAACTCAGATAGTTCAACCTAGTAAGGGCGAATCGCAATTTACCCCTACTCATATCACTGGGAATGGGACATATCTGATCACAGGTGGGATGGGTGCCATTGGCTTACATCTAGCAGAGTGGTTAACCACTAAAGGAATCAAAAATCTAGTCTTAATAGGACGTAGTGACGTTAAACCTGAACAAAAGGCTAGTCTGGAAAAATTACAAGAAACTGTCCAAGTTAACCTCATTAAAGCAGATATTGCTGATACAAATCAACTAGCCCAGGCTCTCTTACAAATCGAATCAGATTTACCACCCTTAAAAGGAATAATTCACTGTGCGGGAGTGACCAGCGATCGCCCACTATTAAACCAAGACTGGTCAAGCTTTAGCCAAGTTCTCGCCCCTAAAGTACAAGGCGTCTGGAATTTACACCAATTAACCCAAAAATACGACCTAGATAACTTTATTTTGTTTTCGTCGGCAAGTTCTTTAATTGGTTCAGCAGGACAAGCCAATTATTGCGCTGCTAATGCTTTCCTAGACACTCTAGCTCACGCTCGTCGCAGTTTAGGACTACCTGCAATTTCGATTAATTGGGGTGCCTGGCAAAATACAGGATTAGCGTCAAATAACCTTGTTACAGCAAGATTAAAACAACAAGGAATCGGCAGTATTGAACCTCAAAGGGCGATCGCAATTTTGGAACAATTATTATTAAATCCACCACCTCAAATAGGTGTAATTCCTATTAACTGGCAAGTCTGGCAACAGCATCACCATGCTACAGCTTTTTTCGCTAACTTTATTGAATCAGAAGCAAAATCAAAAGCAGATAATTCTCAAAGTAATCTTAAACAAAAATTACTAACAGCCGATATTGCCCACCGTCAAACATTTGTTACCAACCAAATTATCGAAGAATTAACTAATATTCTAGGTATTAAAGATTTCAATTTAATCAATATAGACGATGGTTTCTCTGAACTAGGATTGGATTCTTTAGCCTCAATAGAATTAAAAAATAAAATTCAATCAAGCTTTGACTTAAAGTTGTCATCTACAGATATTTTTGACTATTCTAGCGTCAGAAAATTTGCTAAATACTTAACAAGTATTATGTTCAAAGAGGAATCGAAAGCTAAAAATGATAACAACTATAGCCTTAAACAGGATAAAGATTTTACCCGAATAGATGCTTTAAGTGATGCAGAGGCTGAAGCTCTTTTATTAGTAGAATTAGATAATATTGACGTCTAAATGAACAACAATTAACTCTTATGATGTGGCTGAGGAGGAATGTCTCAATCAACAGGAGAAAAATGTTCAAAATATTAA